>RXJK01000397.1:14481-28695 GCA_003963125.1 Hyphomicrobiales bacterium
GCGCTGCGCGGGATCGCGGCCGATGGAATTCATGCCCGGATAGACGGGGCGGAAACCGCCGCGACCGGGGCCCTTCACGACCACCAGCCATCCCGTCACGGGATCGGTCTGGACGTCTTGCGCGCGCATGAAGGTGGTTTTCGCCGGCGCGGCGGGCATGGCAGCGGGCGCCAGCGCGGTCGGGGCTTGCGGCTGCGCCTTGATGCCGGGCGTCGTCAGCGGAACGAGCGAACTCTTGAAACGCGTGCGGACCATGGCCGTCGGAGCGGCGGCGGGTGCAACCTGGCCTGCGAGCCTGGGTCCGGCTTCCGGCGCGACGCGGGTGGCGGCGGCTGGCGAAACAGCAGGCGCGGCGGCCGCGATACCCGGTCTTCCGACACCGCCCGTCCCCTGCTCGAGCATGGCGATGGGCGCATTGACCTTGATGGCGGAGGTGCCTTCCGCGACAAGCAGTTTGAGGATTGTGCCTTCCTCGACCGCCTCGATCTCGATGATCGCCTCGTCAGTCTCGACTTCCGCGATGATGTCGCCGGCCCGCACGCGCTGGCCTTCCTTCACCAGCCATTTGGCGAGCTTGCCCTCGTCTGCCGTCGACGACAGGGCGGGCATCTTGATCTGAACGGACATATCGATCTCGCTGACAAATGAAGTGAAAAGCCGGGCGTCGCGCCGCCTCATCTGGCACGAGAGCCCGCTCCGGCTCTGTGCCGCAGG
Source organism: Hyphomicrobiales bacterium (assembly GCA_003963125.1). Taxonomy (GTDB): domain Bacteria; phylum Pseudomonadota; class Alphaproteobacteria; order Rhizobiales; family Hyphomicrobiaceae; genus AWTP1-13. The sequence continues at coordinate 15,196 of RXJK01000397.1, forward strand.
GAACTCAACGAGCTAGATAAAGCACCGCGCGCCGCGGCACCACAGCATTTGCCCGCGCCTTCGCGCGTAGGCAGGGCTCAAGCCTGGCCAGTCGCGAGACGCGCGACGGGCTTCTCAGAGATCGGCCAGTTCAGGATCGCGGCCACGACGCCCAGCGCCACCGAGAGCCACCACATGGCGGTGTAGGAGCCCGTCATGTCGTAGAGGCGTCCGGCCAACCACACGCCCAGGAACGAGCCGACCTGGTGCGACAGGAACACGAAGCCGAACAGCATCGACATCCAGGTGGTGCCGAAGAACGTCGCCACGAGGCCGCTCGTGAGCGGGATGGTCGACAGCCAGAACAGTCCCAGCAACCCGCACGTGATGATGACGCTCGCCGGCGACGGCGGGATGAAGATGAAGCCCAGGAAGAGCACGGCGCGGGCGAGGTAGATCAGAGTGAGGCCCTGGCGCTTCTGGACGAACTTGCCGGACTGGCCCGCGATGAACGTGCCGATGATGTTGGCAATGCCGACGACCGACAGCGCGAACGGGCCCACCCAGGACGGCAAGCCCTGGTCGGCCACGAATGCGGGCAAGTGCACCATGATGAAGGCGACGTGGAAGCCGCAGACGAAGAAACCGCCGGTCAGCAGCCAGAAGCTCGGATGCGTGAACGCCTCGCCCATGGCCTCGGTGAAGGTCTGCTGGCGCTGGGCCGTGGTGCCCTGGGCTTGCGGCTTGCCGCCAAGCGGATAGGCGAGCGGAATGAGCGTCGCCGTGATCACCATCAGCCAGACCAGGCTCTGCTTCCAGCCGACCGCCTCCATGATGAAATGCATGACGGGCAGGGAAACGAAGCCACCGATGCCGGCGGACATGCCGATCGAGGCGATGGCGCTCAGGCGCTTATCAGCTGGCGCGAGGCGGCCGATGGTGCCGACGAGCGAGGTGACGCCCGTGCCACTGACGCCGATGCCCATCAAAGCGCCGCTGACCAGGAGATGGGCCGGCGTCGTGGCGATGTACATGAAATACAGGCCGGCGATGGTCGTGAGGACGCAGAGCACGATGACGCGGCCCGCGCCGAACTTGTCGATGAGGCCGCCCGACAGCGGGGCGCCGACGCCCATCAGGAGCTGCGAGACAGCCATCGCCAGCGCGTAGGGCTCGCGGCCGACGCCGAGGGCCTGGGTCACGGGCGGGAGATAGAGCCCCATGGATTGGGCGCGGCCCATGGAGATGCCGACGATCGTTCCCACAATCGCCACCAGGAGCCAGAGCGGCATGGCGGCCTTGGCGGCCGCCTGGGCCTGGGACATCGCGCTGTTCGCACTCATGGTCTGACCTCGCTGGTGGAAGGGCTTAGGGGCGGCGCATGCCGCAGACGCTCGATAAGTTCGTCGAGGGCCGCGTTGAGCGCGGGCGGACCATCGCAGCCCAGCGCCTGCTCGACGTGGGATTGGGCCGCCTCCCAGCCGGGCCGCGCGGCCTGATAGGCCGCGATGCCGGCGTCGGTGATGTCGAGGTGGCGGGACCGGCGATCGTGCGGGTCGGCCGCGGCGCGGACGAACTGCTGCCGCTCCAAAGGCTTCAGCGAGCGGGTGAGGCTCGTGGGATCCATGACCATGGTCTCGGCGAGGGCGCCGATGGTGATGCCCGGCAGGGCCCGCAGGTGGCCGAGGAGGCTGTATTGCGTGACCGTCAGGCCATAGGGCGCCAAGTGCTGGTCGAAGATCTGCGTGACCTGCCGGCTTGCCTTGCGCAGGCGCAGGCAGGTGCAGGCCGATGGCCGGGGCTTGGGACTTTCCGAGTGCATGCCATCGCCGATATCTGCATATGCAGACAATTGCAAGCGCGAGTTCGTGGCTTCACGCAGACGTGCGCGGGCGTCGCCGTACCCCGGGAGGGTCTGGCAGGAGCAGCAAGGCTCCCGTCAAATGACCGAGACGCCCATGCCAGCCAGGATCGGCACCATCTTGCCCGAGCGCAGCGCCTTCTCCGGGTTGGAGGCGTTGCCCTCGAGCGCGCGCTTCTTGACGCCTTGCACGATAGCCGCGAGGCGGAAGAAGGAAAACGCCAGGCAGTAATTCCAGTGCGGAATGTGCGACAGGCCGGTCCGTTCGCAATACTTGGCGACGTACTCCTCCTCCGTCGGGATGCCCAACTCCTTGCGGTCGACGTCGGCCAGCCCGCGCATGGCGTCGCGATTGGGCAGGCGCCATTGCATGCACTGGTAGGCGAGATCCGAGAAGGGGTGCCCTAGCGTCGACAGTTCCCAGTCGATGACGGCGAGGAGGCGAGAGCCGTCCGGCTTGAAGATCATGTTGTCGATGCGGTAATCGCCGTGCACGAGGGAGACGCGGCCGTCGTCCTTGGGCTCGTTCTCGACCAGCCACGTGATCAGGGTCTCCATGTCGGGTTGGTTCTCGGTCTCGGACGCGCGGTACTGCTTTGTCCAGCGGTCGCGCTGGCGCGCGAAATAGCTTCCGGGCTTACCGAAATCGCCCAGTCCCACCTTCACAGGGTCCACCATGTGCAGTGCAGCAAGAGCACGGTTCTGCTCATCGTAGAGCTTCGCGCGCTGCGCCTTGTCGAGCTCGGGCAGTGCCGGATTCCAGAAGATGGCCCCGTCGACGAACTCCATCAGGAAGAACTCGGTGCCGAGCACGGCCGTGTCCTCGCACAGGTGCAGCATGCGCGGCACCGGCACATCCGTGTCCTCGAGCGCCTTCATCACCCGGTACTCGCGATCGACGGCGTGCGCCGACTTCAGAAGCTGGCCCGGCGGCTTCTTGCGCAGAACGTAGCGGCCCGTTGGAGAAGACAGGAGAAACGTCGGGTTCGACTGGCCCGACGGCGTCTTATCGGCCGAAAGCGGACCTTTGAAACCTGGAACCTTGCCTTCGAGATAGGTTGAGAGCGCGGCCGTATCGAGCTGCGCTGCCTGATGCACCTGCGTGCTCATGCGCCCGGGTATCCTCCCGCCGAGTTTGTTATGGGGCAATAGAAGCACGGACGGGCGTGCGAGAGAAGAAGCACGACGGGAAAGATCCGCCCACCCGCGCGATGCCGCCGCGGGCCTTGATGCCCCTTCCGGCTTGGGATACGTAGACCTTGAACTCAAGTTAACTTCAATGCCCAGGGAAACGGCTCATGAGCATCGACACCTCGAATGGCCATCCGGCCATGGACTATCCCGAGCACGTGCGCACGTACAACGGCTTCATCAAGGCTTCCATCTTCCTGATCGTGTTCATCGCGCTGGTTCTCCTCTATCTTCTGTCGCTGGTCCCCTAGACCAAGCGTTGTTCCCCTCATAACCCTTGCTTCGATGGACGCGCCTCGCGTCCCCAAGCCTCTTTGCAGGAAAGAGCATGGTTACGATCGCCGTGACGACCGAGGGTGAAGGCGAGCCGCGCGTGGCGATCTCGCCCGAGACGGTGAAGCGCTATGCGGCGCTAGGCGCGACGGTGCGCGTCCAGGCGGGGGCCGGCAAACGCTCCCGCTTCTCCGACGAGCAGCTCGCCGCGCAGGGCGCAACCATCGCGCAGACGCGCGCGGAAACGCTGCAGGGCGCGGACTTCCTGCTGACGGTGCGCCGACCGTCGCCCGACGACATCAAAGCCTTGAAGCCCGGTGCCATCGTCGCTTCGATCCTGGCACCCTACGACGACAAGCCGGGGCTCGACGCACTCGTCGCGACCGGGGCTTCGCTGATGGCGATGGAGTTCATGCCGCGCATCACGCGCGCGCAGTCGATGGACGTGCTGTCGAGCCAGGCGAACCTCGCCGGCTACAAGGCGGTGGTCGATGCGGCGGCCATGTTCGGCCAGGCCGTGCCGATGATGATGACGGCGGCCGGTACAGTGCCCGCGGCCAAGGTGTTCGTGATGGGCGTGGGCGTTGCCGGCCTGCAGGCGATCGCCACGGCGCGCCGACTCGGCGCCATCGTGTCCGCCACCGACGTGAGGCCGGCGACGAAAGAGCAGGTGGCCTCACTCGGCGCCAAGTTCATCGCCGTCGAGGACGAGGAATTCAAGCAGGCGCAGACGGCCGCCGGCTACGCCAAGCCGATGTCGGCGGAGTACCAGAAGAAGCAGGCAGAACTTGTCGCGAACCACATCAAGACACAAGACATCGTCATCACGACGGCCCTCATCCCGGGCCGTCCGGCGCCGAAGCTGATCACCACCGCCATGATCGAGAGCATGAAGCCCGGCTCGGTGATCGTCGATCTCGCGGCCGAGCGCGGCGGCAACACGGAACTGACCGAACCCGACAAGGTGATCGAGCGCAACGGCGTCGCCATCGCGGGGCCGCTCAACCTCGCCGGCGAGGTGCCCGTGAACGCCTCGGCGCTGTACGCCAAGAACCTCTTCACCTTCGTCGAGACCATGTTCGACAAGAAGGCCAAGGCGCTCGCCATCAACTGGGACGACGAAGTGATCAAGGGCACGCTCGTCGCCAAGGATGGCCGCATCGTGCATCCGAACCTTCTTCCCAAAGCCTGAGACGAGGCCACCGATGATCGCGCGCACCTCACGCATGCTGGCCCTGGCGAGCGTGCTCGCCATGCTTCCGCAATTGGCCCTGGCCTCCGGGGGCGGCGACGTCAGCCCGTTCGTCTACCAGTTCTGCGTGTTCGTGGTGGCGATCTTCGTCGGCTACTACGTGGTGTGGAGCGTCACGCCCGCCCTGCACACGCCGCTGATGTCGGTGACGAATGCCGTCTCGTCCGTGATCGTGGTCGGCGCACTGCTGGCCGTCGGCGTCTCGCTGATGGCAGAAGGCTCGGCCTGGGCGAAGCTCTTCGGCTTCCTCGCGCTGGTCATGGCCTCCGTCAACATCTTCGGCGGCTTCCTCGTCACGCAGCGCATGCTCGCCATGTACAAGAAGAAAGACGGGCCGAAGAAGTAGGCCCCTCGCCGCGACAGCGGCACCCCGCGTTCGATCTGCAGCACCCGACACGAGCCCCGAGAGAGACCCATGTCCCCCAACGTCGTCGCCCTGCTTTACCTCGCTTCGGGCGTGCTGTTCATCCAAGCGCTACGCGGCCTGTCGAGCCCGGCCTCGTCGCGGCAGGGCAATTTCTTCGGCATGCTCGGCATGACCATCGCCATCGTGACGACGATCGCGCTGCTCGGCGACAACTCCGCCACGACGTGGCTGCTGATCATCCTCGGCCTCGCCATCGGTGGCGGTATCGGCGCCTACATCGCCCGCTCGATCCCGATGACATCGATGCCGGAACTGGTGGCCGCGTTCCACAGCCTCGTTGGCCTTGCCGCCGTGTTCGTCGCGGCCGGTGCGCTCTATGCGCCGGAAGCCTTCGGCATCGGTACGCCGGGCAACATCGCCGGCGCGAGCCTGCTCGAGATGTCGCTCGGCGTGGCCATCGGCGCCATCACCTTCACGGGCTCGGTGATCGCCTTCGCCAAGCTGTCGGGGCGCATGTCCGGCAAGCCGATCATCCTGCCGGCGCGGCACCTCATCAACATCGGTCTCGCGCTGCTGCTCGTGTTCCTGATCTACAGCTTCTGCCAGTCGGGCGGCTCGCACATCCTGTTCTGGGCGATCACCATCATCGCGCTCGCCTTCGGCGTGCTGATCATCGTGCCGATCGGCGGCGCGGACATGCCGGTCGTGATCTCGATGCTGAATTCGTATTCGGGCTGGGCGGCCGCGGGCATCGGCTTCACGCTCGGCAACATCGCGCTGATCATCACGGGCGCCCTCGTCGGCTCGTCGGGTGCGATCCTGTCCTACATCATGTGCAAGGGCATGAACCGCTCCTTCATCTCGGTGATCCTCGGCGGCTTCGGCGGCGAGACCGCGGGCCCGGCCGGCGAGCAGGAGCAGCGCCCGGTGAAGCTCGGCTCCTCGGACGACGCGGCGTTCCTCCTGAAAAACTCCGCGAAAGTGATCATCGTGCCGGGCTACGGCATGGCCGTCGCGCAGGCCCAGCACGCGCTGCGCGAGATGGGCGACCAGCTCAAGAAGGCCGGCGTCGAGGTGAAGTACGCGATCCACCCCGTCGCGGGCCGCATGCCCGGCCACATGAACGTGCTGCTTGCCGAGGCCAACGTGCCCTACGACGAGGTGTTCGAACTCGAAGACATCAACAACGAGTTCGCGCAGGCCGACGTCGCCTACGTGATCGGCGCCAACGACGTGACCAACCCGGCGGCGGAAGAAGACAAGACCTCGCCCATCTACGGCATGCCCGTCTTGCAGGTGTGGAAGGCCGGCACGGTGATGTTCAACAAGCGGTCGCTCGCCTCGGGCTACGCCGGCATCGACAACCCGCTCTTCTATCGCGACAACACGATGATGCTGCTCGGCGACGCGAAGAAGATGACGGAAGAGATCGGCAAGGCCATGGCGCACTGAGCGCGGCAGTGGGCTTCGCGCGAAGCGGCTTCGAAGTCTTTACCGATGTCGTCAGCGAGGAGCGCCTCGCGTCCCTTCGAGCACTGCCCGCATTCGCTTGTCAGAAGCAGGCAGGAGCGCGCGGCTTTGACGATGATGCTCTCGTAAGCGAACTTGCCTGCGCTTTCGGTCCGCTCGGGTTGCTTGCAGCCAAGCTTCTGGGTGCAACCGCCAGGCCGGTCCGCATCCTCTTCTTCGACAAGTCGGAGGCAAGAAACTGGGCTGTGCCGTGGCACCAGGATCGCACGATCGCTGTCGCGGAGCAGCACGAGTTGGCAGGGTTCGGCCCCTGGAGCCTCAAAGGCGGTGTCCCCCACGTTGAGCCTCCATCGAGCCTCCTGGCCGAGATGGCGATCCTTAGACTGCACCTCGACGACTGCGGGGAGCAGAACGGGCCACTGATGGTCATCGACGGCTCCTGGCGTAAAGGTCGCGTGCCCACTTCGCAGATACAAGACCACTTGGCGCCCAGCCAAGTTCGCGTTCTTGTCGCCTCCGCGGGCGATGTGGTCGTCATGCGAGGCCTAACGATCCATGCCTCCGAGAGGGCTCGATACCCCTCCCGGCGCCGCGTCATTCACGTCGAATATTCAGCCAGGGATTTGCCGAAGCCACTGCGGTGGCACGGCGCTTGACCGTACACGCGCGCCTGCCCCACAACGCTTTCATGGCCATCACGCTGAAAGTGCTCGCGGGGCTCGTTGCCGCCTATGTGCTGGTGGTGTTCGCCGGCTACATGCTGCAGCGGCGGCTGATGTATTTCCCCACCCCCGAGCGCGTGACGCCGGCGCAGGCGGGGCTCCCGGGCGTCGAAGAGCGCGTGCTCAAGATGCCCGACGGCGTGCGCGTCATCGCGTGGTACGCGAAGGCACAACCCGGCAAGCCGACACTCCTTTATTTCCACGGCAACGCCGGCAGCCTTGGCGGACGCGCCCATCGCATCCAGGCGTACCGCGAGTTGGGGTGGGGCGTGTTCATGATGTCCTACCGGGGCTACAGCGGCAGCGGCGGCAGCCCGACGGAAAAGGACAACGTGGCGGACGCGCGCATTGCCTACGGCGCGCTGCTGCTGGAGGGCGTCGATGCTGGCGACGTCGTCATCTATGGAGAATCCCTCGGGAGCGGGGTGGCGGCGCGGCTCGCGACGGAGCGCAAGGCGGCGGGGCTGGTGCTGGAAGCGCCCTATACTTCGATCGTGGACATGGCGAAGCTCGCCTACCCGTACCTGCCGGCGCAGTGGTTCCTGACGGATCGCTATGAGACGGACAAGGTGCTGCCCCAGGTGCACATGCCGCTGCTCATCCTGCACGGCGCACAGGATGGCCTCATCCCGATCCGCATGGGCGAGGCGCTGCTCGAGATCGCCAACCCACCGAAGACGCTCGTCGCGTTTCCGGACGGCGCGCACAGCAATCTCTACTCGCCCGGCCGCGATGCGCAGATCAAGGTGCGGGACTGGTTCGCGGCGCTGAAGGACAGCCGCAAGGACGGCTGAAAACGCAAAGCCCTCCGGCGTCTCCACCGGAAGGCCAAAAGCTCAGAACTCGATCGGAGGTCAGCGCGTGCCGGTCGGGGCCGGACGATCGCTGCGGAAGCCGCCGCCCGCCGAGGGACCACGATCGCCGCCGCCGCTGCGGAAGCCGCCGCCCGACGAAGGGCCACGATCACCGCCGCCGCTGCGGAAGCCGCCGCCTGCACCGCCAGCCGATGCCGGACGGTCGCTGCCAGGACGTCCACCCGGACGGCCGGGACCACCCGGACCACCGCGACCGGGAGCCTTGGCTGCGGCCTTGCCGGGAAGCAGACCCTCGCGCTGCGCCTTCTTGCGGGCCAGCTTGCGGGCGCGACGCACTGCTTCGGCCTGCTCACGCACGCGCTTCTCCGAGGGCTTCTCGTAGTAATTGCGCAGCTTCATCTCACGGAAAATGCCCTCGCGCTGCATCTTCTTCTTGAGCGCCTTGAGGGCCTGGTCGACGTTGTTCTCGCGTACCTGTACCAGCAAGCGGTGCTATCCTTGATCCACGGGCCACATCTGTAAGGAACTACGGCGCGCCCTAATGCGGTCCAGCGCCATACGCGCCTGGAGCGGGCTCCACGCGGTGGCGTCTCTTAACCCAAAGCGGTGTGCGTTGTCCATGGGGAGTTGGCGGTACCGCTCCCAATGCGCGTTCTCGGCCTCGCTTTGCCATTACAATTCATGGCCCTTACCGCACAATTGACGGTTGGTTCTGAATAGGACGCAGTAACACTTTGTTCATGGCTGCGGCCTAGCGTGGGATCATGGTTAAGGCTTTGATTCTGCAGAGCCGACTTGCAGATCGAAGCTCGACAGCGTGCCGATGTCTGCAACCCGAAGGACCGCCGGCCATGAACAGCGCCGCCAGCTACACGAACTTCAACCGCAAGGTTCCCGCTCCGAGCCGCTCGGTGATCGATGCGTGGCTCCAGATCGCCGGCAACCTGCGGACCGAGGGTGAAATCCTGGTCGAGGGCAAGATCGTCGGCGACATCCGCTGCGCCCTGCTCATCGTCGCCGTGGATGCCGAGGTGACGGGGACGATCGTGGCCGAGGAGGTCATGGTCTACGGCAAGATCAAGGGGAACATCAGGGCCACCAAGATCACGCTCAAGGACACGGCCGTTGTCGACAGCGATATCGTGCATCGGGTCCTGTCGATCGAGCGTGGCGCGTGCTTCGACGGCAGCGTCCTGCGCCGCGACCAGCCGCTGGCCGAGGATGCCGATCGCCAGATCGAGGGGCTCAAGGCTGCGGCGGGCGCAATGCACCGGAGCGCCGACAACAGCCACGACGCTGATGACATCGGCGACGAGCTGCTGGACGAAGCGGCGGCCTGACGTCGAGGGCAACACTTTCGCCCGGGGGCGAACCTCCACGCTTCTCCGCCTCTGGCCCCTGGGTCCCGGAGTTTGCCTTCGGCAAATCCGGGATGACAGTTGGGAGCGCATCATAGCGCTCGACCCGCCAAGTCCGCGACGCTCGGCTGCTCAGTGCCAGCCGTAGACGTTGATGAGCACGGGGCCGAGGATCACCACGAACAGCACCGGCAGGAAGAAAATGATCATCGGCACAGTGAGCTTCGGAGGCAGCGCGGCCGCCTTGCGCTCGGCCTCCGCCATGCGGATGTCGCGGTTCTCGCGCGCCATCACGCGCAGGGCCTGCCCCACGGGCGTGCCGTAGCGTTCGGCCTGGATGAGCGCCATCGCCACCGCCTTCACGCCGGGGATGCCGGTGCGCTTGCCGAGGTTCTCGTAGGCCATGCGCCGCTCGCTGAGATAGGAGAGTTCGGCGGTGGTGAGCGAGAGCTCTTCGGCGAGTTCGAGCGACTGGCTGCCGACTTCGGCCGCGACCTTGGCGAAGGCGAGTTCCGTCGACATGCCCGACTGCACGCAGATCAGCAGCATGTCGAGGGCATCGGGGAAGGCTTCGCGGATCGCCGTCTGGCGCCGCTGGATCAGGTTCTCGACGAACATGTTCGGCACGTAGAAGCCGATGTAGCCGGCACCCACCGAGAGGCCGAAGTTGATCAGCGGCGGATAGTCGAAGTCGCCGATCACGAACAGGTAGAAGAGCGCGACGAGAAAGATGATCGCCGGGGCCGCTAAGCGGAAGAACATGTAGGTGACGAGCGGCGCCTGACCACGGAGGCCCGCCATCTTCAGCTTGTCGCGCACCTCTTCGGTGTCGAACATCTGGCGCAGATTGAACTTCTCGACGATCTCCTGCATGAACCCCTTCGGGGTGCTGCGCAGGCGCGCCTGGCTTTCTCGCTTCTGCAGGTCGGCAAGGCGCTGGCTGCGCATCTGGTCGCGCTCGAGCGCCATCACCTGCATGCGCGTCGTCAGCTTGTCGCGCGACAGGAAGGGCATCAGCACCGTGAGGACGGTCGCGAACGCGGCGACGGCCGCGAGCAGCGTCACCGCTGTCTCGGGCTTCATCAAGGTTGCCAGATCCTCGAACATGGCTGCCTTCCACTACGCCGGCCGCGACCGGTCCTCAGTACTTGAAGTTGATCATCTTCTTCATCACGAGCAGGCCGCAGGTCATCCAGGCGCCGGCTACCATCAGCATCATCTGCCCGGCCGTCGTCGTCCAAAGCGTGGTGATGAAGCTCGGTGTGGTCATGTAGATGATCGCCATCACGCCGAAGGGCAGCGAGGCCAGCACGCCGGCGGACGCCTTCGCTTCGGCCGACATCGAGGACACCTTGCCCTGCAATTTCTTGCGTTCGCGCAGCACGCCCGAGAGGTTCGCCAGGGCTTCGGAGAGATTGCCGCCCGCCTGCTGCGAGATGCCGATGACGATGGCGAAGAAGCGCACCTCGGGCAGCGGCATGCGCACCATCATGCGCTCGAAGGCCTCGGTCAGCGTGACGCCGACCTTCTGCTGGTCGACGACCTCGCGAAACTCGCCGGCCACCGGCTCGGGCGATTCACGGCTGATGATGGCCAGACACTCGTTGAGCGGCAGGCCGGACTTGACGCCGCGCACGATCACGTCGATGGCGTTGGCGAACTCGTCGAGAAACTTCTTCTGGCGCCGCGCGATCAGCTTGTTGAGCACCCAGTAGGGCAGGCCGAACGCGCCGACGAAGCCGGCGAGAAGGGGCGCCATCAGCGAGCTCGAGACGGTCAACATCACGACGGCTGCGATCACGACTCCGCTCACGGCGCTCGCGATGTAGAAGGAGTTGTTGGTGACGTCGAGCCCGGCCTGATGCAGCTTGGCGCGCAGGGTCAGCTTCGACTTCGGCCGCTGCCGGTCTTCCAGGTCCTTCAGCGTGTCGGCGACGCTTTTGCGCCGGTTCATCGTCTCGGTCTGGACCTTGATGGCGACGCGCTTGCCGCGTGCTTCCGTCACGACCTGGATGCGCCGCTGTGCGCGCCGTGCGCCGGACAGATAGGGCGACAGGATCAGATAGACGGACGCGGTGAGGCCGAGGGCGAGCACGAGGCCCACCATCATCATCGTCGAGCTGTTGTCCACGCTATCCATTATTGTGCCGTGCCTCGGCCATCTCGGCCATCGCCAGCGCCTGGGCGAGACGGGTGGTCTCGCCGTAATACTCGGCGCGTTCCCACAGGCGCGGGCGCGAGATGCCCGTCGACTTGTGGCGGCCGATCAGGTTGCCGTTGGCGTCCTCGCCGGTGATCTCGTAGACGATCAGGTTTTGCAGGGTGATCACATCGCCCTCCATGCCCATGACCTCGGTGATGTGGGTGACCTTGCGCGAACCGTCGCGCAGGCGGCTCGCCTGGATGATGACGTCGACCGAGCCGACGATCATCTCGCGGATGGTGCGGATCGGCAGCGCGAAGCCGCCCATCATGATCATGGATTCGAGGCGGCTCAGGGCTTCGCGCGGGCTGTTGGAGTGGAGCGTGCCCATCGAGCCGTCGTGGCCGGTGTTCATGGCCTGCAGGAGGTCGAACGCCTCGGGTCCGCGGACTTCGCCGACGATGATGCGCTCGGGCCGCATACGCAGGCAGTTCTTGACGAGGTCGCGCATGGTGACCTGCCCCTCGCCTTCGAGGTTGGGCGGGCGCGTTTCGAGCCGGACCACGTGCGGCTGCTGGAGCTGCAGTTCCGCGCTGTCCTCGCAGGTGATGATGCGCTCGGTGGAATCGATGGAGCCCGTCATGCAATTGAGCAGCGTGGTCTTGCCCGAGCCCGTGCCGCCCGAGATCAGCACGTTGCAGCGGACGCGGCCGATGATTTCCAGAAGCGTTTTGGCTTCCGGAGAGATGGAGCGGAACTTGACGAGCTGATCGAGCTTCAGCCGGTCCTTCTTGAATTTGCGGATGGTGAGCGTCGGGCCGTCGAGCGCCAAGGGCGGCGCGATGACGTTGACGCGGCTGCCGTCGGGAAGGCGCGCGTCGCAGATCGGGCTCGATTCATCGACGCGCCGGCCGACCTGGCTCACGATGCGCTGGCAGATGTTCATGAGCTGGTTGTTGTCGGCGAAGCGGACGCCGGTCTTCTGCATCTTGCCGCCGACCTCGATGTAGGTCGTGGCTGCGCCGTTGACCATGATGTCGGCGATGTCGTCGCGCGCGAGCAGCGGCTCCAGCGGGCCGTAGCCCAGGACGTCGTTGCAGATGTCCTCGAGGAGCTCTTCCTGCTCCGCGATCGACATGACGACGTTCTTGATCTGGATGATCTCGGCGACGATGTCGCGGATCTCCTCGCGCGCCGCATCGGCTTCCAGCTTGGCGAGCTGCGTCAGATCGATGGTGTCGATCAGCGCGTTGAAGACGGTCGTCTTGACGTCGTAATACTCTTCGGAATGGCGCCGGTCGTCGGCTACCGGTTCGGGTTTGGCTTGCGCGCGCGCTGGCTCGGCCGGAGCCGCCTTCGGCTCCGACGCGGGTGTGACAGCGGGTTTGACCACCTCGGCCGCCGGCGCCGGACGCTTGGGCGCCGCGACATCGCCGGATGTACGCCTGCCGAACATCGCCTCTCAACTCCTCACAGCTTGATCTTCAGCTTCTCCAGCAGCGGTGCGAGTGCGCTCGCGGACGTTTTCTTCGTGGCCTCGACCTTGTTCTCCTTGCGCTTGGAGAGCAGGAAGGCGAGGTCGCGGAACTGCTGGGTGGCCTTGGCCTTGGGCGAGCATTCCTCGACCATCTGGCCGTTGTTCGAGGCGAGGCCGAAAACCTCGCTATCGAATTCGATCACCTGGGACGGCTGGATGCCGAGGGCCGCCACGAAATCCTTGACCGAGATCTCGGGGCGCTTCGGCATCTTCGCCATGTTGAGGACGAGGCGCGGCGGCACGTCGTTGCTGCGCTTGGAGCGCAGGACGTCGACGAGATTCTTGGCGTTGCGCAGGTTGGGCAGATCGGGCGCCGCCGTGATGACGATGTCGTCGGCGTGCACGAGGACGCTGCGCACCCAGGGTGTCCAGGTGTGCGGGAGATCGACGATCACGGTCGGCACGTGCTGGCGCACGACGTCGAGGACGGCGTTGCAGGAGGCGGCGGTCACGTCGTAGTCGCGGTCGAGGACGACGGGGGCCGAGAAGATGCTCAGGTGGTCGGAGCACTTGGTCAGCAGGCGATCGAGCA
>RXJK01000093.1 GCA_003963125.1 Hyphomicrobiales bacterium
AGGGCCAATTCCGGCTGCGCATTGGCCTCGTACATCTGGGCGACGTAGTAATGACCGTCGGCAAGGGAGCGCTGGCGCTGCTCGCTGTTTGGATCAGCAGCAACTATAATCTGGTCGTTCTCGATGCGTTCGAGTGCATATTCGATGGCCTCGTCCCGCTGCCCCAGCATTGTCAGGACGTCGGAAAGGCCAGCTAGCGCGTAGTTCAGCGTTCGACGCAACTGGAGTTGGTCAGGCGCGTAGGTTAGCGGCTCCTCGACCGCGGACTTGGCAGTCTCGTAGGCTTGCCGGGCATAATGGTAGTCTTTCTGACGAGCAGATACATCGGCAACTTTGATCAAACTGTAAGCCCACGCATTTGCCGCCGAGACGTCTGGCCTGTTGCTCAGGATTTTGTGCACCGTGTTACCCCGCATGAAGTCGGCCCGTGCCTGCTCGTATAGCGCAGCCTTGTCGGCGACTTGGTCGGCTTGAAAAAGGGACACGTCGCCCATAACAACGTACAAGTCGCCTTGGAACCGCTTGATCGGGAGTTCTGGGTTCTTGTTCTCGGCTGCTTGGAGCAGGGCGAGCGCTTCGTTGACCGTATTGCGTGCCTCGTCGAAGTCTTGGCGATTGCGGTGCAGCTCGGCCTTGAGGAGATAGGACGAGGTCAAGTCCTGCAGTATGCGCGTATTTGAGTTGCGCTCGAGCGACGCTTTTGCGAGCGCAAGTGACCGCTGGACGTGCTCGAACGCTTCGGCGTAGAGGTTGCGCTCCAGGTTGATGAGGCCTATCTCGCGGTGGCAGGTGGCCACAATCGAGGCGAGTCCGGGAACCGAGAGCAGCACATCGTCGGACAGCACGGACGTTTCGGTCAGGCACTTCTCGAACTGTCCAAGCGCCTCCGTGTTGCGTCCCTTGACGCTGATCGAGCGCCCTTTCGTCCAGTAGGCGCGGGCAAGATCGCGCCGGAACGTCGGGTCTTGCCGGCCTTGCGCGAGCATCTTCATTTGCTCGAGTGCCGCGTCGGCCAGCTTAGCCTGTTGTTCCAGATCGTTTACCTGTTCGTAGCTGTCAGCAAGCACCATCTCCACGCTCGTAATTACGCGCATGACACTATCGGAACTGTTGCCGACCGAGCGGACGCTCTGGAGCATGTCGTAGGCTGCGTGAACGAAAGTGATCGTCTCAGACGTCGGCAACCCTCGCTCAGTGTTGGCGCGAATGGCTTCGCGCACGAAATTGCTCGACCCGGTCACCGCCCTCTCGAGCATCCGCGCGTTCTTAACGGACGTTATCCAGGCGAGGTAGGCCGCGACTGACGCCGCGACAAACAGGCCAGCCATTGTCGCCGAAATCGTGCGCCTGCGGCGCCGTGTTTTTGCCGTTTCTATGCTGCGTTCTATGCGACGACACGACTCCAGATACTCAAGCGCAGGTGCTAAACCTAAAGAAAATTCATTATTGTCGCGCAACTCGAGGGCGCTCTCCAATCGCGCACCCCACCGGACTAGGCTCTCCGGGTTCTTCCCGGCCCTGCTCCATTCAAATGCTTCTCGGAGCACATCGTCCCGGAGTTTCAATGCGTCCTTCTGCTCTTGCACCCAGGTATCGATTAATGGACGTCGCAGTAGCGCCTCGTGCGCTACCTCAAAAGTCCCAGCCCCACGCGTGAGCAGGCGCTTTTCGACCAATGCGCTGGCGAGCGGCGCCAAGTGGGAGCGATCGCCGCCAATAACCTCTGCTTCGCTGGGAACGAGCCGCTTTGCGCCATTTGCCACCGGATCCCAGGTCGCAAGCGCCGGAATCAAGAGGCGGCGCAGATTGTCTTGGCTTCCCGCTGAGCCCGCCACCTTCTGTGCCTCGGCGAGCGCTCGGTCGATCGAGCCCTCGATGCCGCCCATCGCTTCGTAGTCGGCGACGGTGAGGCGTTGCTCCTTGTGATACATGTCGAACATGCGCTGGAGGGTGAAGGCCAGCAGCGGCAGCGCATCCGCGCCGGTGGCCTTGCTCACCAGGACGTCAACGAGTTCCGGCTCAATGTCGAGACGTGCGACTCGGCGCGTATAGACAGCGGCGGGTTTGGTGATCACGTCGCGATAGGCCGAGGGTGAAAGCGGCGGTAGCGGCCGCATGTGCGGCGCGTCGATGCCGAGCGCCGGCACCCGCTGCAGCAGCGGATCGACGCTGTCGGCGCGGATGGTCATGAGAACGTAAGGATCAAGTTCCTCCGGCGGGTGGGCCAGCAGGTGGCCCAGCATGGCGATCAAACGCTCGCTCTCGGCCGCATCTTCGGCCGCGAACAACTCTTCGCCCTGGTCAATCGCGAGCAGAACCGATTTACGCTGGTGCGGGCGGCTGCCTTCGGCCGCAAAGCTTTGGGCTTCCGTAAAGGTCATTGCGGCTTCGGTCATGAAGCCGGCAAGCTTGGCGGCGCCCGCCCTTGCATCGCCAGCCATCAGAGCGGCATTGATCGCACCGGCCGAGCGGCGA
This sequence comes from Hyphomicrobiales bacterium, assembly GCA_003963125.1. Classification (GTDB taxonomy): domain Bacteria; phylum Pseudomonadota; class Alphaproteobacteria; order Rhizobiales; family Hyphomicrobiaceae; genus AWTP1-13. Next base: position 2,476 of record RXJK01000093.1, read on the forward strand.
ATGCGATGTCGGCCGAACCACTCCTCCAAGCCCTTTCCAAGGCCCTGTGGCCCCGAGATCGCGCCCTTGGCTGGACGCACGATCGCGAGCGGCACGAACTCGGACGTGCGCGACAGTTTGGGCCACAGCCCGGCGCGCAGGAAGCTCGACTTGCCGGCGCCGGATGCGGCCTGAATGACCATCAGCCGAGGGCTGCCGCGATGACGCATGTGCCTGAGATCGCGGATGCCGCCCATAATGTCGGCCTCGCGGCCGAAGAAGATGCCCGCCGACAGCTCGTCGAAGGCGTCGAGACCGGGGTAGGGCTGGGCATTGGGACGCTCCTTCGGCGGCCACGCGAAGCTGTCGGGCGCATGCCCCCAATCGATCAGCTTGGCGTGGATCGCCTCGAGCGCCAGCCGGTTGAAATCGACGAAGTGCCGGCGGCTCTTGTGCTCGACCTCGACGCGCTCCTCACGCAATTCGGCGGACAGGTCCATGATCTGACGGTCCATCCACGGCTTGAGGCGCGGATCGTCGAGCGTCAGGTCGCGCAGGATGGCAACGATCACGTCCTTGCGATCGTCTTCGGCGCGGCGCACCTCCCGCTTGCACTCGTCGCTGTCGAGCGCCTCGGGGGAGGCGAGAAACAGAAGCGCATCACACGCTACATTGGCCTTGACCAACGTCTCACGCCACTTCTCGCCGGCCTGCATGTCGTGCAGATCGATGAAGATGTCGTCCTGCCCCCAACCCTTCCCCATCAGCCAGCGCTGAAAGGCGAGCGCGGCGATATTGTCCGTGGATGAGTGGGAAATGAAGAGACGCGGCACGCTGAACTCCTCCTATCGAAAGTCCGGAGACGTGAGATGGTTGGGTCGGATGTGTTGGCTCTCGTGCTGTCTTCGAAACAGGCGCAGGCCCCGCCGTGGCACCCAGAACACCGCGTTTTCTGACGGTCCAGGGTGCTGCGCACTCTGGACCCAAAGCTGTCGCGCGTCATCGATGGCCACCCCCCAGCCGCAAGACGTAAAGAGGGAACGATCAAGGATTTAACGTCCGCGCCAAACGGAAGCCGACGTTGATGCTGCGGAGGCCCGGTCGGTTGCCGCTGCGCCGCGCCGAGCGGAGGCTGACCGCTCGGCCGTCCCAGGAGCTCCCGCGCAGGACGCGGAAACAGTTTTCTTTGTCGGGCACCGCGCGACCGTTTGCTGGAGCATCTTGATAGCTCTTGACGTAACAGTCCTGCACCCACTGCCACACATTCCCATGCATGTCGTAAAGGTCAAACGGGTTAGGCTTCTTCTCGCCAACAGGATGCGCGTGGCCCTCGGAATTGTCACTAAACCACGCGTAGTCCTCAAGAGCACTCTCGTCGTCACCAAACGAGTACTGAGTCTCCGTCCCGGCCCTTGCTACATATTCCCATTCAGCCTCGGTCAGCAGTCGGTAAGTCCTCCCTGTGAGCTTCGAGATCCATTTGACGTAGAGCTGAGCGTCGTTCCAGCTCACATTTATCACCGGTTGTCTGCCACGACCAAAGTTGGCGCCAGCGACGCCACGCGCAGGACACCCTCCATGGGCAACGCAACCATCCCACTCGTCGAACGTGATGGTGAACCGCCCGACCGCCAGCGGCGCGGCGATGGTCACCGTGTGGATCGGCTTCTCGTCGTCCTTCTCATCCGAGCCCATCCTGAATACGCCGGCCGGTACGACCACCATCAGCGGGCAATTCCAGCACTCCTGGAAGCGGTCACCCGACTTAAGCCCGTGTTCCTTTTCGGCGCTCAGCGGGCCGGGAAGGCCCGCAACGGCCGGCGCGTAGAGGTCGGCAAGCCGCCGCGCCTGAACCTTCAGCGCGTTGGGCTCGAGCACTCCGGTGGCCGCAAGCGCAAGCAGCCCGATGATGCACGCCGCCAGCGCCCCGAAAACGACCTTGACGCGCCGGGCTCGGCTACGGGCCGAGCGCTCTTCGCGCTGGCAGGCGCTCACATAGGCCCTGTCGGTCGGCTCAAGATTGGCGGCGAGATCGGGACGTGCCAAGAGCCGGTCCACGGCGCGCAACCGATCCGCGCTGTGCGAGAGCCACGAGCGATCTTTGGCGTTGGCCGCCCAATCGCGCGCCGCGCGCTTGATGCCGTCGAGAACGGTGAGCAGGCCCGTATCCTCTTCGAGCCAGCCCTGGAGGAGGCCCCACTGGCGCAGCAGCGCCTCGTGCGCCGGTTCGATCGTGGTCTCGCCCGTGTCCTTGGCTACGTCGGTCGAGAGCAATCGCTGCTCGACCAGCAAGTCGATCAGCGGGCGCGCTTCGGGGGGGATTTCGCTCAGCCGCCCCACCCGCCGCCGGGGGGCCTTGGTGTCGGGATCGATGCCGGCCAGCCACGGGATGAGGCCCCGACGCAGCAGCGCAACACGCGCGTCGCGGTCACGCGGAATGCGGCTGTCCTTGTCTGCCGCGTTGAAGGCGCGTTCTACTGCCGCCTCGATCGAGCCTTTGACGCGGCCGAGCTTGTTGAAGTGATCCAGCGTCAGGTGGCCAGTGGCGCCATATTCCTCGTAAAGCCGCTCCAATGTGAACGCCAGCAGCGGCAGCGCGTCCTTGGCTACTCCCGCCTCGATGTCTGCGAGCAGCGCATCAACGAGCGCATCATCCATCTTGAGCGCCCGCGTCGTGCCATCGAGGCGCCGGATCGGACCCTTGACCACCTCGGCATAGGAGCCTTTAGGCATCGGCCCAAGATCGAGCGGCACCTTGTGGATGTCTGCT
>RXJK01000404.1:0-28408 GCA_003963125.1 Hyphomicrobiales bacterium
GCGCGCGACCTCATCAAGATGGTCGGCCTCGAAGGCTTCGAGGATCGGTATCCGCGCGAACTGTCCGGCGGCATGCAACAGCGCGTCGGCATCGTCCGTGCGCTTCTCCATGACCCCGCTATCCTGCTGATGGACGAGCCCTTCGGCGCGCTCGACGCCATGACGCGCGAGAGCATGAATGTCGAACTGCAGCGCATCTGGCTCGAACGGCGCAAGACCGTCATCTTCATCACGCACTCGACGGCCGAAGCCGTCTACCTCGCCGACCGCGTGATCGTCATGACGGCGCGCCCCGGCAAGATCCGCGACGAGTTCAAGGTCGACCTGCCTCGGCCCCGCACGCTCGACGTCATGAACACGGAAGCCTTCGGCGCCTACGTGCGTCGCGTGCGCAACGCGCTCAACGCTGGCACCGGCACGACCGCTGGAGGGCTCGACTGATGCGTGGCACCGCCGTCTCCGCCATCCTGCGCATCCTGTTGATGCTCGCGCTGCTCGGCCTCTGGGAATGGGCGGTGATCGCCTTCCAGATGCCGGCCTACATCCTGCCCGCACCGAGCAAGATATTCTGGGCCTTCGTCAACGGCGTCTCGAGCAACCTCTATCTCGGGCACCTCGGCGTGACGCTCGGCGAAACCATTGCCGGCTTCGTCGTCGGCTGCGCGCTGGCCTTCGCGCTCGGCACCGTGGTGGCGCTCTCGCGCACCGTCGAATACTTCCTCTATCCGATCATCGTCATGTTCCAGGCCATGCCGAAGGTGGCGCTGGCGCCGCTTATCATCGTCTGGTTCGGGCTGGGGCTCGCTTCCAAGGTGGTGAGCGCGGCCCTCGTCGCCTTCTTCCCGCTGATGGTCAACACCATCGTCGGCCTGCGCTCGGCGGACGAGGATCGCATCAACCTGATGCGCTCGCTGTCGGCGAGCCGCTGGCAGATCTTCACGATGCTCCAGCTCCCGAACGCCCTGCCCTACATTTTCGCCGGCCTCGAGATCGCGATGATCTTCGCGCTGATCGGCGCCATCGTCGCCGAACTCGTGGGCGCCGAGCAGGGCCTCGGCATGCTCATCCAGAGCATGAATTTCAACATGGATGTCGCGGGCCAGTTCTCGGTCCTGCTCATCCTCTCCGTACTCGGCCTCGTTCTCAACGGCGCCGTGGCCCTGGTGCGCCGGCGCATGCTGTTCTGGGACACCTCCCGCGACAGCGATGCCGGCGAGCGCACTGCAACGAGCAAAGGAGTGTAAGGGAAATGAAACGCCTGATCGCCCTGACGTCGACTGCCCTGATCGCGGCGATGGCATCGGTCGGCTCGGCTTCCGCCCAGACCGTCGTCCGTGTCGGCTGGTGCGCAAAGACGCTGAGCTCGGCCGCGGCCCCCTATGCGATTGCCACCAAGCTCGGCTGGTACGCCAAGGAAGGCATCAAGGTGGAGCCGGTGCCGCTGCCGGGCTCGACCGACTGCGTGAAGCTCGTCGCCACGAAGGAACTGATGGCCTCGCTGCCCTCCGCCGAGCCGCTGGCGATCATCCGTCCGCGGGGCGTGAAGGCGAAATTCTTCTACACGGCCTACCAGAGCAACATCTACGGCATCGCCGTGCCGGAGGAGTCGACCGTCAAGTCCATCACCGAGCTGAAGGGCAAGAAGATCGGCGTCACCTCGATGGCGTCCGCCGGCGTGATCGTGGCGCGCGCGCTCGCCAAGCAAGCGGGCATGAACCCCGATACGGACGTCAAGATCGTCGTCGCCGGCGAAAGCGCGCAGACCGCAGCGCTCCTCGCCACCAAGCAGGTCGATGCGCTGTCGCAGTTCGATACACAGTATGCGTTGGCCGAGAACGCGGGGGCGAAGCTGCGCTACCTCGAGCATCCCGAGATCAAGAAGTTCCCCTCGAACGGCTTCGTCGCGCTCGAGGAGACGCTGCGCGACAAGCGCAAGGAGATGGTGGCGCTCGCCAAGGGCTATGCGATGGGCAGCGTCTTCGCGATTGCCAACCCCGAAGCCGCCGTCCGCATCCTGTGGGAAGTTTTTCCGCAGACAAAGGCGACCGGAAAGGACGAGGCGACCGCCATGAAGGACGATCTCGCCACGCTCCAGGCGCGCGCCCGCAACTGGCCCTTCGAGCCCGTTGGCGGCAAGAAATGGGGCGAGAACGTCGAAGCAAATTACACGGCCTATCTCGCGTGGCTGACGGAGCAGGGCGTGCTCAAGGAGAAGATCGCGACGGGCGACATCATCACCAACGATCTCATCGACGACATCAACGCCTTCGATGCTGCCGCCATCATTGCCGAAGCCAAGGCCTACAAGGCAAAATAGGCGCGGCCGGCGCGCAAACGCGTCGGCCTTCCTTCCCCACGTCCCATAGTCTCCAGGAGAGATGACTGATGAAGCTCTACTATTCCCCCGGCGCCTGTTCCCTCGCGCCGCATATCGTTCTGGAGGAAGGCGGCAAGCCCTATGAGGCGCAGCGCGTGAACCTTGCAGGCGGCGAGCAGCGCACGGAGGCCTATCTCAAGATCCATCCCAACGGCCGCGTGCCGGCGCTGGTGCTCGACGACGGCACGGTCATCACCGAGAACACGGCGATCCTTCCCTACCTCGGCAAGAAGTTCGGGCTGTGGCCGCAGGACGAGATGGGCGAGGCAAAGGCCTTGTCGCTGATCGGCCTGTTCGCGGCCGGTGTGCATCCGGCCTGGGCGCACATCAGCCGGCCCGGCCGCTACGCGACCGACGAGACGGCACATCCCAATCTGCAGGCAACCGGCATCGCCTCGTTCACGACCTACTTGCGCCAGATCGACGGGATGCTTGCAGGCCGCGAGTGGTTCGGCGACGCGTACTCCGTGCTCGATGCGTATGGTCTTGTATTCTATGCGTGGGCGACGCGGCGCGCAGCGGATTTTCCCATGGCCGAACTCAAGAACTATCGCGCGTTCCGCGACCGCATGGTCGCGCGCCCGGCCGTCCGCAAAGTGCTGGAAGACGAGAAGGTAGCGGTCTGACGGACGTCAGACCGCACGCGAAAAGTTAGTGCCCGCCACAGGTTGCAGCGGCGCGAATTGATATGCATCAGCAGCTTCCGCCAATTTTATGACTAGGGTTCAGACCGAAGAAGGCACCACGCCGTCTTCGGTCTTGAACTTCCGCTTTCCGAGCGTACGTTGATGTTGGGGGGCGGACATCGCTCGATTGATAAGAAAGGGTTCCTGGTCCCATGCCCACGCAAACCGAGGTGCATTTCCACGGCATTGAAAAGAGCGAGGCGCTCGAGGCGCGAATTCGCGAGAAGGTCGCGAAGCTGTCGAAGCACTTCGAGCGATTGACGCGGGCGCGCGTGGTGATCGAGGCCTCGCATCGCAATGCGCAGCGGCCGCTGGCCTACCTCATCAAGATCGAGCTGTCGGTCCCCGCGCGCAAGCCGATCATCATCACGCACGAGCGCGCCGTGAGCACGGGCAACGACGAGATCCAACTCGCCATCCGCGATGCGTTCGAGGCTGCAACCCGCAAGGTGGAAGACACCGCGCGCAAATTGTCGGAGCGCTCGCGCGCCGAGCGCGGCCGCCGGCGCCCCGCCCGCACGACGGACGAGCAGACGCCCGCGTCCGAGTGACTGTCTGCATCGCTGGACGTCGCGTGGGCGGCACAACGGCCGTCCGCGGCGTTCGGCTTCGCAGATGCGAATAAGCGATCGGCAAAACTCCTGTCGTGAAAACTCCGCGGTCCCCGCGTTGCGGCGCTGCGCGTCGAGGCCTAGGGTCCCGCCCGCGAGATGCTGGCGAGGAGGCGCGCATGGCCGGTCCTATGAACATTCTCATGATGGGAGCGTCGTACGGATCGCTCCTCGCGTCCAAACTACTGTTTGGCGGCCATGCGATCACGCTCGTCTGCCTGCCTGCCGAAGCGGACCTCATCAATGCTGAGGGCTTCCGCGTGCGCATGCCCGTCAAGGGGCGCAAGGAGCAGGTCGAGATCGACTCGCGCAAGCTGCCCGGCAAGGTCCGCGCCTGCGGTCCCGCCGATGTCGATGTGAAAGCCTTCGATCTCGTCGGCCTCGCCATGCAGGAGCCGCAGTATCGTTCCCCGGGCGTGCGGGAGCTCCTCGACCAGGTGGCGTGCGGCCGCGTCCCGTGCATGTCGATCATGAACATGCCACCGCTCCCTTACATGAAGCGCATTCCGGGCCTCTCGGCCGACAGCCTGCGCGTGGCCTACACCGACGCGAGCGTGTGGGACAATTTCGACCCCGGCATGCTGACCCTGTGCAGCCCCGATCCGCAAGCGATCCGCCCGCCGGAGGAGAAGGTCAACGTCCTGCAGGTCACGCTGCCGACCAACTTCAAGGTCGCGCGCTTCGCCGACGACAAGCACACCGCCCTCCTGCGCCAACTGGAGAAAGATGTAGACGCCGTCCGCTTCCAGGCGCCCGAAGGCCCCATCGAGCTTCCCGTGAAGCTGCGCGTGCACGATTCGATCTTCGTGCCGCTCGCCAAGTGGGCCATGCTGCTCGCCGGCAACTACCGCTGTATCACGCCGGACGGCATGCGCACCGCACAGGAAGCGGTGCATTCCAATATCGCGGAAGCGCGCTCCGTCTACGAGTTCGTCAACGATCTCTGCGTGAAGCTCGGCGCCGCGCCGGGCGATCTCGTCCCCTTCGAGAAGTATGCGGCCGCTGCCGAGAGCCTGTCGCGACCTGCGTCCGCCGCCCGCGCTCTCAACAACGGCGTGCCGAACATCGAGCGAGCCGATAAGCTCGTGCAGCAGATCGCGGCGCAGAAGGGCCTGCGCCACCCTGTCATCGACGGAATTGTCGCCTTGGTCGACAAGCGGCTCGAAGCCAATCGCGCGAAGGCGAAAGCCTGACGCGCCACTGAGGAACACGCGCATGAGCACGAAGCCGGTCGACATCTCGCAGTCCTTCGTGCGCGACCTGCCCGCCGCGGTGCCGAAGTACGCAGGCTTCCCGAAGTACAATTTCGTCGGTGGCCATAACGACCCCGCCAACGTGCCGGTCGAAGCGCTGCGCGCAGCCGCCGATGCGGTGATTGCGCGTGAGGGCCGCACGCTCGCCACCTACGGGCTCGAAAGCGGGCCCTTGGGCTACAGGCCTTTGCGCACTTGGCTCGCCGAGAAACTCAAGGCGCACGCGGGCATGACCTGCAGCGCCGACGAGATCATGATCACCTCGGGTTCGCTGCAGGGCCTCGATCTCGTCAACGCGCTACTGGTCGCCCGCGGCGACACCGTCATCGTCGAGCGCGACACCTACGGCGGCACGCTCACCCGCCTTGCGCGGGCGGGCGCCAATGTCGTCGGCATTCCACTCGACGAGCACGGCCTGCGCATCGACGCGTTGAAGGCAGCCCTCGAGGATCTCAAGGCCAAGGGCATCCGGCCCAAGTACATCTACACGATTCCCACAGTGCAGAACCCGACCGGCTCGGTGATGCCGCTGGCGCGCCGCCGCGAACTCCTGGCCCTCTCGCAGGCCTACGGCGTGCCGATCTTCGAGGACGAATGCTATTCCGATCTCGTCTGGAGCGGCGAGCGTCCGCCCGCGCTCTACGCGCTCGCCGAAGGCCAGGGCGTGATCTTCATCGGCTCCTTCTCGAAGTCCGTCGCGCCGGCGCTTCGCGTGGGCTACATCGTCGCCAAGTGGGAGGCGCTGTCGCGCATCCAGGCGCTGAAGACCGACGCGGGCTCGGGCGCGCTCGAGCAGATGGTGCTTGCTGAATTCTGCACCAAGCATTTCGCAGCCCACGTGCCGGTACTCAACAAGGCGCTCCGCGCCAAGCTCGTTACGCTGATGGAGGCGCTGTCGGAAAACTTCGGCACGTCGGCCGAGTTTTCCGATCCGCCCGGCGGCATCTATCTCTGGGTGAAGTTGCCCGACAGCGTGGACACGCAGCACCTGTTCCAGGTCGCCGCAGCCGCCGGCATCGCCATCAATCCGGGCCCCGAATGGTCGACGGACAAGGCCTACGCCAAGAGCCGCCTGCGGCTGTGCTTCGCCAATCCCAGCCACGAGACGATCCGCGCCGGCGTTGCCGCCCTCGCCGAAGTCTGCGCCAAGGAATTCGGCGTCCCCACCCGCATCGCCAACGTGAAGAAGAGCTGAAGACGCGTCCTGCCTGCGCGCAGGGACCTCTGCTCTTTTGTCATGGCCGGGCTTGTCCCGGCCATCCAGCCCCAGACCGTCGCGCCCGCTGATGGCTGGATCCTCGGGACAAGCCCGAGGACGACAAGCGGCGAGAACCTCGCACTGCCAAGGGCAACGAGCCAATCGACCGCGTTGGCCAACCCGATCGATTTGCCATCCCTGAATCCCCTCTCCCCATGCAGCGCAGCGGAATAAGGAGAGGGTTAGGGTGAGGGGCAGATACTTGCTCCGAGCCCGGAATATGTCGCTGCCCCTCACCCCGACCCTCTCCCCGCAGGCGGGGAGAGGGAGAAGGCGTCGCTATAGGCTTGCCGACTTGAACCTCGCGAGAACTACAGCGCCCCGATCCGCGTCAGCGCCGCGCGGACATCCTCGCGCCCCTGCGCCGAGAGCGGCGGCTGCGGCGCGAGCGGCGCGCCGACGTCGTAGCCTTGCATCTCGAGGCCGCCCTTGATGGCCGCCGCCAAATTGTGCCGCGCGAACGCCTCGTTGAGCTTCCACATCTCGCGCTGCAGCGCCATCGCCTTGGCCCAGTCGCCCGCCTTGCAGATTTCGTAGAGTGCAACGCTCTGCCGCGGCGCCACGCACGCCGGGCCCGCCATCCAGCCCTTCCCGCCGATCAGCATCACGGCTGCGGGAATGTGCGCCGACGCCGCGAATACATCGATGCGCCCCTCCACGCGGTTGAGGATGGACAGCAGCCGCCCCGTATTGGATGAGGCGTCCTTGATGGCGACGATGTTGTCGACGCGCGAGAGCCGGTCGATCACGGGCAGCGACAGGTCGGAGCGCTGGAAGTTCGGGTTGGTGTAGAGCACCACGGGCAGCGTCACGGCATCGGCGATCGCCCTGAAATAGTCTTGCACCCCGTCGTCCGGCACCGGGAAATACGCTTCCAGGATGGCGAGGACGCCGTCGCAGCCGATGCCCTGCATCTCCCGAGCCTGCATCTGCGCGTCGGCAATCGTCGTGGAGGCGACGCCCGCGATGACAGGCACGCGGCCCTTCGCGGCCGCCACCACCACCTCGACGATCCGCCGCCGCTGCGCCCAGGTGAGATAAGCGAACTCACCGGTCGATCCCAGCGGCGTCAATCCGTGCACGCCCGCCGCGATCAGATCCTCGCACAGCCGCGTCAGCACGGCGTCCTTCACCCGCCCACCCGCGTCGATGGGCGACACGAGATACGGAAACACGCCGTGGAATGTGCCCTGGGCCATGCTGCGACGCTCCTCCCCGCCTTCGCACTGCCGATGGCGCCACCTGGCCCTCGCAGTTGCACCTACGCGTCGAGGGCCAGTTCGCTCGACTGCATGCGCTTGACGCCGGCCTTCTCCATGCTTTTCCAGGCAGCCGCCAGCGAGCCCTGCGTATCGATCCCGCGGCAGGCATCCTCGATCACGGTTGCAGCGAAGCCGAGCTTGCGCGCGTCCATCGCCGTCCAGGCGACGCAGAAATCGGTCGCGAGGCCGACCACATAAACAGCCTTGATGTTGCGGCCCTTGAGGTAGCCGTCGAGGCCCGTCTTCAGCTTGCTGTCGGCCTCGATGAAGGCCGAGTAGCTGTCGACCTTCGGGTTGAAGCCCTTGCGGATGACGAGCTGCGCGTGCGGGATGTCGAGACCCTTGACGAGCGAAGCCCCGTCCGTGCCCTGCACGCAATGGTCAGGCCACAGGATCTGGTTGCCGTAAGGCAGCTTCACCGTTTCGAACGGCTTCTTGCCCGGATGCGCCGAGGCGAACGAAACGTGGCCCGGCGTGTGCCAGTCCTGCGTCAGCACCACGTTCTGGAACGCTTTCGCGATTTTGTTGATCAGCGGCACGATCTCGTCGCCCTTGCTGACGGCGAGGCTTCCGCCGGGCACGAAGCAGTTTTGCACGTCGACGACGATGAGTGCGGTGTCGGCCGCGGGCTTGATCTTGGCCTGCGCAAAGGCCCGCGGGAAAGCTCCGGCGACAGACATGGCGCCGGCTGCGACGAGAAGCGAACGGCGGGAAAGGAACGGCTTGCTGCTCTGCGTCATGGGAAGCATCCTGCGTTAGGGCTGCGGCTATCCCCAGCTTAAGCCTGCCCCTCTGTGACAGCCAAGGGCGGAAAAGGCTAAGATCGCAAGGTGATCGGCTTCGCGGGCATGTTGCTCAAGGGGCAGGCAGTCTCGACACGCTGCGAGGGGAAGGACCGGGAATGGCGTTGCATCTCGTCAAGCTTTGCGTCGGCGCGGATTCCATCGACGACCTGCGCGACTGGCAGAGCGAACGCCTGAAAGCGCGGCGCAAGGCGGGCGAGAAGCGCCCGCAGATCTTCCACCGCACCTTCCAGACGCCCAAGCGCCGCGAGGAGCTTCTCGACGGCGGCTCGCTCTATTGGGTGATCAAGGGCGTGATCCAGGTGCGCCAGCCTCTGATCGGCATCGAGGAGGGCACGCGCGACGACGGCACGCCCTGCTGCCATCTCGTCCTCAAGAACGAACTCGTGCCCGTGCGTCCCGTGCCGCGGCGCGCCTTCCAGGGCTGGCGCTACCTCGACGCGGCCGACGCGCCCCCCGATCTCGACGGGAAGTCCGCCGGCGATATCGTCGAGATGCCGCCCAAGCTGCGCAAGGACCTGGCCGACCTCGGCCTGCTCTGAGAGCTCCCGTTAAGGGTTCGTTTGCCGTCCCGGTTTACCCTGACGCATCGTGGAGTGCGTGTCGGGAAGCCGATCATGGGCCGCCTGTTCGTGTACATGGCCATCGCCGCAACGGCGCTTGGGCTCGTCATGCTGATGCCCGCGGCAGACCCGCGCGAGGCAGGAGAAGCCGCACGCAGTCTTCTTCCGACGCTTATGCCGGCCGGCGCGGGCTGGGTCGCCGGTCTCGTCACGGGGCTGGGGCTGTCCTGGATCGCCCGCTTCGACTGGCGCAGCATTCCCGAGCGCCTGGCGCTGTGGGCGCGCCTGCTGCGCCATCGCCTGTGGTGGATGGTCTGCGGCGGGCTGTGCGCCGGCTTCCTGCTCTTCTTCTGAAGACTGCGGGCTTTACTTCGCCGTTTCCGCGCGCGGCGCGACGAGGAAGATCTGGAACGAAGACATTGGGCCGGCGTAGCCGAACACCCGGTGCGAGCCCGTGTAGGTATAGCGCTGCACGCCGTCCTCGCCGAGCGTGCGATGGGCGTGGCCAAGGCACTCCGCGTCCTCGCTGGCGCACACGAATACCAGCCCGTCCCGCACGATGCGCGGATCGTCCCGCGTGAACTGGAACGTCTTGGCGCCGTCGAGATAGTCGGGATGGTCGTCGCTGTAGAACGTGATCGCGGTGGCTATGCGCTCGACGCCCGTAACCTGCTTGAGCGGCGTCTTGGTGGCCCCGCGCCAGATGTCGGTCACGGCCGCCGCGAGTTCGGCGCGCGGCTCGAGGCCGGGTGGACGCTGCGTCAGGAAGGCCGCGACACCGATCGCCGGTGACAGCACCGCGCCGATGAGGAGGACGGCCAGCACGCCGCCCGTGAGGCGCACGGCCGGACGCGCCGGCATGGGCGGCCCCAGCTGCACCAGGAAGGCGAGCGGCACCATCAGGAACGCCGGGATCAGGAAGTCTCCGCCGATACGGATGTTGGTCGCGAGATGCGCGAGCACCGTGAAGAGCAGAGGCCCCCAGGCGAGCACGATGAACCAGCGCCGTGCCGGGTCGCGCAGGCCTTGGCCGAGACGCCCTGTAAGCCCTGCCCGGTCGTCACGGAAGGCCAGCGCCATGAACAGCGCCGGGCCCAGCAGCGTCAGCAGACTGCCCGCGACCGAGCGCAGCGTCGTCGCGCGCGAGTCCGCGATATCGAAATGCGTCTTCTCGATCGCATAGGCGATGGTCGAGGCGCCCGTCTCGTAAACCCACCACACGTGCGGGGCGATCACCACGAGGCCGACCAGAACGGCGATGTAAGGCGCAGCCGAAGAAAGCACCGCGTTGCGCCGCGGATGCATGAGCAGCACCACGAACAGCGTCGCGAACAGAACGAGTGAGTAATACTTGCCGAGCATCGCCAGCCCTGCGAGGCACCCGGCGAGCACCGCGTCGCGCAGACGCGAGCGCTCCAGCATGGCGAGGAAGAAATAGGTCGTCCACGGCCACAGCGCGAGCAGGATGGAGTTGGCGTTGTACTTGAAGGCCCAGGTCGTGAGAGCCGGTGTCAGGATCATCGGCAGCATGGCGAGGCGCTGGCCGCGGCTATCGAGATACAGCCCCGCCGTCGCCCAGATGCCGGCAAGCCCCAGCGCCGAGACGAGCACGGCGAACAGCTCGAAACTCCAGTTGGTGTGCGGCATCACGAGGAACCACGCACCGGCCCCCCAGGCTGCGAGCGGCGGGTGCTTGCTGTAGCCGAGCTGGAATTGCTGCCCCCACGCGGCCATCTCCGTCATGTCGGTGTGGAGCGGCGCCCAGCATCTGACGCAGAGCGAGAACACCATCATCGCCGTGACGTAGGCGAGAAGCAGCGCCGGCAGCAGCAGCGGGTTGCGCGAGGCGGTCTCTGCAGGGCGCTCCTCGCGCAGGGCCGGCACGAGCGTGCCGAGCGCGCCGGTGAAGTCCTGCATGGCGTTGAGTGCGCGGTTCTGCATCGACTGCAACAGGACGTCGGGGCCGGGCGCCGTCACGGCGATGGCACCGGTAGTCCGGCTGAACTCCCTGCGGATGGTCTGGTTCGGTCGGCTGGTCGAGGTCATCAGATGGCACGCAACACGTTGACCTCGGTCCCCTAGCAGACTTGTTTGATCGTATCCTGACAGCGAGATCAAGACCCAGCTGCAAGCACACGGAAGAAAAGAAAAAGGCGGCCCCGAAGGACCGCCCTTTCCTGTGCCGTGTGCCGGTCTTCGCTCAGACCGAGTAGTACATGTCGAACTCGACGGGGTGCGGCGTCATCTCGAAGCGCTCCACCTCGGCCATCTTGAGTTCGATGTAGGCGTCGATCATGTCGTCCGTCATGACGCCGCCCTTCTTCAGGAACTCGCGGTCCTTGGACAGGCACTCGAGCGCCTCGCGCAGGCTGCCGCAGACGGTCGGGATCTTCGACAGTTCGTCCGGCGGCAGATCATAGAGGTTCTTATCCATCGCCTCGCCGGGATGGAGCTTGTTCTGGATGCCGTCGAGGCCCGCCATCAGCATCGCCGCGAAACCGAGGTACGGGTTCGCCGCCGGATCGGGGAAGCGAACCTCGATGCGCTTCGCCTTCGGGCTCGTCACGTGCGGGATGCGGCACGATGCCGAGCGGTTGCGCGCCGAGTAGGCGAGGAGCACCGGCGCTTCGTAGCCCGGCACCAGACGCTTATAAGAGTTGGTGGTCGGGTTGGTGAAGGCGTTGATGGCCTTGGCGTGCTTCAGGATGCCGGCGATGTAGCTGAGGCAGGTGTCGGAGAGGTCGGCGTACTTGTTGCCGGCGAACACCGGCTTGCCGTCCTTCCAGATCGACTGGTGGCAGTGCATGCCCGAGCCGTTGTCGCCGAAGATCGGCTTCGGCATGAAGCACGCGGTCTTGCCGTAGGCGGCAGCCACCTGGTGGATCACGTACTTGTAGATCTGCATGTGGTCGGCGAGCGTGACCATCGGCCCGAACTTGATGCCGAGTTCATGCTGCGCGGAGGCGACCTCGTGATGATGTTTCTCCACGACGACGCCCATCTCCGACATGACCGAGAGCATCTCGGAGCGGATGTCCTGCGCGCTGTCGATCGGAGGCACCGGGAAATAGCCGCCCTTCGTGCGCGGGCGGTGGCCAAGGTTGCCCATCTCGTACTGCGTGCCGGAGTTCGACGGCAGTTCCACGCTGTCGAGCTTGAAGCCCGTGTTGTAGGGATCGGTATTGAAGCGCACGTCGTCGAAGATGAAGAACTCGGCTTCGGGACCGAACACGATCGTGTCGCCCACGCCCGACTGCTTCATGTAGGCTTCGGCGCGCTTGGCGATGGAGCGCGGGTCGCGCTCGTACATCTCGCCCGTCGACGGCTCGAGCACGTCGCAGAAGATGGCCATCGTGGTCTGCGCGAAGAACGGATCGATGTGGGCGCTGGCCGGGTCCGGCATCAGCGTCATGTCGGAAGCCTCGATGCCCTTCCAGCCCGCGATCGAGGAGCCGTCGAAGGCATATCCGTCGGCGAACATTTCGGCATCGACGCACGAGGCATCGGCCGTCACATGCTGCATCTTGCCCTTGGTGTCGGTGAACCGCAGGTCCAGGAACTTGACGTCCTTGTCCTTCATGATCTGCAGAACGTCTGCAGCTGACTTTGGTGCTGGTGCAGCCATGCCTCTTCCCCTTGGGTCTCTTTTCTGGATCTGAAGTTATACCTGCTGTCCCACCGTGTGGACGTGCGCGCGGCCGATCTGGCGGCCAGCCCTCGACGACCAAGGGCACGCGTGGAACGCGCGCCCTTTAGCACAGCAGGATCGGTGCGGGAACCTTCGCGCGAGCGACGGACGTCAGATCGCGTCCGAGCCGGTCTCGCCCGTGCGAATACGGATCGCTTCTTCGACGTTGGAAATGAAGATCTTGCCGTCGCCGATGCGGCCGGTCCGCGCGGCCTTCTGGATCGCCTCCAGGGCTTTGGGCAGCATCTCGTCGGCCAGCACGACTTCCAGTTTCACCTTGGGCAGGAAGTCCACGACGTATTCCGCACCGCGGTAGAGCTCGGTATGGCCTTTCTGCCGGCCGAAGCCCTTGGCCTCGATCACGGTGATGCCCTGAAGTCCGATTTCCTGCAGGGCCTCTTTGACTTCGTCGAGCTTGAACGGCTTGATGATTGCTTCGATCTTCTTCATGCCTATCCCGGACCTCCCGACCTGGCGCACGCCGAGGCCTGGCTATCGCGACCCTGGCCGCCGCAAGCGTGCGATGACGCTTGGTAAGCATGCCGCATGCCAAATGGATAGACCCCAGATCGATAGGTGAGTAAAGGGGTTTCGGCTGCACAAGGGCAGGAATCCGCGTGAAAAACGGGCAGATTTGCCCGAGCCCTTGGCAATTGCTTGTTTTTTGCCCGTTCACTCCCTCGGGGCCGCTGGGGACGCCCGCCGGACGCCTCTCCGGAGCCGGTGTTCGAACAAGGATCGGAGGCGCCCCATGCAGCTCCTCAGCAACGACCAGATGGCCGTCGCCGACCGCGCCGCAGTTCTGGCCGGGGTAAGCAGCCTCGCCCTGATGGAGGCGGCCGGCACGGCCGTCGCGGAGGCTGCGGCCACCCTTGCCGGCCCGGGGGCCGGAAAGACCATCGTGGTCGCCTGCGGACCCGGCAACAATGGTGGTGACGGCTTCGTCGCGGCCCGCCTGCTGGCCGCGAGGGGATTTGCCGTCCGGCTGGGCCTGCTCGGCTCGGTCGATGCCCTCAAGGGGGACGCCCGGGCCATGCAGCAGCGCTGGCAGGGCCGCACCGAGCCCCTGACGGCCGACCTCATCCAGGCTGGCGACATCATCGTAGACGCCCTGTTCGGGGCGGGGCTCGCACGCCCTCTGGCCGGCGACGCCGTGGCGGCCGTGGAGGCCATCAATGTCCGCCGGAAGGGTGGCGCCCGGGTGCTTGCCGTCGATGTGCCGAGCGGCCTGAGCGGCTCGACGGGGCAGGCGCAGGGGCCCGTGGTCGAGGCGGACGAAACGGTCACCTTCTTCCGGTTGAAACCGGGCCACCTCCTCTACCCCGGCCGCCGCCTTTGCGGCCGCGTGACCCTGGCTCCCATCCCAATCCCGGAAAGCGTCCTCAAGGCCATCGGGCCGGACACCTTCGCCAATGGTCCTGCCCTTTGGCGGCCGGCCTTCCCCTCCCCCGACGCCGAGGCTCACAAGTACGTGCGCGGACACGCCGTCGTCGTCTCGGGCGGGCCTGAGACGACCGGGGCCGCCCGGCTCGGTGCGCGCGCGGCCCTGCGCGTCGGCGCGGGCCTTGTCACGCTGATCGGCAGTCCGGCTGCGACGGCGATCAACGCGGTGCACGAGACCGCCGTCATGGTCCGGATCGCCTTCGGGCCGAACGGCGTGGCCGACTTCCTCGCCGACACGCGCCGCAACGCGGTCCTAATTGGCCCGGGCGCAGGCTCTGACGAGACGACGGCACGGAGCGTTTTGGCAATCCTGGCTTCTGAGGCCGCCGTCGTGCTCGACGCCGATGCCTTGACCGCGTTCGCAGGCCCCTCGGGCGAACGAGCGACGGCCGCATCGTCCTTCGGCTTCATGCCGCGCGTCTCGGACATCGATACGAACCCGGAGCAGCTCTTCCGCGCCATCGGGGGCCGCAGTGCCCCCGTCGTCCTGACGCCGCACGAAGGCGAGTTTCGCCGCCTCTTCCCCGGAATCGAGGGCGACAAGCTCGCGCGGGCCCGCGCCGCCGCGCGCACGAGCGGCGCAGTGGTGATTCTGAAAGGCCCCGACACCGTCATCGCGCATCCCGACGGCCGCGCCGCGATCAATGCCAACGCGCCGCCATGGCTCGCGACCGCCGGATCGGGCGACGTGCTGGCAGGCCTGATCACCGGCCTCCTCGCCCAGCACATGCCGGCGTTCGAATCGGCCTGCGCCGCCGTGTGGCTGCACGGCGAAGCCGCGCAAAATTTCGGACGTGGACTGATCGCCGAGGATCTTCCCGAGATGCTGCCGCGCGTCCTGCAATCGCTCTTTGAACAGAGCATCCCCATTCCAGGCGGGTCAGCACTTTCCGATTAAACTTGCCGATGGGTTGCCGTTGGCTGGCGACGCCGGCGATATTAAAAAATCCCTACGTTCTGTTTCGTTATGGGGTTTTTTATGCGTTCTTCTCTCGCCCGTCTGCCGTCCGGCCGCACGTTCCTCGCCGGCAAGATCGTCTTCGCGAACAAGCGCTGCGTACTGGATTGCACGGTCCGCGAACTCTCGCGCGAGCGTGCCGTGGTCGAGTTGCCCAACACCACCCTCGTGCCGACGATCCTGGAGTTGCGCGTTCCGAGCCTCTCGGCAAGCTACGTCTGCGAGGTCACGTCGCGCTCTCTGTACGAGATCCGCCTCACCATACTGAATTAGCGTCAAACCTTCCCGATCAGCACCGACAGCAATGCTGCCGTGGTGACGAGCGCCAGCGCCGTGCCGAGCGCAACGGCGCCCGAGGCGGAATTTACGACGCGGTTGTAGTGGACCGCGAAAAGGAACGAATTGGCGCCTGCCGGCATGGCACAGAGCAGTACGACGACCGCCGCCTGCAGCGGCGGCAGCCGGAAGATGTGATACGCGAGGCCCCACGCGATGGCCGGCATTACGACGAGCTTGAGCGCGACGATCATGGTCAGCGTCGGAAGCTGCCCCTGGATACGGAAGCGTACGAGCGTCGCCCCCAGCGCTACGAGCGCACACGGAACACCGGACGAGGCGAGCAGGTCGAGCACCTTCGCGGCGGGATCATAGAAGCCGAGCCCGAGCGCGGCCCATGCCACGCCCGCAACGATCGACAGGATCAGCGGATTGCGCGAGAGGTCCTTCAGAAGCGACATCAGAACCGACGCGAACGACGCGCCCTCCTTGCGGTCGACCCACTCCATGTTGAGCGACCCGACGAGCCAGAGCACGGGCGTATTCAGCGAGAGAATCAGCGCGATGGGAACGAGTGCTGCGTCCCCGAGCGCGGCGACCGTCAGTGGTAGGCCGATCATCACCACGTTGCCATAGACCGCGCTCATGGCGATGGATACGCCGTCGGCTGCCGTTCGTCGCAGCACATACCGCGTCAAGAGCAGCGAAAGCCCCCAGATAATCAGCACCGTTCCGAAGTACGCGCCCCACAGCGCGAACGTGTCCGTGCCCGGCGCTCCGGCACCAGCCGTTGTACGGAAAAGCTGCGCGGGCATGGCGATGCCGAACGCGAATTCGGAAAGCCCCTTTGATGCGCTGTCGCTGAAGAGCCGGAAGCGTGCGCACAGGTAGCCGATGGCCACGAGCGCGAAGACCGGAACGACGATCGAGATGCCTTGCATGATGTCCTGTGTGGCTCAGCCTCTGGGTGCCACAGGCGCCGCGAGCTGCGAAGCATTTGTTTCACGCAACGATACGCGCGCCACCGAAAACATTACGCAAGTGCGAAATAAAATCTGCAGCCATTTCATTTGCGGGCAGCTTTTTTCGGAGCTCTGCAATCTGCGCAAATCTCGCTGCAGTTCGGGTTGACGCGACTGTGATCACAGCTACAGTGTGCTGGGAAGTAAGCAGACATCCGGCAGTTGTCGCGTCGGTTTCCTCTTGCAGGCGATGCAGGGCGACAGGTCGGGCGGCCATCGCTCGTCGCCGGGTTTCTGAAATCGTTCGTGTCCCATCAGTCCGAAGGCGCATGCCAAAAGGCGCCCGCAGTCAACCGAACCAACCGTGCATCAGCACCGGAACCTAGGGGCGTGGAAATGGACATCCAGGATATGCGCATCTTTGCGCGCGTGGCAGCGGTTCAGAACTTGTCCGCTGTGGGCACGGAGTTGGGCCTCACGCCCGGCACCATCTCGAAGCGGATCCAGGCCCTCGAGGACGAGCTTCACGCCCGTCTGTTCGACCGCACGACCCGCTCCATCCGCATAACGGAAGAGGGCAGCACGTTTCTGCTGCATGTCGAGCGCATCCTCTCGGAGATCGAGGCGGCCCGCGCCAGCGTCGACGACAAGGTGACGAAGCCGAAGGGCAAGCTGAAGCTCGCTGCACCCGCCTGCCTCGGCCGTCGCTACATCGCACCGGCCCTGTGCGAGTTCATGCGCCGCTACCCGGAGATCGAGGTCCAGGTCGATCTCAAGGATCGCCAGGTCAATCTGCAGGAGGAGGGCTACGACGTCGCCATCCGCACGGGTGCGCTGTCGGATTCTTCCCTCATCGCCAAGCGCCTCGCGCCCGACCGCGCCGTGATCGTCGCCGCCCCGTCCTACATCGCCCGCATGGGCAAGCCACAGCGGCCGGAAGACCTGGCCCGTCACGACTGCCTCGTCCTGGGCGACCGCTGGCAGTGGTCGTTCGGCAAGAACGGCGCCGAAACCAGCGTCCGCGTGAAGGGCTCGCTGCGCTCCAACAACGGCGAGGTGCTGAGCCACGCTGCGCTCGAGGGCCTGGGCGTCATTCGCGCGTCCGAACTCGAGGTGCTGGGCGAGATCAAGGCCGGCAAGCTCGTCGTGCTGCTGCCCGACTTCGAGGTCTCGACCAACGCGGCCGTGTGGGCGCTCTACCCGAGCTCCAAGCATGTCCTGCCGCGCATGCGCGTGCTGCTCGACTTCCTCGCCGCCTGGTTCCGTGAGGCCAAGGGCGAGGCCGCCCGCGCCGATGCGCTTGCGGCCAGCGCCGCTGCGAACGGCAACGCGCGTCCCGAAACGGCCGCCGTGGTCGCAGCCGTCAAGAGCAACGCCACATCGGGCGAAGTCCGCAAGATCCGCGCCCGCGCCTGACGCAGACTACTTGAGACGCACGGTGACGCGATCGGCGCGTCCCCGCGCATCGATCACCGACAGACGATAGAAGCCACGCGTGCCGGCCGGCAGCGTGGCTTCTCTGCGATTGGGATCCGCGCTCTCGACCGGCACACCGTCGACGAGCCACGTCAGCGGCAGCGTGCCGCCTTCCACCTTCACCGTGATCGCCTGCGTCTCGCCCTCCTCGGCTTCGATCTCCGAACGGTCCGGCGGAAAGGCGATCTGCACGGGCGGCGACACGTAGGCATCCGACGCCGTCCAGTCGCGTCCGCCGTTTTCGCCGGCCTCGCGGAACCGCCGCAGCGGCATCGGCAGCGGCTCGGACGCGGTGTTGATCACGCCGGATGGTGCCGCGGGCAGCGGCGTCCGCGCGCGCGAGATGCGCGCGAACGCATCGAACAGGATCGGCGCGGCAGCGGTGCGGCCGGCAAGCCCCGGCGTCGCCGTCGCATCGGGCCGCCCGACCCAAACGGCGATCGTGTGCCGCCCGTCGAAACCCGCAGCCCACGCGTCACGGAAACCGTAGGAAGTCCCGGTCTTGTAGGCGATCTCGCCGGGCTTGGCATTGGCGGGGGCAGGCGCGTTGCGCAGGATGTCCGTGACGTACCAGGCCGCCACGGGGGAAAGCAGCGGCGGCTTGCGCTCGGGCGCCTTCTCAGGGGCAGCCAAGTCGCGGCGCACGCGCAGCGGCACGATCTCGCCCTGCCGCGCCAGCGCAACGTAGAGGCCGGCGAGGTCCGTCAGCCGCATGCCGAGCCCGCCCAGCGCCAGGGCAAGCGACGGCTCGGCGCCCTTGGGCAGCACCGGATGCGCGTCCGCCTGCTGCAGCCGTGCGAGCAGCTTGGCCGGGCCCACGACATCGAGCACTTTCACCGCCGGGATATTCAGCGACTGCGCGAGCGCGAGCCGCACGCTCACGGTGCCGTGCCAGTCCTGGTCGAAATTCTTCGGCACGTAGAGGCCGAACCGCGTCGGCCGGTCCTCGATCAGCGTGTCGGGATGGGCGACGCCTGCCTCGAACGCGAGGCCGTAGATCAGCGGCTTCAACGTCGAGCCGGGCGAACGGACGGCTTGCGTCATGTCGACGGCGCCCGCACGTGCCTGGTCGAGATAGCCGGGCGAACCGACGGACGCGATGATCTCTCCCGTGCGGTTGTCGACCGCGACCAGCGCCGCCGACAGCTTGCTCGCAACGTCGCCGACCTGCTCCTTGACGAGCGCTTCGAGCGCCTTCTGCACGGACGCATCGATGGTGAGACGATGCACGAGCGCGCCCCTGCGCTCCTCCAGCGCCTGGTCGGCGAGATGCGGCGCGAGCATGGGGAATTCGCGCCGCGCCGCGGGCACGCGCTCGGCCATCGCACGCCGCATTTCCTCCGCCGAGATGATGCCGGCCGCTGCCACACGGGCCAGCACACGATCGCGCGCACGCCGTGCTGTCTCCGGAAAACGATCAGGCCTACGCAGCTTCGGCGACTGCGGCAGCGCCACCAGCAGCGCCGCCTCGCCGATCGACAGCCGCTTCGGCTCCTTGCCGAAGTAGGCGAGCGACGCCGCCCGCACGCCCTCGACATTGCCGCCCATCGGCGCGAGGCGCAGGTAGGCGCGCAGGATCTGGTCCTTCGTCAGCCGCCGTTCGAGCGCGATCGCCCGGAACGCCTGCCGCAGCTTGCCGCCGGCCGATCGCTCGTGTTCGCCTGAGAGCAACCTCACGACCTGCATGGTCAGCGTCGAGCCACCCGAGAGTGGCTTACCGTGCCGCGCAAGCAAACCCACGGCACGCACCATCGCCAGCGGATCAACGCCGCGATGCGAGCGGAAATTCTTGTCCTCGTACGCCGTGAGCAGCGCGAAGTAGCGCGGATCGACGTCCTTCACCTCGACAGGCAGCCGCCAGTGACCGTCCTTCGTGGCGTAGGCGCGCAGCAGGCGATCCTCACGGTCGAGCACCACCACCGACAGCGCCTCCGCACGGCCGAGATCGATGCGCTGCGCCTCGCGCTTATAGAGGATCGCGCTTCCCGCGATAGTACCCACTGCGATCGCACAGAGCGCGAACAGCCGCCTCTGAAGCTGCTCTGAGCGATGTGACATTCGGCCCTCCGCACTTTGCGTCCTGGGTCCCGGCTCTCCGCTTCGCTCCGGCCGGGATGACATGTGGTGGGTGCCGCAATCACCCCCTGTCATCCCGGAATTTGCCGAAGGCAAATATCCGGGACCCAGAGGCGAGAGCCGCACGCCGCCCACATCTACGTACGAGACGATCGTTGAGGCTTTCAACACGTCAGTCCTTCGCCGTGACCTCGAGCCGGCCCGAAGCCGTGCGCGCAAAACGCTCGGGGTTGTACATGTCCTCGACCGTTGCCGCGGGATGCACGAACGAACCCGGCGTCACGGCGCGCACCACGTAGGCGACCGTCGCCTCCGAGGCCGGCTCCGTGTCGTCGTCATCGCCATCGCTGTTGCGGCGGTTCGACTTGCCGAAGAAGTCGAACGCGGCCACGAAGCGATCGTCGCGGAACTCGCTGTGCTGCGGCTTGAGCGTCGTCTTGAGCCAGCCGAGGCTCTTGAGGTCGCCGCTGTCGACGATGCGCGGGTTCTCGATCTCGAGGCCGGCAGGCAACCGATCCACGAGCAGGATGCGACCTCCCGTTTCCGCGGCCTTGACCTTCAGCACCACGACCAGGCGATCCGTCTGCTTGAGGCTCGACGTGCCACCCGTCGCGCTCTTGAGATCGACCTCCTTGCCATCGAGCGTGTAGTAGGTCCGTTCGACGCTGAAGCCGCGCTCCACGGCCGGTTCCGGCGTCATTGCCGCGCCGATCACCGACACGACGGCATCGACGGCAGCCTCGCCCTGGTTGACGATCGTCAGCGCGCCCGCGTTGAGGTCCTCCGGCGAGAGCCCCTTCACGAGCTGGCCCTTGTGCGCTTCGCCATTGAGGGAGAGACGCATGTTCTGCCCCTCCTCGCTCAGCGCCCGCGCGGCGAGCAACATCCACGCCTGTTCCTGCGTCGAGGTATAGGACTTCGCCTTGTAGGCCTTGGCGACGATATCGACCATGCGCGGCAGTTCGCCCTTGGCGATGTTTGCCTCCGACGCCAGCGCAATGAGCGCCGCGCCGTCGCGCATCGCCGTGCCATAGTCGCGACGGATCACGACGTCGGCCGGCTCGCCCGCGGATTTGAGCGCTGCGGCCATTGCTTTCTCCGCGCGCGGCTTGTCGCCGGTCATGGAGAGGGCAGCTGCCAGATGCGCCTGCGCCAAGGGCGTCGAGAAGTTCTCGAGCTTGGTGTCGGCGTAGTAGCGCAGCTCACCCACCGGCGCCCGCCCGTTGCGGGCGAGCACGTAGAGAGCATAGGCACGCCCCTCACCACCCTGCTCGAAGTCCTTCGCGTAGCCAATGAAGTTCTGCAGCCGGTCGAGCGCCTGCTTGAAGGCAAGGTCAGGCACCTTGTGCCCCTTCTCCTTGGCCCGCGTCAGGAAGTCCGTGACGTAGCTGGTGAGCCAGATATCGCCGTCGGACGGGCCCCAGATGCCGAAGGCACCGGAGGCATCCTGCATGTCGAGCACGCGCTCGATCGCCTTCTCGATCCGCTCCTTGATGCGGTCGTCGCTGGCGATGCCGATGCGGCGGGCGACGTCGTTGACATAGAGCAGCGGCAGGGCCCGGCTCGTCGTCTGCTCGGCGCACCCATAAGGATAGCGATCGAGCGAGGCGAGCAGGCCCGGCACGTCGAACCCGGCCGACGGCCCCATCGTCACCGTCAGGCGCGACTTCTTCGCCACGAGATCGTGGAAGAGGTCCGACGACAGCGTGAGCTTGCCGCCCTTGGCGATCGAGCTGACGGTCAGGCGACGCACGTCGCCCGCCGGCACTTTCACGTCGAAGGTCAGCTTGCGCGCGATGTCGATGCCGTCAGGCCCGGTAACGCGCACGGCGAGTTGCGTCAGGCCCACGTCGGAGGGCGTGAGTTCGAACGCTTCGCGTTTGCGCTCGCCCTGGCCCAGCACAATCGCGCGCTCGAACCCCGGCTGGCTCTTGCCCGAACCGTCCTGCTCGTACTGGCCGGTGATCGTATACATCCCGGCCTTGCCCTCGACGTTATGGAGCGCGATTTCGAGACGCGCCTTGTCGCCGAGCGTCAGGAAGCGCGGCGCTGCCGCCGTGACCGCCACGGCGTCGCGCACGATCACATCCTTCGAGGCCGAGCCGACCTTGCCCGCACTCCAGGCGACGATCGAGAAGCGCACCGTGCCGTTGAAATCCGGCATGTCGAAGGGCACCTGCGCCGTCCCGTCCACCGCCACCTTCACGATGCCGGAGAACATCGCGACCGTGGCTTCCACCGGCGGCGAGCCCTGCATGGTGAGGCCCGACGCGGAGCCATCACCGCCCGAGCGCAGCCTGCCGCGCTCGGCCCGCATGCCGTCGATGAGCCGGCCGTAGAGATCGCGGATGTCCGCGCCCATGCGCCGCTGGCCGTAGAACCAGTCCTGCGGCTTCGGCGTATCGAAGCGCGTGAGATTGAGGATACCGAGGTCGACCGCGGCAACCGTCACGCGAGCCTCCTCGCCCTCCGCGAGGCCCTGCACCTTCACGGGTAGCACCACGCGCGTTCCGGATTTCACCTTCTCCGGCATCTCCGCGCTCACCGAGAGCGTGCGCCGCGACTGGTCGATGGCGAGCCACTTGAGCCCGAGCGCGCGGCTTGGCATGCGCTTCGCCGTCTCGTCCATCGGGCGATAGAGCATCACGGTGACATACGCGCCGGGGTTCCAGTCTTCCGACACCTTCACCGAGACTTCGCCACCACCGGCCGGGATGTCAGCTTCCTGCGACGCAGCGAGCCCTGAACCGAGCACCGCCACGAGGGCGCGGCCGCCCGTGCGCGAAGCAATCTTGACGCGTGCCGTCTCGCCGGCGCGATAGGCGGGCTTGTCGAGCACCACGTCGAGCATCTCCGGGCTGTCGGCGGCTTCGTCCGCATAGTAGCCCGACGAGAACACGTAGCTCGTCAGCAGGCCGTCGCCGGTCGAAACCTCGAGGCGATAGCGGCCCCAGTTGAGACGCGCCGAGATGTGCGCGGGCTCGCTGTCCTTCACGTCGATCGTGCCGCCACCGACGCGGCGCGTCGACGTGAGGGGCTCGTAGTTCCATGAGCCGTCCCGCGAGTACCACTGGTAGCGCTGGTCGAGACGCAGGAGCTCCCACTTCACGCCCTTGGCCGCGACGCGCTTGCCCGCCGCGTCGAGCACGATCGCATCGAAGTGCGCGATATCGTCCTCCGGCGCCTGGTTGTTGGTGAAGCCGGGCTTCACGCCGATGCGCGCCGTCTTCATGTCGACGGGCAGGCTGACGGTGCGCTCGATGGTGCGCCCACCGGACTCGCGCAGTTTCAGGATCACGTCGGCTTCAAGCGGCTTGCTGGTCCGCGGCAGCGCCGGCAGCACGACCTGGATGTCGGCCTTACCGTCGTTGTCGGTCGCAGGCAGGCCCTCGATCGGCTTGCGGATCGGCGCGAAGGCTTCGTCCGCGGCGCCGAACTTGTAGCCCGGGAAGCCCGGCACATCGCGCGTCATCGGCTTCACGGCGATCTCGCCCTCGATGGCGAGACCGACGGCCGGCGGCCCGTAGAGATAGCGGCCCGAGACCTTGACGCTCCCCGGGATCTCAGGCGTCAGCGCCGTGACCGCGGGATCGAGTTTCAGCTCCAGCCGCTCCGGCACGAAGTCCTCGACCAGGAAAGAAGCCTGCGCGACCGCGGGGGCCTTGGGATCGGTATGCACGCGCACGCGCCACGTGCCGGTCATCGCGCCGCCCGCGAGGTTGAACTTCGTGGCGCGGCCGCCGAGACCTTCATCCGCCAGCGATACGCGCGAATGCTCGACGCCGTCGGGACGCGAATAGATCAGCGTCAGCGGTACGCCCGAGCCGCGCCCCGCGCGATCCCGCGCAAGCGCCGTCAGGTGCACGCCCTCGCCTGGGCGATAGACGCCACGGTCGGTGTAGACGAACGCGTCGATGGGCCCCGGTGTCGTGCGGCCCTTAACCCCGCGATCCGTGAGATCGAAGGCCGCCGTCGTGATGTCGAGGAAGGCGTAGTCGCCATCGGTCTCCGCGACAACGACGGCCGGCGCCTGCCCGCCCTCACCGCGCTTGGCGCTGGCATCGAACTTCGCGTACCCGCGGCTGTCGGTCTTGGCGGTGCCGAGCACCTCGTTGTTGCGCGCGAGCAGCCGCAAGT
The DNA here is from genome assembly GCA_003963125.1 of Hyphomicrobiales bacterium. Taxonomy (GTDB): domain Bacteria; phylum Pseudomonadota; class Alphaproteobacteria; order Rhizobiales; family Hyphomicrobiaceae; genus AWTP1-13. The sequence continues at coordinate 23,830 of RXJK01000404.1, forward strand.
TCGTGTTTACGACGGGCGTGGCGTCGGCGATCGAGCGCACGAACACGTGCATGCCGTCCTCGCCGTTGATGGTCGTGAGCCCGATGTCCGAGACGATGAACCACTGCGTCGCGGGCTGGCGATAGCCGTTTCGCTCGCGCCCCGTGTCGATGCTGGCCGTAAGCACGTAGACGCCCGGCTGCAGCTTCGGGATCGCCTCCGCGATGGGGAAGGCCGTCGTCACGTCCTCGTTGAGCTTCTGCGCGACGACGAGCTCGCCTTCGTACACCTTCGCGCCGGATTTCTCCTTCAGCGTCTCGACGTCGTAGCTCGAGATCTGGCGCTGGAAGTCGCCGCTCTGCAGCGTCTGGGCGAGGTTGCGGTCGCCGATGCGATAGACCTCGATGCCGACCTTCTCGGTATTCACCGTGACGAGCGGGATGCCCTGCTGGCCGCGATTGGGCAGTACGTAGCCGCGCCCCGTCACGCGCACCGTCGGCGCACGATCACGCACGTACACCGACAAGTCGGCGGACTTGGAAAGCTTCTCGGTCGAGATTGCCGACGGCAGGCCCTCGCGCACGTTCACCTCGTACCGCCGGCCGTGCTTCAGGCCGTCGAGGCAGATCTGTCGCGCCTCCGCGTTGACTGACTGCGGGTCCTTGCCATCGATCTTGAAGTACTTCGCCCAGTCGGTGACGCCGGCCGCGAGCCGCTCGGAGAACTGGATGCACAGGCGCGGCAACTCCGAATCCGCCTCGACCTTGTATTCCAGGATGCGGAAGCCGTGCTGGCTGACGAGCCCGTCGTAGGCCTCGCGCACTTCGTCGTTCTCAGCGATAGAAAGGGAGGCCGCCAGCGCGTCGATGGCGGGACGGAAGTAGGAGCGCCGCTTCAGCGCTTCGTGCAGGATCCAGAGCGCGCCGACCTTCTCGGTATTGCTCTTGCCGCGCGTGTAGCCGATCAGCGCCGCCCCCGAGGCGTTTGCCGGGAGTTCGTATCGCTCGCTCGAATTGTCGGGCTTGATCGCGAGCAGCGCGCGCGCCAGGTTGGTCCAGCCATCACTGTCGCTAGGATCTGCAACGACCGCCTGCGCGTAGCCACGCGCTGCCGCCCGGAAGTCGGCACCCGCGGCCATCGCCTTCGCGCCCTCGTCGCGGAACTCCTTCGCCGACTTGCTCCCCGTTCTCCAATTGGCCTTGAGGTAGGCCTCGTAGCGCTTGGCGTCGGCCTCGACGCCGGCGTGGGAGAATTTTGTCTCGGCGAGCGCTGGCGGCACGAGCGCCAGAAACATCAGGACGAAGAAGCTGATAAAGCGAACAACGGGTGAGCGCGGAAGCGCGGAGCGGTCGAGCATCGGGAGCATGATCCTTGGGAGCCGCATGACGTGCGCAACGGGCAGTATCGCCGTCGTCGCGCGGGCTGGACCTTATGCAGTGGGTCGTGACTGAACCGAGGCAGCTGCGGCCCCAATCCCGGCCTTTTCGCCAACTTTGACGGGTGTTGCCGGAAGTTCTCCCTTTTGCTCCCCATTTCCACCGGGGCCGCCTGGGCCTCTGGAAGACGGGCACGCCGCCGCGTATGCTCCATGAGAACGAATCGGGAATAGCAAGGGCGAGCGCGATGCCATGGCTTCTGTGCCGCGACTGCGCGACGCTGATCGACGCAGCGACGGCCGCCTGCCCCACCTGCGGGTCTCAGCGCACGCTCGGCCATCCCGAGCTTGCGTCGCTCTCCATCGCCCACGTCGATTGCGACGCGTTCTATGCCTCGGTCGAGAAGCGTGACGCGCCGCACCTGGCCCCGCTCCCTCTGATCGTCGGGCATCCGGGTGGGCGCGGTGTCGTCACCACGGCGTGCTACATCGCCCGTCGCTTCGGCATCAGGTCGGCGATGCCGATGTTCCAGGCGCTCGAACGCTGCCCGGAGGCCGTCGTCATCCCGCCGAATATGGCGAAGTACAAAGCCGTCAGTAGCGAGATCCGCGAGATCTTCCGCGCGGCAACGCCGATCATCGAGCCGGTGTCGCTGGATGAAGCCTATCTCGACCTCGCCGACGAGCACCGCCTGCGCGGGACCTGCGCGGCCGAGGCGCTGGCCGAAATCGCCCGGCGCGTCGAACGCGAGGTGGGCATCACGGTCTCGATCGGGCTCGCCGCCAACAAGTTCATGGCCAAGCTGGCGTCCGAGTTGCGCAAGCCAGCCGGCTTCTCCGTCATCGGTGAAGCGGAAGCGATCGCGTTCCTCGCCCCCCTGTCCGTCCGCAAAATTCATGGCGTCGGCAGCGCGACAGCCAAGCGCATGGAAGAGGCGGGCTTCAACACCATCGGCGACCTGCAGGCGCTGCCAGCCCAGGCCCTCGTCGCGCGCTACGGAAAGTTCGGCAGCCGTCTCGCCCAGTTCGTGCGCGGCGAGGACAGCCGCACCGTCACGCCCGACCGCCCGACCAAAAGCATTTCGGCGGAGACGACCTTCCGGCGCGATACGTCGAGGTTCGACGAACTGCTGGAGACGGGACGCGGGCTGGCGACACGCGTCGCAGCCCAGCTTGCCCGCAAGGGCCTCGCCGCCGGCACCGTTGTCCTGAAATTGAAAACGGCCGACTTCAAGGTCGTCACCCGCAACCGCCGCCTTGCCCACCCGACGCAGAAGGCGGCCGTCCTGTCCGAGAGCGCGGAAGCGCTGCTCGCCCGCGAGGTCGACGGGCGCTTCTTCCGCCTGCTCGGCATCGGCGCGGCGGACCTGCGGCCCGCCGTCGAAGCCGATCCGGTCGATCTCTTCGGCTTCGCCGAGCAAGGCGGAACTGCGCCGATCATGCGGGACCAGGGATGACCGGGCAGCCCTCCATCGCGGCCATCGTGCTCGCGGCCGGCCGTTCCTCGCGCATGGGCCACTTCAAGCTACTGGCGGATGTCGGCGGCGAGCCCATGCTGCGCAAGGTCGTGCGTGCGGCGTTGGAGGCCCAAGCGCAGCCCGTCATCGTCGTCACCGGCAACGAGGCCGATGCCGTGCGGCAGTCCCTGTCCGGCCTCGACGTCGCCTTCGTCCACAATCCGGACTTTGCGCTCGGCCTGAGCACATCCCTCAAGGCGGGGATCACAGCGCTTCCAGCCGGCGTTGCGGGGGCTCTCGTCATGCTCGGCGACATGCCCCTGCTGGAGGCGCGCCACCTTGAATTCCTCCTCGCCGCATTCGAACCCGGCAGGATCGTCGTGCCGGTACGCGGCGGCAGGCAGGGCAACCCGGTGATCTGGCCGCGCGAAACCTTCGCCCCAATGGCCGACCTCTCGGGCGACGCCGGCGCCAAGAAGCTCCTGTCCGCGTTCGCCGCGAACGTCCGCGAGGTCGAGATGCCGGACGACGCCATCTTCCGCGATATCGACACGCCGGACGCTCTTGGCGACCTGCAGCGCGAGATCCGAGCCCGGCCCCCCTCCGCCTGATTTCGATGGGCTTCCACGCCTATGAATGTTAAAGGCTTTCTTGCTTTTTCTAGAGTTTCGAAAAAATGCCAGCAGGAAAACGGGTCATCTGCGTCGGCCAAGCCGCGCTCGACCGCATCTACCGCATCGAGGCGTTTCCACCCGAGCCGACCAAGGTCCGGGCGCTGGAGCACGTCGAGGCGGGTGGCGGTATGGCCGCAAATGCCGCCGTTGCCATCGCACGTCTCGGCGGCCGCGCGGAGCTGTGGAGCCGCGCCGGCGATGACGCCGCGGGGGCCGCGATCCGCTCGGGGCTCCGCTCCGAGCGCGTCGACGTGCGCTACCTGCTCTCCTATGAAGGCGCCCGCTCCTCCACCTCTGCGATTATCGTCGACGACAAAGGCGAGCGCCTGATCGTCGGGCAGCGTGACGCCGGCATGCCCTCGGGCACGAGCTGGCTGCCGCTCGAGCGCGTCAAGGAAGCCGACATCGTGCTGGGTGACGTGCGCTGGCTGGAGGGTCTGCGCGCGACCTTCGCCAAGGCGCGCGAAGAGGGCGTTACCACCGTACTCGACGTCGATCTCGGCGCACGCGAAGCCCTGCCCGGCATCCTCAAGCTGACGGACTACGCGATCTTCTCCGCGCCCGCTTTGCGCGAATTCGCTCCGGGCGAGACCGATGCGGACCGGTTGGCGACGGTGCTCACGTTGGGCCCACGGCACGCCGGCGTGACGCTCGGGGCCGACGGCTACGTCTGGCGCGAGCGCGACGGATCGTCGGGAAGTCAGCCGGCCTTCGCCATCGCCCCCACCGACACTACGGGCGCCGGTGATGCGTTCCACGGCGCCTTCACGCTCATGATCGCGGAAGGCAAAAGCGTCGCCGAAGCTGCGCGCATGGCTGCCGCCGTCGCCGCGCTGAAGTGCACGCGCCTTGGAGCGCGAGCCGGACTGCCCTCGCGCGAGGAAGCGGAAGCGTTTCTGCGAAAGTGAGACGAGGACCGGCTTTTCCGCGCCGACTTCCCGACCTGTAACGGACTTATCCACAGAAAAATCACAAAGCTGGGGTCGGTAGGCCCGGGGCAATGATCGATTTCGCGTGCGATGATGCGCGCCAGCCTCATACTTCACCTCAGGATTTTCCGGCAGCGATCGCGTTAGGGAGATGCGGCATGGCAG
>RXJK01000404.1:28458-30583 GCA_003963125.1 Hyphomicrobiales bacterium
CGGCTTCGCCTTCCCGTTGGCTTTCAATTTCGAGCAGCTGATGGAGCTCAATCGGCCCGCGCTGACGGCGATGGCCGAGATGAACGGCAAGGTCTACGAGAACGTGTCGACGCTCAACAAGACCTGGGTCTCGTTCGTCAACCGCCGCTTGAAGGAGGATCTCGCGGTGCCGCAGCAGCTCGCCTCCTGCAAGAACCTGCAGGACATGATGGGCGTCTACCGCGGCTTCTTCCAGAACGCGATCTCCGACTATCAGGCCGAGCTCGAGGAGCTGTCCAAGCTCGGCAAGTCGATGACCGAGGAGACGGTCGCGGCCATCCAGAACCGCTTCGAGGAAACTTCGCGCGACGTCCGCAACGGCTCGCACCGCTAGGGCTTGAAGCGGACCGTTTTCGGCCCGACACGATCGCGGACCGTCTGTCCCATGCATTCCCGGAAGACGCGCGTGAGCACGGCTGTCCGGGATCATGCAGCGTCACAGGGATCGCCGGCCGTCGATTTCCGGCGAACGCTGCACTCAGCCTTTGCTCTTCAGCTTCGACAGCGCCTCGTCCGCGCTCGGGCGATTGATGCTGAAGATGCTCTCCGGCGTGACGACCGAGTACTCCATGTAGCCCATGCGCGCGATCGGGCGCATGGCACCCGTGTCGACGAGACCGTTCTTGATGTAGCGCTCGTCGATGTAGACACCGACCACGCGGCCGATGACGAGATGATAGGTCGGATCACCGGCCGGGTTCGGCAGGTCGATCGTCTTCCAGTAGACGCACTCGAACGCCGCGGGGCTTTCCTTCACCCGCGGCGGCTTGACGAGCGTGCTCGCCGCCGCCGTCAGCTCGCCCAGCGGAAATTCGTCGACGCCGCGCGGCACCGACGCCGACGTCATGTTCATGTTGTTGCGCAGGTCGTAGGTCGCCATCGAGCATACGAACTCGCCCGTCTCCTCGATGTTGAGCAGCGAGTCCTTCCGTCCCGCCGAGCCGAACACGACGTAGTGCGGCTTCTCGCTCATCGCGTTGAAGAAGCTGTAGGGCGCGAGATTGCACACGCCATCCTTGCTCAGCGAGGAGATCCAGCCGATTGGCCGCGGGACGGCGAGCGCCTTGAACGGATCGTGCTTGAGACCATGCGCATTCGTCGCTGTTTCGTAGAACACTTGGGGAGACCTTCGAGGTTGTCGGATTGAACTTGCGTATCAGCTTTGCGCCGGCGGTTTCCAGCGCGAGACGATCTGCGCGAGCGCGGGCCGCTCGCGGTCGGCCTGCCGCTCCTTCGCCGTGCCGATGTAGATGAAGCCGGCGATGCGCTCGCTGTCGGCGAGGCCGAGCGCCGCGCGCACATGCGGGCTATATGTATACCACTCGGTGAGCCACGCCGTGCCGAAGCCCAGCGCATTGGCCGCAAGGCACAGATTGAAGCAAGCGGCCCCGCACGACAGGATCTGCTCCCATTCCGGGGCGCCGGGGTTCGGCACATGCCGCGAGATCACCGCGACAACCGTCGGCGCCCGCATCAGCCGCGAGCTTTCCGCTTCGAGCCGCACGGCCGACGGCGTCTCCTTGTCTTCCGCAAGACAGGCTTTGACGAGCACGCGTCCGAAATCGGCCCGCGCCTGCCCCTCGAACACGACGAATCGCCATGGCGCCAGCTTCTTGTGGTCGGGCACGCGGGAGGCCGCCGTGAGGATGGTGTCGAGTTGCTCTGCCGTGGGCCCCGGGGCGACCATGGCCGCCGGCTTGACCGAACGGCGCTTGAGCAGCAGATCGAGGACTTCCTGGCTCATGGCGATTGTCCCAATTCCTGCCTAAGGAGACAGCTATTTAGATGTGCGCATCCGGGCTCCGGTTCTCGCTAAAGCAATCCCGGCCCGAGTACAATAACAGCAGACGCCGTCCGTAGTCGGCCCACAATCAGCAACGAGGGCGCAAGCCGCTGAAGTTATGACGGAAACGGGACTGGCCAAACTCTTCCGGCGCGCCGGCGTCTTGGCGGCCGCGGCGCTCGCCGCCGGCTGGGCGCTTGTCGCAGCGGCAGCGACAGCTAGCGCGCAGCCGGGCGACGGGCAGCCGGCCGCCTTCATCGTTCTCGACGCCTCGGGCTCCATGGCGGCCCCCCTCGCCAACAC
>RXJK01000118.1 GCA_003963125.1 Hyphomicrobiales bacterium
GTAGCCGTGGGCGGAGCGGACCAGGAGCTCGTCCTTGAAGGTGTGCCGCAGCCGCTGCAGCACGCGGCTCATGGCCGGCTGGCTCAGGTGGTGGCGCTGCGCGGCCTTCGAGATGCTGCGCTCCTCCAGCAGCACGAGCAGGGCCGGGAGCAGATTGAGATCGGACTTTCGAATATGCGTGAGCTGCATGGAGAGGATCCGCCGCGAGAGGATCCGCGCATGCTAGCAGGCCGCGCAGGAGGCGTCAGCCGGCCGACGCGATATGCGCGTGCGGCGCACACGGGAGGTCAGCGTGGCGTGGGACGGACGCGCCGTCAGGCTGCGGCGCGGGCAGCGGCCTTGGCGTCCTCGCGGATCATGTCGGACGCCTTCTCACCGATCATGATGGTCGGGGCATTGGTGTTGCCCGAGGTCATGGTCGGCATGATCGAGGCGTCGGCGACGCGCAGGCCGGCGAGACCGCGCACGCGCAGGCGCGCATCGACGACGGCCAGGGGATCGTTGCCCATCTTGCAGGTGCCGCAGGGGTGGAACACGGTCGTGGCGTAGGCGCGCGCGTAGGCCATCAGGGCCTCGTCTGACGTGACGTCGGGGCCCGGCAGATATTCCGCCTCGACATGCTGGGCGAAGGGCTTCTGCGCCACCGCCTTGCGGATGAGCTTCATGCCATCGAGGAGCACCTGCCGGTCGAGCTCGGCAGCGAGATAATTGGACAGGATCGCCGGCGAGGCCTCGGGATCTGCGGTCGTGATGTGAATGTGCCCGCGGCTCTCGGGGCGCAGCTGGCACACCGTGACCGTCACGCCCTTGAAGGGGTGCAGACCCTGGCCCGGCCGGTCGGCGCTGAGCGGCAGGAAGTGGAACTGGATGTCGGGCTCGTCGAGGCCGGGGCGAGACTTGGCGAAGGCGCCCACCGCGCCGGCGCCAATGGTGAGGATGCCGCGCCGCTGCATCATCCATTCGAGCCCGGCTTTCACGCGAGCGACGGGGCTGTGCCAGACCTCGTTGAGGCTGCCCGAGATGCTGGTCTTGTAGATGAAGCGGATCTGCAGGTGGTCCTGCAGGTTCTCGCCGACGCCCGGCAACTCGTGCGCGACGGTGACACCCGCCGCCTTCAGCACCGCCGGCGCGCCGATGCCCGAAAGCTCCAGGATCTGCGGGGAGCCGATGGCGCCGGCCGACAGGATGATCTCGCGCCTGACATGCGCCGTCTTCGGTGCGCCGTGCTCGGCGTAGCGCACACCCGTGACGCGCTTGCCGCCGAGAATCAGGTGCTCGACCTGCGCGCGCGTAATGATGGTGAGGTTGGGCCGCGACTTCGCCGGATTGAGATAGGCGACGGCGGAGGAGCAGCGCCGGCCGTTGCGGTTGGTGAGCTGGAAGTAGCCGACGCCCTCCTGATCGGCGCCGTTGAAATCGTCGTTGCGCTTGATGCCCGCGGCCTCGCAGCCGGCGATGAAGGCGTCGCAGATCGCGTTCTGGCTGAGGCGCACATTCGAGACGCCGAGCGGCCCGCCGGCGCCGTGATAGTCGTCCGCGCCGCGCTCCTGGTCCTCGGATCGCTTGAAGTAGGGCAGCACGTCCTCGAACGACCAGCCGACGTTGCCGAGCTGCCGCCAGACGTTGAAGTCCTGATGCTGGCCGCGCACGTAGAGCAGCCCGTTGATGGCGCTCGAGCCGCCGAGCACCTTGCCGCGCGGCCACGGCACGATGCGGTTTTCCAGATGCGGCTCGGGGCCCGATCCGTACTGCCAGGTGATCGCGGGATTGTTGAAGTTGCGATAGTAGCCGGCCGGCACGTGGATCCACGGGTTCAGGTCGCGGCCTCCGGCTTCGAGCAGCGCGACTTCGACGGAGGGATCTTCGCTCAGGCGATTGGCGAGGACGCAGCCGGCGGAGCCCGCGCCGATGATGATGTAGTCGAAGGTTCTCGCCGCCATCTGCGTTTCCCCGGGCCTTGTTGTTCGCCTATTGCTTTGTGCCGGCGACACTAGCCACCGGTCCCGCGAGCGCCAAGGGCCGGGTGCACACAACGGCGTTTCCACGCCTCCAAGGCGCCGCAGGTCAGATGGTGGGACCGCCCTCGAAGCCGAAGCGCGCCTTGATGCGGGCGAACAGCGCGTCGCGGACCTGGCGATAGGCCTGCAGGATCTGCTCGCGGCTGCCCTGCCCGATGGTGAGCGTGGCGTCGAATGTCGGCCAGTACTCGACATCCACCGCCATGGTGCGCGTGAGTTCAAGCGCCTGGTGGTGGGCCTCCGGCGACAGAGTGATGATGAGGTCGAAGGACGTGTCGTTGAGTTCGCGCAGCGTGTGCGGCTTGTGCCCCGAAATATCGATGCCGATCTCGCTCATGACCGCGGCCGCGAAGGCATCCGAGCCACCGGCACGCACGCCGGCGGACGCCACGTAGATGCGACGTCCCGCCAGATGCCGCAGGATGGCGGCGGCCATCGGCGAGCGCACGGAATTCATGGTGCAGGCGAAGAGTACGGCGCCTGGCAGGGCAGGCCTCTCGCCGGCAGCCACGATCTCAGCCTTTCCAATGGAGCGCGCAGATGAGGGTGAAGAGGCGGCGGGCCGTATCGTTGTCGATCGCGACCTTGCCCTTCAGGCGTTCGACCAGCAGCTGGCTGCCTTCGTTGTGCAGCGCGCGGCGGCCCATGTCGATCGCCTGGATGCGCGAGGGCGGGGCGGTGCGGATCGCCTGATGGTAGGTCTCGCAGACGAGGAAGTAGTCCTTCATCACCCGGCGCAGCGGGGTCAGCGACAGCACGAAGGTGAAGGGTTCGCCCTGTTCCTCCGAGATGGCGAAGGACAGGCGGTCCTCGACGATGCCGAGCGTGAGGGTGTAGGGGCCGCCATCGTGTCCGTCGGGCTTGAAGCTGTTGGCTTCGAGGATGTCGAAAATCGCGACCTCGCGCTCGTGCTCGATGTTCGGGTTGCCGCGCCGGATTGACGCCGGATCGAGCGTGATCTTGGAGAGCTTGGCGCGGGAGGCCGGGTCGACAGGCGGCTCGAAGTCCGTATCGGGCTTCATGGTGTCCTCAACGGCCGGGCATTGAGGCGGATCTCGACGGATTTGCGGTGCGCTTCGAGGCCTTCGGCGCGCGCGAGCACCATCGCGGGTTCGGCCAGCGCCTGCAGCGCCATGGCGTCGAGGCGCAGGATGGACGTGCGCTTCATGAAGTCGAGGACGCCGAGGCCGGAGGAAAAGCGGGCGCTGCGGGCCGTGGGCAGCACGTGATTGGAGCCCGAGACGTAGTCGCCGATCACTTCAGGCGTGTGGGCGCCGAGGAAAATGGCGCCGGCATTGCGCACCTTGGCGGCGAGCGCATCGGGATCGCGCGTGGCGATCTCGAGATGCTCCGCAGCGATGCGGTCGGCGAGCGCGGGGGCCTCGTCGAGCGAGCGCAGGACGATGATGGCGCCGAAGTTCGCCCAGCTTTCGCTGGCGATCGCGGAGCGCGGCAGTTCGATCAATTGCCGCGTGACGGCGGCGGCGACTTTCTCACCGAACGCCTTGTCGTCGGTCATCAGGATGGATTGCGCGGCGGTGTCATGCTCGGCTTGGGCAAGGAGATCGGCCGCGATCCACTCGGGATCGTTCGCCGCGTCGGCGATGACGAGCACCTCCGACGGGCCTGCGATGGAATCGATGCCTACGGTGCCGAAAACCTGCCGCTTGGCGGCGGCGACATAGGCATTGCCCGGGCCGACAATCTTGGCCACGGGAGCCACCGTCGCCGTGCCGTGGGCGAGTGCTGCGATCGCCTGTGCGCCGCCGATGCGATAGATCTCCGTCACGCGGGCCAGTTGCGCCGCGGCCAATACGAGCGGGTTCATGTCGCCGCCCGGCGACGGCACCACCATGGCGATGCGCGGCACGCCCGCAACGCGCGCCGGCACTGCGTTCATCAGCACCGAACTCGGATAGCTCGCGAGGCCGCCGGGGACGTAGAGGCCCACGGCTTCGACCGCCGTCCAGCGGCTGCCGAGTTCCGCGCCTACGGCGTCCGTGTAGCGGTCGTCCTTCGGCAGCTGGCGCTGGTGGTGCGACGTGATGCGGTCGTGCGCGACCTTGAGAGCGTCGAGCGTTTCAGGGGCGCATTTCGAGACCGCTGCCGCGATTTCGGCCGACGTCACGCGCAGGGTGGCGGCGGTCACGTCGTTGCGATCGAACTTGCGCGTGAAGGCAACGAGTGCCGCGTCACCCTCGCGGCGCACGTCGGCGATGATCTGGCGCACCGCCGTATCGACATCTTCCGACACTTCGCGCTTCGTCGCGAGCAGCGCGCTGAAGGCCTTTTCGAAGCCGGTATCGGAGGTGGAGAGGATCTGCGGCATGCGAAACTCGATTTCGAAAATGAGGAACCGGATGACTTTCTCGAACCTGCGCTGCGTCGGTCTGCCTTACGCCTCGGGATGATCGGGTTTGGCGTCCGCTTCCCAGGCCGCGCCGAGATCGCTCAAACCCGCTTCGATGCACTCGACGTGGAGTTTCACCGCGGCGCCCTCGGCGAAATGCAGCGTGATATGGCCTTCGGGCGCGGACAGCGGCTCGAAGCTGATGGCGAGCAACGACAGCACCTTGCGCTTGTCGCCAAGATCGAGGCCCTGCACTTGCGCGCCGAGCACCCGCTCGATGCGGACCGCGGCGCGCCGGCGGCTGAACTCCTTTGCCTCGGCCTTGCCGGATGCAAGCGCGCCCATCCAGTCGAAACGGTTGGCCAGCGCAACGAAGCGGCGATCCTTCGGCACGTACGCGATGTCGCCCACCGTGAGCACCGCGTCCTGGAGGTGGGCGGAGATCACGGCAAGGTCCTCGGCGTCGAAGGCGATGAGCTTCAGGTCTGGCATTCCAGGTCCGGGCTTGGTCTCGGCAGGTCGTTTGCCCCGTCTGATAGCGGAGCGGGCAGCGGTTGTCATTGACACCGATGCGCCGACCCCGTCCGGTCCTTCAACGCGCGGACAGGCCCATCAGCCGCTGACGATGCGCTCGATCTCAGCGCCGCAACGGGACAATTTCTGCTCCAAACGCTCGAAACCGCGGTCGAGATGGTAAACGCGGTTGATCGTCGTCTGGCCCTCGGCCATCAGGCCGGCGATCACGAGCGAGACGGACGCGCGCAGGTCCGTGGCCATGACGGGCGCCCCGGTCAGCTCCGGCACGCCGCGAATGGTGGCGGTGTCGCCGTGCAGCTGGATGTCGGCGCCGAGGCGGACCAGCTCCTGCACGTGCATGAAACGGTTCTCGAA
>RXJK01000288.1:0-5193 GCA_003963125.1 Hyphomicrobiales bacterium
GCTCTGGAACAAGGACAAGCATCCGGCCAACGCGGGCAGCTACTTCGGCTACCTGAACCAGGCGCACTACGTCGACGGCGTGGCCGCCGGCCTGTCGAGCCCCAACGCCAAGATCGGCTTCGTGGCGGCGAAGCCCATCCCCTCGGTGCTGTCGAACATCAACTCGGTGCTGCTCGGCGCGCGCAAGACGAACCCGAAGGCTAGCGTGCAGGTCGTCTTCACCGGCGACTGGTCGCTGCCCGTGCGCGAAGCGGAAGCGACGAACGCCCTTATCGATGCGGGCTGCGAGGTCATCACCTGCCACGTCGACAGTCCGAAGGTCGTGATCGAGACGGCCGAGAAGCGCGGCGTGAAGACGCTCGGCCACAACGCCTCGCAGGCGCCGCTGGCGCCCAAGGGCTTCATCACGGGTGCCGAGTACAAGTGGGAGACGATCTACAAGGCCTATGCCGCGACCGTCGGCAAGGGCGAGGCGCTGCCGAACTTCCTCACCGGCGGCTACCACAACGACATGGTGCAGAACACGGCCTATGGCGCCGGCGCTTCGCCCGAGGCCATCAAGGCGGCCGATGCGGCGATCGCGGATCTGAAGGCCGGCAAGCCCATCTACGTCGGCCCGCTCAAGGACAACAAGGGCAACCTCGTCATCGACAAGGCCTACGACAACTACGACCCGTACCTCGACGGCATGAACTACCTGCTCGAGGGCGTGGTCGGGTCGATCACCTGATGCCGTGACACGCGCCGCCGCCGGGGCATGCCTCCGGCGGCGGTGAAATTCGCTCCCGAGCGACGCGCAGGACCTGATGCAGAAGTCCACGACTGCCGACACCTCGCCTAGCGCACCGATCGAGACGGTGGAGTTCGCGTCCGATCTCGGCATCCGGCTGCGGCGCTCGGCGGAATACGTGGCCGTTCCGCTGTTTGCGCTCGTGACCTCGGGCGCGCTGTTCGCGGTGTTCCTCGCGCTCATCGGCAAGCCCCCCGCGGATTTCTACAGCCTGCTCTGGCGCGGCGGCTTCGGCACCGCGTTCTCGCTGCAGAACACGCTGCAGCGCGCCGCGCCGCTGATCCTGACGGCGCTGGCAATGGCCATTCCGGCGCGCATCGGGCTGATCATGATCGGCGGCGAAGGTGCGCTGGTGCTGTCGGGCTTCAGTGCCGCGGCGGTTGCGCTGCCGTTGATTGGCGTCGCACCGAAATTCGTGCTGCTCCCCGTCATGGCCGCGGCAGCAATCGTAGTCGGTGCGCTCTGGGTGGGGCTTGCGGGCTACCTGCGGCATGCGCGTGGGGTCAACGAGACGATCTCGTCGCTGCTCCTCACCTACATCGCCATCGCTATCATGAACTTCTTCGTCGAGGGCGCGCTGCGGGACCCCGGCTCCGCCAACAAGCCGTCGACCTTCCCGATCGGCGACGCCAACATGATCGGCACTATCCCCGGCACTGATGTGCATTGGGGGCTCGCGGCTGGCATCGTGCTTTGCATCGCGCTGCACTTCCTGATGTCGCGCACGACTTTCGGCTTCGCGGCGCGCATCACGGGCGGAAACCCACGCGCGGCGCTCGCGCAAGGACTGCCCGTCGGCAAGCTGATCGTGGCCTGCTCGATGATCGCGGGAGCGTGCGCGGGCGTCGCGGGTTTCTTCGAGATCGCCGCGATCCATGGGCGCGCCAATGCCTCGCTTGCGGCGGGTTACGGCTTCACCGGTATCCTCGTGGCCTTCCTCGCGCGGCATAACCCGATCGCGATCATCCCCGTGGCGATCATGTTCGGCGGCATCGCGGCTGCCGGCGGCCTGATCCAGCGCCGCATGGGATTGCCGGACGCCTCCGTGCTCGTGCTGCAGGGGCTGATCTTCGTCGTGCTGCTGATTTCCGAAACGCTCTACGGCCGCTTTGCCATCTTCTCCGGTGAACGGAGCACGTCCCGCACATGACCGACAGCGCGCTCGCCACCGTTCTCATCGCCATGATCGGCGGCGCGATCCGCGTCTCGACGCCGTTCATGTTCGTCGCTTTGGGGGAGACGATCACCGAGAAGTCGGGCCGCATCAATCTCGGGCTCGAGGGCACGCTCGTGCTCGGCGCCATGGTCGCCTACATGACCTCCTACAAGACCGGATCGCCCTGGCTCGGCGTGCTGGGGGCGGGCTGCGTCGGCATGGCACTCGGCGCGCTGCACGGTGCAGTGTGCCGCCTGCCGCGCGTCAACGACGTCGCCATCGGCATTGCCATGATGTCGTTCGGTGTCGGCCTCGCGTTCTTCTTCGGCAAGCCCTACATCCAGCCGACGGCGCCGCGGCTGCCGTCGGTGCCGATCGGCGAGTGGATCGGTGCGCCGCCGGCGCTGCGCGTGGCGCTCGACGTAAATCCGCTGTTCCTCGTCGGCATCGCCATCGCCATCTTCCTGTGGTGGGCTTTCAAGAACACGCGCTGGGGGCTCATCCTGCGCACGACGGGCGACAGCGCGCCGGCCGCGCGTGCCATGGGCATTCCCGTCGATTTCGTGCGCTTCCTGGCCACGTCAGCCGGCGGCTTTCTTGCCGGCGTCGCCGGCGCATTTCTGTCGCTCTACTATCCCGGATCCTGGAACGAGGGGTTGTCCTCGGGCCAGGGCCTGATGGCGGTCGCGCTTGTGATCTTCGCGCGCTGGGACCCGCTCAAGTGCGTGATCGCGGCGCTGCTGTTCGGCGCCGCCGGCGCGCTCGGGCCGTCTCTGCAGTCGATCGGCATCACCTCCGGCTACTACTTCTTCAACGCGGCGCCCTACATCCTCACGCTGCTGATCATGATCGCCTCGGCCGGCTCGAAGCGCGCCATGCGCGACGTGCCGGGAGAACTGTCGATGAGCCGCTAGGTCCCCTCGCGAGAGACGTACTCGATGCCGACCATCACCTCCGATCCCTATGCCTGGCCGTTCGACGGCGACCTGCGCCGCGACAACACGGCGCTCATCATCATCGACATGCAGACCGACTTCTGCGGCGAGGGCGGCTACGTCGACAAGATGGGCTACGACATCTCGCTGACGCGCGCGCCGATCAAGCCGATCAAGGCGCTGCTGACGACGATGCGCGCCAAGGGCTACACGATCTTCCACACGCGCGAGGGGCACCGGCCGGATCTCACGGACCTGCCGGCGAACAAGCGCTGGCGGTCGCGGCAGATCGGCGCCGGCATCGGCGATCCGGGCCCCTGCGGCAAGATCCTCGTCCGCGGAGAGCCCGGCTGGGACATCATCCCGGAGCTCGCGCCGCTGCCGGGCGAGACCATCATCGACAAGCCGGGCAAGGGCTCGTTCTGCGCCACGGACCTCGAACTGCTGCTCAGGACGAAGGGCATCCGCAACATCATACTCACTGGCATCACTACGGACGTGTGCGTGCACACGACGATGCGCGAGGCCAACGACCGCGGCTTCGAGTGCGTGCTCGTCGAGGATTGCTGCGGGGCCACGGATCTCGGCAACCACAACGCGGCGATCAAGATGGTCAAGATGCAGGGCGGCGTATTCGGCGCCGTCTCGACCTCCACGGCGCTGATCGAGGGGCTGCCATGACCGCGGCCATCAGCACGTACGCCTCGATGCCGAAGCCGGCGGCGCGCCTTGCCACGGCGCCATCGCTCGAAGCCATCAACATGACGAAGCGCTTCGGCTCGTTCACCGCGCTCGACAACGTGACGATGGAGGTGCCGGCCGGGCAGTTCCACGCGCTGCTCGGCGAGAACGGCGCCGGCAAGTCGACGCTCGTCAAATGCATCATGGGCTTCTATCACGCGGACGAGGGCGACATCCGGCTCAACGGCCGGGAGATCAAGGTCGGCAACCCGAAGGATGCGCGGGCCAACGGCATCGGCATGGTCTACCAGCACTTCACGCTGGTGCCTTCGCTGACGGCCGCCGAAAATCTCGTCATCAATCGCGCCGATGCGCCGGCGGTGATCAACTGGGCGGCGGAGAAGCGGCGTCTCGAAGCGTTCCTCGAGACGATGCCGTTCCGCGTGCCGCTCGACACGCCCGTCTCCGCGCTGGCCGCCGGCGAGAAGCAGAAGCTCGAGATCCTGAAGCTGCTCTATCTCGACCAGCGCTTCATGATCCTCGACGAGCCGACCTCGGTGCTGACGCCGGGTGAGGCGGACGAGATCCTCGGCCTCCTCAAGCAAATGGCACTGAAGAAGGAGATCACGGTCGTCATCATCACGCACAAGTTCCGCGAGGTGACGCAGTTCGCCGATGCCGTGACGGTGTTGCGGCGGGGCAAGCACGTGGGCGGCGGCCTCGTCAGCGAGCTTACGACGGACCAGATGGCGCGCATGATGATCGGCGATACGCCGATCCGGGCCACGGCCGAGCGCAAGGCGGTGCCGCACGACAAGCCGGTACTCGACCTCGCGGGGCTTTACGCCGAAGACCAGGAAGGGCTGCCGGCGATCGACGGGCTGAACTTGACGGTGCACGGCGGCGAGATCGTCGGCATCGCGGGCGTGTCGGGCAACGGGCAGTCGGAGCTCGTCGAGGTGCTGTCGGGGCAGCGGCCATTGCAGGACGGGCAGATCACCATCCACGGCCAGCAATTCGTGCCGACGCGCGATCACTACGACAAGTTCAAGGTGTTTGGATTGCCGGAAGAGCCGCTGCGCAATGCCACCGTGCCGCGCATGACGGTGGCCGAGAACATGGCCTTTCGCGCCTACGACAAGCCGCCGATGAGCGTCGGCTGGTGGTTGACGCCCGGCCCGATGCGGGCCCGCGCCCGCGAGTTGATCAAGGCCTATCGCGTGAAGACCACGTCACCCGAAAGCCCGATCGAGAACCTGTCGGGCGGCAACGTGCAGCGCGCCGTGCTGGCGCGCGAGCTGTCGGGGTCGGTCGACGTGCTGATCGTGGCCAATCCCTGCTTCGGGCTCGACTTCGCGTCGGTCGCCGACATCCGGGCCCAGATCATGGAGCAGCGCAATCGCGGCGCGGCCGTGCTGCTCGTTTCCGAGGATCTCGATGAGGTGCTGGAGCTCGCAGACCGCGTCGCCGTGATGAGCGAGGGCAAGATCAACTACGTCTCGCCGGTCTCGGCCACCGACCGCCACACCATCGGTCAGTACATGGCGGGGCATTGAGGAGGCCTGGATGTACACCTTGTTGCCTCCACCGCACCTCAGGCACCCGTCCGTCCCCTCTCCCCGTCCTTACGG
>RXJK01000288.1:5287-7765 GCA_003963125.1 Hyphomicrobiales bacterium
CGTTTGCGCCCGGCAAGACGGCGCTGGTCGTGATCGACATGCAGCGCGATTTCATCGAGCACGGCGGCTTCGGCGAGAGCCTCGGCAACGACGTGGCGCGGCTCGCGGCCATCGTGCCGACGGTGGTGGACCTGCTGGGGCTGTTCCGCGCAAAGGGCTGGCCGATCATCCATACGCGCGAGTGCCATCTGCCGGACCTTTCCGATTGTCCGCCCGCCAAGCGCGACCGCGGCAATCCCTTGCTGCGGATCGGCGAGGAAGGGCCGATGGGGCGGCTCTTGGTGCGCGGCTCTCCCGGGGCCGACTTCGTGCCGGCCTGCGCGGCGCTGCCCGGCGAAGTGGTGATCGACAAGCCGGGCAAGGGCATGTTCTGGCATACGCCGGTGCACGACGTGCTGGAGCAGAAGGGGATCACGCATCTCGTGTTCGCGGGCGTGACGACGGAAGTGTGCGTGCAGACCTCCATGCGCGAGGCCAACGATCGCGGCTTCACCTGCCTGCTCGTGGAAGACGCGACGGAGAGCTATTTCCCGGCCTTCAAGGCGGCGGCGATCGAGATGATCACGGCGCAGGGTGCGATTGTGGGCTGGTCGACGCCGCTGAAGACGCTCGCCGCCGCGGTGGGGTGAGCCGTTTTTCACGCGCTCATCCGAGCGTCCTCTCCTTTTCTGCATTCCCGGCCGAGCGAAGCGAGAGCCGGGATCTTTTCCCGGTTGCGGTTTTACAGGCGCGCGGCAAGGTCCCGGACAGCCGTGCTGGCGCACGGCTTCCGGGAGCGCAAAAAGGGGAGGGTGACGAGCCGCTGTCGATCGGGCGAGTTGGTTACGGGCGGCACTACAGCGTCGCGTCGAGGTGGCGGATGGCGGCGATGAGGGCGCGGACGGCGAGGTCGGAGTCGTCGCGGGTGATGTGTTCGGCGGGGTTGTGGCTGATGCCGTCCGTGCAGCGCACGAACATCATGGCGGCGGGCCACTTCGGCGCAATGGCCATGGCGTCGTGGCCGGCGCCGGAGGCGAGCATGATCGGCTTCTGTCCCACGGCTGCGATGCCCGCCGAGACGGCAGCGACGATGCGATCGTCCATCTTCGTGGCGGGCATTTCGTAATAGGTCTCGGCGGTCACGCGGACTTGGCGCTTCTTCCCGATCTTGTGCAGCGCCGTCGCGATCTTCTTCTGCGCGGCCATGCGGATTGCATCGGAGGGGCTGCGCACGTCGATGGTGAAGTGCACCTCACCCGGCACCACGTTCACCGCGTTGGGGCGGACGTCCGTGCGGCCTACGGTGGCCACGAGCTTGTCGCCGCCCTCGCGGCCGATCTCCTCCACGGCCACGACCATTTCGGCCGCGGCGGCGAGCGCATCCTGGCGCAAGGCCATCGGCACCGTGCCGGCGTGGCCGGCAATGCCCTCGACGCGCACGCGCATGCGGGCGGCGCCGTTGATGGCGGTGACCGCTGCGAGTGCCGCGCGCTTGGCCTGCAGGACGGGCCCCTGCTCGATATGGACCTCGATGTAGGCGGCGATATCCTTGTCGGCGCGCTTGCAGGCGGCGAGGCCGTCCGGCAGGCCCAGGCCTCCGAGTGCCGCCTTGACGCTGATGCCGTCGGCATCGACGACGTCGAGATCCCTTGCGCGCACCGCCCCCGTCAGGCTGCGCGACGACAGGAGATGGCTCGGGAACCGCACGCCTTCCTCGTCGCCGAAGGCGATCACTTCGACGGCGTGTTCGAGCTTGTCCGGGACGGAGGCCAGGGCGGCCGCGGCTTCGATGCCGGCGACGACGCCCAGGTTGCCGTCGTACTTGCCGGCGTCGATCACCGTGTCGATGTGCGAGCCGATCAGGATGGCGGGCGCGCCTGGTCTGCGGCCTTCGAGACGGCCGATGACGTTCGCGATCGGGTCGACGCGGACCTGCAGGCCCGCCTCGCGCATCCAGGCCCCGACCTGGTCCATGGCGCGGGCGTGGGCCGGTGTCAGGAAGCGCCGCGTGAGCATGCCGGGCGATTCGCTGATCTGCGCCAGCTCGTCGAGCCGATCCATCACGCGCTTGCCCATGGAATTGGCATTGCGACCCTTGCCCTTCATGCGTCCCGCCCTATCGTTGGCCCGTTCTTCCGCACCGACCCGCGTGCGCGCGCAAGACGCTCGCGATCGGTGCGAAGCTGTGCGACATGTTGGGTTCGTAACCGGCCCCAAGCCGCTGTTCCATGCGCGCCATCATAGCCGAGGAGATCCATGCAGCGCTTCGATACGATCATCCGCGGGGGAACCGTCGCCACGGCCAGCGACACCTTCCGCTGCGACGTCGGCATCCGCGCGGGCAAGATCGCGGCGCTCGGGGACGATCTCGGCGCGGCGGCCGAGATCATCGACGCGACCGGCCGCCTCGTCCTGCCCGGCGGTATAGACAGCCACGTGCATTTTGCCCAGCCCTCGGGGCCCGACATCGTCATGGCTGACGACTTCGACACGGGCACG
>RXJK01000285.1 GCA_003963125.1 Hyphomicrobiales bacterium
GATCTCGAACGATCGGGGACCCAACGGTCTACCGCCCGATCCCAGTCAACCACAAACCGCACACACAGGGACCCAGGGGCAAAGGATGCCCCTGCGGCCCTGGGTCCCGGATCGGTGCTGCGCACCGTCCGGGATGACAGGTGGTGAAGATCTTTTCCGCGGCCGCGGAGCGACTGATCTCGGGCCGCGTCTTGACATGGGGCCCGGCCGCGCGAATGTCGGGCTCGCATCAAGGAGATCCCGATGGCCGCCCGCAAGACACCCGATCAGCTCCGCTCCGCCCGCTGGTTCGCCCCCGACGACTTGCGCTCCTTCGGGCATCGCAGCCGCATGAACCAGATCGGCTACGACGTCGCCGAGTTCGCAGGCAAGCCGATCATCGGCATCCTCAACACCTGGTCCGACTTCGCCCAGTGCCACGCCCACTTCAAGCACCGCGTCGAGGACGTGAAGCGTGGCGTGCTGCAGGCGGGCGGCTTCCCCGTGGAACTGCCCGCGATCTCGCTCTCCGAGAGCACGGTGAAGCCCACGACCATGCTCTACCGCAACTTCCTCGCCATGGAGACGGAGGAGCTGATCCGCTCGCAGCCCGTCGACGGCGTCGTGCTGATGGGCGGCTGCGACAAGACCACGCCGGGCCTGATCCTCGGCGCGACCAGCGCCGGCGTGCCGGCGATCTTCGTGCCCGCCGGCCCACAATTGCGCGGCAACTGGCACGGCAAGACGCTGGGTTCGGGCTCCGATGCCTGGAAGTATTGGGACGAGCGCCGCGCCGGCAACCTCTCCGACAAGGACTGGGAGGAGATGCAGACCGGGCTCAATCGCTCCTACGGCGTCTGCATGACCATGGGGACGGCCTCCACTATGACGGGCCTTGCCGACGTACTCGGCATGAGCCTGCCGGGCGCGTCCTCCATCCCAGCGCCGGACAGTAGCCACGTGCGCATGTGCTCCGCCGCCGGCCGCCGCGCCGTCGACATGGTGTGGGAGGACCTCACCCCCACCCGCATCATGACGCGGGGCGCCTTCCAGAACGCCATCAACGTCGCCATGGCCATGGGCTGCTCGACCAATGCCGTGATCCACATCCTCGCCATGGCGCGCCGCGCCGGTCACGCCATCGGCCTGGAAGACTTCGACGCCGCGAGCCGCAAGGTGCCGGTGATCGCCAACATTCGCCCCTCGGGCGAAAAGTACCTGATGGAGGACTTCTACTACGCGGGCGGTCTGCTCGGCCTCATGTCACGGCTGACCGCGCATCTCGATCTCGGCCAGGTCACGGCCAGCGGCAAGACGTGGAAAGAAGCGCTCGACGGCGCCACCGTCTACAACGACGACGTCATCCGTCCGCTCGACAACCCGATCTACAAGGAAGGCGCGCTCGCGCTCCTCAAGGGCAACATCGCGCCCGACGGCTGCGTCATCAAGCCGAGCGCCTGCGACCCGCGCTTCCTCAAGCACAAGGGCAAGGCGCTGGTCTTCGACAGCTACGAGGACCTGAAGAAGAACATCAACCGCGAGGATCTGGACGTCACGCAGGACACCGTGCTCGTGCTGCGCAACGCGGGGCCCCAGGGCGGGCCCGGCATGCCCGAGTGGGGCATGCTGCCCATCCCGACCAAGCTCGTGAAGCTGGGCGTGCGCGACATGGTGCGCCTGTCGGACGCGCGCATGTCGGGCACGAGCTACGGCGCCTGCATCCTGCACGTGGCGCCTGAGGCTTACGTCGGCGGCCCCCTCGCGCTGGTGAAGACGGGTGACATCATCGCGCTGGATGTCGAGGCCCGAACCGTCAACCTCGAAATTTCGGATGCCGAGATGGAAAAGCGCCGCGCAGCCCTGAGGCCGCCGGCACCGCGCTACGAGCGCGGCTACGGCTGGATGTTCTCCCGTCACATCAAGCAGGCCAACGAAGGCTGCGACTTCGACTTCCTGGAAACCGCATTCGGCAAGCCCGTCCCCGAACCGGCGATCCATTGAGCGCCCCCTGTCGCCCTCGGGCTCGTCCCGAGGGCCCAGCCATCGGCCGGGACAACGCCGAAGGCCACACGCGCTGCGCCAAGCTTCGCGCTGGATGCTCGGAACAAGTCCGAGCATGACAGAGGAGGCGATCGGCGCGGTCTGGGTGATAGCCAATGGCGGCTAACTCCCGGACTGGCGTGGCCCCCCGCCTGCGCGGGGGTGACGTTGGTGGGATTGCGAACTGGGCTGCCAAATACTCCGTCATGCCCGCGGAGGCGGGCATCCACGCAAGTCTACCGTTGATTTCGACGCTTCGAGAAATGCAACGGACGGCCGAAGAACAAGTCCGAGCATGACAGGTGATAAGACCCGCGATCGCAGGCAGCTGCCTACCCCTGCGTCGAACCCTCTCCCTGTCGCCCTCGGGCTCGTCCCGAGGGCCCAGCCATCGGCCGGGACAACGCCGAAGGCCGCACGGGCCGCGCCAAGCCTCGCACTGGATGCTCGGAACAAGTCCGAGCATGACAGGTGGGACGCATTCGCCCTCAGTTGATCGTGATCTTGCCCTTTTCGATCACACTGCCCCACTTGGCGATCTCGGAGCCGACGAAGGCCTTGAATGGTTCGCCCGTCAGCGTGCCGGGGTCGAGGCCCAGCGCGGAGAATTGCTCCTTGATCTTCGCCGAGGCGAGGATCTCCTGCATCGCCGCTTCGAGCTGGCCCTGCGCCGGCGATGGCGCGCCTTTGCTCGCCGGCATGTAGAGGCCGAACCAGGCGATCGCCTCGAAACCCTTGACGCCGGCTTCATCGAGCGTCGGCACGTCGGGCAGTGACGGCGAACGCTTGAGGCTCGTCACCGCGAGAACGCGCAGGGTGCCGTTCGAGGCCGAAGGCAGCACCGTCGGCAGACTGTCGAACATCATCGGGATGTGCCCGCCGACGAGATCGTTCATGGCCGGTGCCGCGCCCCGATAGGGCACGTGCGCGATGTCGACGCCCGTCATCTGCTTGAACATCTCACCCGCCAGATGGTTGGCGCCGCCCACGCCGGTCGAACCGTAGGTGAGCTTGCCGGGATCCTTGCGCGCGAGCGCGACGAGTTCGTCCACCGTCTTGGCCGGAAAGCCTGGATAGACCACGAGCGCATTGGGCGTCGTCGCGATCAGGGCGACGGGCGCGAACTCGGCCTGTGTGTCGTAGGGCAGCTTCTTGTAGAGGCTTGGGTTGATGACGTGGTGCGTCGCCGTCAGCAGTACGACGCTGCCATCGGCCGGCGACTTGGCGACGAACTCCGACCCGATCGAGCCGCTGGCACCGGCGCGGTTCTCGACCACGACGCTGGTGCCGTACTTCTCGGTCAGCGCCTGCGCCACGTGCCGGCCGAGGATGTCGGTCGTGCCGCCCGCCGGGAACGGCACGATGATCTTCATCACGGGCGGCGGGAAGCTCTGCGTCGCCGCCGGTGAAAGGCTCGCGCCGACACCCGACAGGCTCGCCGAGAGCAAGGCCAGGACAGTTGCGAAACGCGCCATCGTCCGCATGAGCGGGATCTCCCTAGTTGATTGTCGTTTTGCAGGCGTTCCGCGATCAGGCCGCGGCCGGGAATTCGACGAGCGCCTCCCCGACGGCCACCGCCATGCCGTCCTGGTTGCTCACCACGACGTCGATCAGCATCCACCGCGCCTTGGTGCTCTTGGTCTTGTGCTTGATGGTGCCCGAGGGCCGGATGGTGTCGCCGGGCCGTACCGGCTTCAGCCAGCGCGTCTCCAGCCGGCGGTGCGTGGCGCCGAGCGGCTCGGCCCAGTCGGTCAGCATGCGCGTGATCAGGCCGAAGTTGTTCATGCCGTGCATGATGATGCCGCCGAAGTTCGTCTTGCCGAACGAATTCTTCATGTAGTCGTCGTCGAGATGCAGGGGATTGTAGTCGAGCGACCCGTCGCAGAAGAGGCGGATGCTCTCGCGCGACACGGCAAAGGACGGCCCGTCGATGCGCGCGCCGACGTCGATCGTCTCGTAGCTCTTGGCTGTCATGGCTCTCTCCCTCACATCGGCCGGATGGTCTGGCCGCGGCCAGAGCAGATGACCTGGTTGTTCTGGTTGAAGAACACGTTGTCGTGCACGACGAACAGGCGGTCCTTGCGGATGAACTTGTCGAGCGCGCGGGCCTCCAGGCGGATCGTGTCGCCGGGGCGGGCGGGAATATTGTAGCTCCAGCTCTGCCCGGCATTGATGGTGCCGGGGCTGCGCATCCAGTCGTCGGTAGGCGTGCAGGCGAACATCAGGAGGATGTGGATCGACGGCGGTGCGATCAGCCCGCCCCAGCGCGACGTCTTCGCGTAGGCCTCGTCGAAGTAGAGCGGGTTCGTCTCGCCGACCGAGCGGCAGTAGAGCTGGATGGCCTCCAGCGTCAGCACGTAGGGGAGCGTCTTGCGCGGCTCGCCCGGCACGATGTCGTCCCAGATCTTGCGGCTCGCCGCATCCTTCCAGAAGTCGGTCTCGAAGTCGGCCCCTAAGTCGGCTTGTGCCATGCTCCTGCTCCCTCTACAGTAGTGTTCGCCAGGCGAACATTATGTTCACTTTCGAGAGGGTGGCAAATCCGGCGGACCCTGGCAAGGCACGATGGCGTTGCATGTGGGGCAAAGGTGGCGAAGGACAGTGACGGCTACGTGAGAGCGCTGGCACGCGGGCTCGAGGTGATCGAGGCGTTGGGTCGTGCGCCGGGCCGGCACACGCTGGCCGAGGTCGCTCTGGCGACCGGGCTGAACCGGGCGTCCGCCCGCCGTTTCCTCTCGACGCTCGCCGAACTCAACTACTGCGAGGCGGACGGGCGATACTTCAAGCTCAAGCCGCGCGCGCTGGCGCTCGGCATGTCCTATCTCGGGGCGCTGCCCTACTGGGGCCAGGCGCAGCGCGTGCTGGAGGACCTGCGCGCGGAGGTGAAGGAATCCTGCGCACTCGCCGTGCTCGACGGTCGCGAGATCGTCTACGTCCTGCGCCAGCCCTCGCGCCGCATCCTGTCCGCCAACTTGAGCATCGGCAGCCGTCTGCCGGCGCACGTGATCTCACTCGGGC
The DNA here is from genome assembly GCA_003963125.1 of Hyphomicrobiales bacterium. Taxonomy (GTDB): domain Bacteria; phylum Pseudomonadota; class Alphaproteobacteria; order Rhizobiales; family Hyphomicrobiaceae; genus AWTP1-13. The sequence goes on from RXJK01000285.1 coordinate 5,035, forward strand.
GCGTGCTGCTGGCGGCACTGCCGGCCGAGGCGCGCGAGCCGGTCCTGAAGGCGATCGAGTGGCGCCGCTTCACCGAGCGCACGATCACCAGCTCCAAGGCCCTCAAGCGCGAGTTGGAGGTCGTGGCCGAGCGGGGCTACGCCTG
>RXJK01000104.1 GCA_003963125.1 Hyphomicrobiales bacterium
GCCGAGAAGGGCGCTGGCACCGAGACCTCACGTTTCGTTCTGGCGCGGCAGGGAGGAAGACCGGCCGCGCCGCTCGAGACGCCCAGAACATCTACATCAGGCGGAACGAAATGGGAACATCACGCGGAATTGGACATGCGGAATTCCGGGCGCCTGTGGATAAGTCTCAGTCTCTCTGCTGCTGCGCCGTTACAACTCGAAGGCCGTTTGGCTTTTCGCGCCCCGTCGGAACGGTGAACCGCAATTTCGGTCGAGCGACCGTGCCAAAGGCGTGCGCAAATCGGGCTGTCACGGAGGGAGGATCATGTCGGCAGCGCGGACCAGCTACCAAGCCCGGATGCAGCGGGTGCTGGATCATATCGACCGGCATCTCGACGGGGATCTGGACCTCGATACGCTGAGCGGCATTGCGGCTTTCTCCAGGTTCCACTTCCAGCGGCAGTTCACGGCGACCTTCGGGCTTTCCGTGCACCGCTACGTGCAGCTCGCACGCATGAAGCGGGCGTCGCATCGGCTGGCCTATCGTGATGCCGCGAGCGTCACCGAGGTCGCGCTCGACGCGGGCTACGAGGCGCCGGATGCCTTCGCCCGCGCCTTCCGGCAACGGTTCGGGCAATCACCGTCGTCGTTTCGACAGGCGCCGCACTGGGAACCGTGGCTGGCGGCGCTGGAGCCGCTCGACATAGCAAGGAGCAAACTCATGCAACGCACGTTCATGGCGCGCGACGTGACCATCCGGGAGGTGCCGGCGAGGCGGGTGGCGATCCTGGAGCATCGGGGCGACCCGGCGCTGCTCGGCGCCTCGATCCAGCGCCTCATTGCCTGGCGCAAGCGCGTCGGCCTGCATCCGAGTACAAGCCCGACGTTTACGGTGTGGCGGTCGGAGCCGCGGCCGCGCCTGCCCGCCGATTACAGCGTGGACCTGTGCGTCGGTACGGACGATCCGATCGAGGCCAATGCCGAGGGGATCAAGGCGGGGGAACTCCCGGGCGGGCGCTGCGCGGTGCTGCGCGTCGTGGGCTATACGGACAACCTGGAGCCGGCTGCGCTGTTCCTTTACCGCGACTGGCTGCCGGCCAGCGGGGAGGAGCTTCGCGATTTTCCCCTCTATTGTCAGCGGCTCAGCCTGTTCCCCGAAGTGCCGGAGCACGAGACGGTGGCCGAGGTGTTCCTGCCCCTGAAATAATCGCCTGTCGGAGATGCTGGACGACCCATTCGGCGCATGGCGGCCAACCCTTGTCCGCCGGGTGCCGGAATGCCACCTCTCAGCGTGCGCAAGCGGGCACAAGGCCGCCGCAAGCCGACGCTCGTCTCATGGCGCCCCGTCATGCGGGCGGGTTAGATGGGCGCGAGGCTGGACCAGGAACATCGATGCTGACGGGCGTCACGCGGGCCTTTTCCGACGACATTGCCGTCGATCTCGGCACGGCGAACACGCTCGTCTACGTGGCGGGGCGTGGCGTCGTCATCGACGAGCCGTCGGTGGTGGCGGTGCAGACGCAGGACGGCACGCGGGTGATGCTGGCGGTGGGAGCCGCCGCCAAGCAACTGCACGGGCGCACGCCGGAACCGATCGAACTCGTGCGCCCGCTGCGGGACGGCGTCATCGCCGACTTCATGGCGGCGGAGGAGATGCTGCGCCAGTTCCTCGCACGGGCCAAGCGCGTGCTCGGGTTCCGCCGGCCGCGCATTCTCGTGTGCGTGCCGTCCGGCGCGACGCCGCTCGAGCGCAAGGCCGTCTACGACACGGCGATGCAGGTCAAGGCCAGCAAGGTGCTGATGGTGGAGGAACCCGTCGCCGCCGCGCTCGGGGCCGGCCTGCCGATCGACAGGGCGCACGCCTTCATGGTGCTCGACATCGGCGGAGGGACGTCCGACATCGCCGTCATGCGCGAGGGAAAAGTGATCGCCACGCGCTCGCTGCGGCTCGCCGGCAATGCCATGGACGAGGCCATCGTGAATCATGTTCGCGCGCGTTATCGCCTGCTCATCGGCGAGGGCAATGCGGAGCGGATCAAGATCGAGGCGGGTCGCGTCGGCGGCAACCTGTCCGGTGCAGAGGATGCGGAAGTCCACATCAAGGGCCGCGAGATCGGATCGGGCCGGCCGAAATCGGTGGTGCTGACCGCCGCCGACATCGCCGAGGCGCTGGCCGATCCCGTGGCGCGGCTCGGCGACTTCGTGGAGCGCGCGCTCGAAGACCTGCCGCGGCCGACCGTGCTCGAGATCGCCAACGTCGGCATCGTGCTGACGGGAGGAGGGGCCCTGCTCAACGGATTGGACGCCACGCTGTCGGAACGGCTCGGCATGCGGGTGGCGAAGGCGTCCGATCCCCTGCAATGCGTGATCCGTGGAACGGCATCGATCCTGGAAAAGCTCGATCGCAGCCAACCGTTCCTGCTGCCGTTCTAGGGGTGTCTACGGGTTGCGCCGCGCTCCCCGCAGCGCTAGAGCAGAGCCCTGCCGAGATGCGGAAAGGGGCAGGATTGTCATGACGCGAACGGGTCTCGTCCTGGCTGCGGGCCTGATGCTCGTGGGGGCTGGCACTGCGACAGCGGTCGCCCAGGATTGCAAGGAAGTGTTCGTCGGTCGGTCGCGGGCGGCCGATCCGGTCAACCTGCGCGAGAGCGAGAAGGCGGCCATCGAGGGGGCCATCGCGCATTGGCGCCAGCAGGTGCGGCTGAGCTACGGCTGGCCCTACCGTTACTGGACCTCGGCGCGCAACAAGCTCGTCAAATGCACGGGCGGGCCGAGCGCGCGGGCGTGCTCCGTTTCGGCGCGGCCCTGCAAGCGCATGTCGTGAATCCGGCAGCCGTAGCGGGCTACTGGCAATAGCTCGTGTGCTTGCGTGGATAGAGATCGAAGTGGAAGTGCTCGCGGTGAGCCTCGTTGGCCTCGGGCCCGAGCACGGTGCCGAACAGCTTGCAAGCGCCCTCGTGCAGATGGCGCAGGAACTGGGCTTCCTTGCTCGTTGCGTCCGGTGGGGCCGGTGCTTTCGCGGGCTCGGCGCTCGGCGCGGCCATTGCCGCACCGCGCCCGACCTTCGCGGGAGCCGGTAACGGCGCGCGTGGCGGCGCGGGCAGGTCGGCCTTGTGGTCGCGCTTCGTGGGGCCCCAGTGCTTTCCGACATCGATGGTGCGCCCGTCGCTGAGGGTGAAACTCGCGACGTCGAGCGCGTTGGCGAGCGCGTGCTCGCTGATCTTGCCGCTCGGCAGCATGTCGCCATTGCGACCGCGGCAGACGTAGCCCGACGTGCTGTTCAGGCGGATGACGCTCGCGCCGAATGTGTCCCGCGCCGCCGGCTGCAGAACCTTCTCGACCCAGTCGCTGATCCTCGCCACCATCGCGCAGTTGATCACGGCGGGCGGCGACAGTTCGACGGAGGAGGCGCCGCTGCCGACGCGCTTCAAGGCGACGGGGGCCGGCGTGCCGCACTTGTCCTGCCGGATGGGTGCCAGCGTCTCGACGTTGGCGGCAATGGGACCCAAAATCTGCACGCACGTCTTGAGGGCCGTTGCGACCTCGGCCTCGGTCCAGTGCTCGGGCTCGGTCGCGGGCTGCTGTGGCGTCTGTGGCGGAGGTGTTGCCGCTTGGGCAGGCGGCGCGGGCGGCTTGTCGGCGCGGCTGGCCGGTTTGAAGCCGACGCGCTGCTGGGCGGCGGCAGCATCGATCTGGGCGCGCTCCTGCTCGGTCGGCGACACCGGGAACGAGGGGGCCGGCTCGGAGACGACGGGTTTCGCGCGCACCATCTCGACGACCCCGCCGTCGTCCTGTGGTGGAGGCGCCAAAGCAGCAGGCGGCGGCGCGATCGCAGCCGCAATCGGATCCGGCCTCGGGCCCCAGTGCGAGGCCACGTAAGGCACGGCCGGCAGCGTTACGAGCGCGAAGGCCGCGGCGAGGGTGAACAGGCTCGACATGCGTTCGACCCCATTGCCGCCCCGGCGGCGGGCTTCGGCGATCCATTTCGCGACAGCACTCATGCGCGTTGCCTCGCACTCCACGGAAAGACAACGCGCGACAGCCTGAATGGATGCTGTGGTGGAACTGTGATGCCCTCAATCGCCACCGAGGAATTCGGCGCGGACCGCCTCGGTATGCGCGCCGAGGGCGGGAAGATCTCCGAATTCAATGGGTTCCTCGCCGGCGAAGCGGGCAGGCGGGGCTGGCAGCGTGATGGGACCGGCCACGGAACCGACGCTCACGCGCCGCAGATGCGGATGGCGTAAGACGGCGTGCGTATCGTTCACACGGGCAAAGGCAATGTCGGCTTCGGCCAATTGCCGTTCGAGTTCGGCAACGGGTTTGGCCTTGAAGGCCGTCGCGACGATGCCGTCCATCTCCAGCCGGTTGGCGATGCGGGCGGGGTTCGTTGCAAACTTCGGATCGACGATCATGTCGGGCCGCTCGAGCACGCGGCGGCAGAGGGAAGCCCACTCGCGCTCGTTCTGCACTGATATCAGGATCGGCAGTCCTTCGGCGCTCTCGAAGACGCCATAGGGGGCCACCGTCGGATGCACGAGGCCACGGCGCTTGGGCGCTTCGCCGTGCTCGGTGAAGAGCAGCGGCACGGCCATCCACTCCATCATGCAATCGAACATGGAGACGCGGATGTCGGCGCCTTGCCCCGTGACGCTGCGCCGGATGAGCGCTTCAAGGATCGCCTCGTAGGCATGCAGCCCCGTGCCGATGTCGACCAGCGACACGCCGATGCGTGCCGGTGCCTCGGGCCCGCCGGTGATGGAGGCGAGCCCGCTTTCGGCCTGGATCAGCAGGTCATAGGCCTTGCGGCGGCTGTAGGGGCCTTCTTCGCCGTAACCCGAAATCGAGCAGCAGACGAGCTTTGGGTACTTCGCCCTGAGGCCCGCAACGCCCAGGCCGAGTTTGTCCAGCGCGCCGGGTTTCAGGTTCTGCAGGAACACGTCGGCCTTGGCGAGCATGGCTTCGACGAGGCGGCGGTCCTCGGGCTTGGTGAGGTCGGCGACGACGGACTGCTTGCCGCGATTGAGCCAGACGTAGTGCGTGCACTCGCCCTTCACGACGTGATCGTATTCGCGCGCGAAATCGCCTTCGGGCCGCTCGATCTTGATCACGCGGGCGCCCGCGTCGGCGAGCCGGCGCGCCGCCATCGGCGCCGCCACGGCCTGGTCCATCGAGACGACGAGCAGGCCTTCGAG
>RXJK01000374.1:0-16046 GCA_003963125.1 Hyphomicrobiales bacterium
CGACGTGAAGCTGATGGGCGATGATCTGCTCGCCGTGCTCGACGATCTCGACATCGAGAAGGTGCACTGCGTCGGCCACGCCGTCGGCGCCGTCATCGCCCAGGAGGTCGCGCTGCGCCATCCTGAGCGCATCGCCAGCATCGTCATGGTGGGTGCCTGGGCCAAGGTCGATCCCTACTTCCGCCGCGTCTTCGAGATCCGCAAGGACCTGCTCAAACATTGCGGTCGCATGGCCTACGTCCGTGCCATGCCGCTGTTCCTCAATACGTCCGAATGGGTGAGCCGCAACATGGCCGAGATCGAGAAGGGCGAGGCGGCCTTCGCCGATCACCTGCCGCCGGACGATATTCTGCTGAGCCGCATCGATGCCTTCTGCGCCTACGAGGCGGGCGACGCGCTGGCAAAGCTGCGTTGCCCCGTGCTCGTCTGCAGCGCCATCGATGATCACCTCGTTCCGATCCATTGCGCGCACGAGTTGGCCGCGCTGATCCCGGGCGCCGAGACGCACTACTTCAAAACCGGCGGCCATTCGATGTCGCAGACCGATCCGGAGCTGTTCAATTCGGTCGTCCTCGGCTTCCTGGACAAAGTGACGGCGGCGTAGGTCATACCCATGAGTGAAGCGGCCACGGCGATGACCAGTCTCGGAGCAGCGCACGGCAGCGTCATGATGGACGCCCGCGGCGTGGGTATGGTCTTCAATGCCGGCGCGCCGAACGAAGTGCGCACGCTCCGCAACATCTCGTTCGAGCTGCGCAAGGGGGAGATCCTGGCGCTCGTGGGCCCGTCCGGATGCGGGAAATCGACCCTCTTCAACATCATCGCCGGCCTGCTCACACCGAGCGAGGGCGAGGTCCGCGTGCAAGGCGTGCGCGTCGAAGGTGCGACCGGACACGTCGGCTACATGCTGCAGAAGGACCTGTTGCTGCCTTGGCGCTCCGTCCTCGACAACGTGGTGCTGGGCCTCGAGGTGCGCGGCGTCGATGCCACCCAGTCGAAGGCGACGGCCCTGAAGCTGATCGAGAGCTATGGCCTGAAAGGCTTCGAGCACGCAAAGCCCGCGACCCTGTCCGGCGGCATGCGCCAGCGCGTGGCCTTCATGCGCACGCTGGCCTTCGACCCCGAAGTCATCCTCCTCGACGAGCCCTTCTCGGCGCTCGACTTCCAGACGCGCCTGCTGCTGCAAGGCGAGGTGCTGCGCATCATCCGCGATCGCGGCAAGAGCGTCATCCTCGTGACGCACGACATCGGCGAAGCGATTACGATGGCCGACCGCATCATCGTCATGACGCACCGCCCCGCGAGCATCCGCTCCGAACACGTCATCGCGCTGTCGGATGCGGAACGCGATCCCGTACAGATCCGCAAGAACGCGCTCTACAACGAGTATTTCGGGACGATCTGGTCGGAGCTCGAGGTGAAGCGCGACTGAGCGCCCAACGCAAGAACGCGCACGAGGGAGGTCGCATGCCGAAAGTCCACATCGACGGGGCGGACATCCATTACGAAGTGCACGGCTCCGGTCCGCCGGTCATGCTCGTCGCGGGCCTGGGCGGTGCGGGCAGCTACTGGCAGCCGCAACTGGCCGATCTCAGCCGCCGCTTCACCGTGATCGTGCACGACCACCGCGGTACGGGGGCGAGCACGCACCAGAAGATCACCTACAGCGTCGAGCGCATGGCCGCCGACACCCTCGGCGTCATGGATGCGCTCGGCATCGAAAGCGCGCATCTCGTGGGCCACTCGACGGGCGGCGCCATCGGCCAGATCTTAGGCGTCGAAAGCCCCGAGCGCCTGCGTTCCATGATCATCTCCGCGAGCTGGACCAAGGCCGACGAATTCTTCCGGCGCGTGTTCGAGTTGCGCAAGGCGACGGTGCTCCATCACGGGGCACTCGCCTATATGCGCGCGACGCCGGTGTTCCTGCACCCAGACTGGTGGATCAATGCCAACGCGGAGAAGCTCGCCGCGGCCGAGGCGCAGGGCCTCGCAACCTTCCCGCCGGCGGAGATCGTGGCGAGCCGCATCGATGCCATCGTCGCCTTCGATCGCGTGAAGGATCTGGGCAGGATCCGCACGCCGACGCTCGTCTTCTGCGCCGCCGACGACCGCCTGACGCCGCTCTACTTCTCCCAGGAACTCGCAGCCCGCATTCCCGGTGCCCGTCTCGCGGTGGCCGAGAAGGGAGGCCACGCCCACTCCCAGACCATGCCGGAGGAATTCAACCGGCTCGTCATCGCCTACATCGAGGAGCAGGAGGCGCGCCGCAAAGCGTTGGGCGCCAAGCCCTGAGTGTCAGAAGCTGCGTCAGCCCGCAGACGGCTTCAGCGCGCGATCGTCCTGCCGGCGCTCGAGCGCGCGGCTCCAGCGCGAGAGCGCGAAGCAGACGATCCAATAGATGGCCCCCGCGAAGATATAGGATTCCTTGTTGAGCCCCGCCCAGTTCGGATCCGTGATCGCGGCCTGCGCGATGCCGAGGAGATCGAAGATCGAGACAACGAGCACCAGCGTCGTGTTCTTCACGAGCGAAATGAACTCGTTGGTGATGGCGGGCAGCGAGATCCGCAAAGCCTGGGGCAGCACGATCAGGCGCATCGTGGGCCAATAGCCGAGGCCCAGTGCTGCCGCAGCCTCCCGCTGGCCCTGCGGGATAGCCTGCAAGCCGCCGCGCACGGCCTCTGCCATGTAGGCCGCGATGACGAAGCCGAGGCCGATGACGGCCCGCGCCAGCCGGTCGACGCCGATGCCCGACGGCATGATCAGCGGGATCAGCAGGCTCGCGAGGAAGATCACGGCAATGATCGGCACCCCGCGCCAGAACTCGATGAAGATCACGGAGAGGGTGCGGATGATCGGCAGCTCAGATTGCCGCCCGAGCGCGAGGAGGATGCCGAGCGGCACCGCGAGGAGACCGCCGTATACCGACATGAAGACGGTGAGCATCAGGCCACCCCAGACGCGTGTCTCGACCACGGGCAGTCCGAGGCCCCCGTAGAGCAGCCACACGCCGAGCACCGGGAAGCCGAAGATCGCCGCTGCCAGCATCGGTCCCCGGAGCGGCATGGCCTTCCAGCTCGCAATGGCGATGCCGAGCGCGAGCAGCAGACCCGCCGCGTTGACGCGCCAGCGCTCGCCCGCCGGATAGAAGCCGTACATATACTGATCGAAGCGCGCCCGGATCAGGACCCAGCAGGCCCCGCCCGGGGCGCAATCGCTGCGCGAGGCACCGGTGATCGTCGCATTGAACAGCATCCACTTGAGGAGCGGCACGGCCGTGAACCAGAGGATGCCTGCGCAGGCGAGCGTGATGGCCACATCGAGCGGCGTCGCGAACAGGCGCTGGCGCAGCAGCCCGAGACCGGAAACGGGGGCGCCGTGCTTCATCGCGTCACCAGCGTCATGCGCGCGTTGAACCAGGCCATGAAGAGCGACACGAGGAGGCCCATGCCGAGGTAGATCGCGAGCGTGATGGCGATGATCTCGATCGCCTGCCCTGTCGCATTCAGCGCGGAGCCCATGAACAGACTGACGATCTCGGGGTAGGCGATGGCCGCGCCGAAGGACGAGTTCTTCAGGACGTTGAGATATTGGCTCGTCAGCGGTGGAATGACGACGCGGAGCGCGAGCGGCACGGTAACGAGGCGCAGGGTCTGTCCCGATGACAGCCCGAGCGCGCGCGCAGCCTCGATCTGCCCCTTGGGCACGGCTTGGATACCGCCGCGCACCACCTCGGCGATGAACCCCGCCGTGTAGGTCGCGAGCGAGCCCAACAGCGCGACGAACTCCGGCACGAGCACGAAGCCGCCGCGATAGTTGAAGCCACGCAGCGCCGGAATCTCCCACGGCGTCTGGGCCGCGGCGATGCCGAAGGCCGCGAGCGGGATCAGCAGCGCGGTGACGAGCGCGATCGAGCCGATCGGCAGCGAACGCCCCGTCAGCCGCCTCCGCCGCGCGGCATAGAGCGCCAGCGCCACCTGCAGCAGCAGCGAAAGGACAGCCACCAGCGCCGCCCAGCGCAGCGCCGTGCCGTCCGTCGCCACGGGGATCGTCAGGCCGCGATTATTGAGGAACGCGATGGAGAAGATCGACAGGCTTTCGCGGGGCTGGGGCAAGGCGCCGATGACGACCGAATACCAGAACAGCACGAAGAACAGGAGGGGGATGTTACGCACGAACTCGACATACGCCCCAGCGAGCGTCGACAGCAGCCAGTTGCTGGAGAGCCGCGCGAGGCCGATGAAGAAGCCGAGGATCGTCGCCAGCACGATCGAGACGGCGGCGACGAGCATCGTGTTGACGACGCCGACCCAGAGCAGCGCCGCGATGCTCGATTGCGGCACGTAGCCCGTCAGCACGAAGGGCACGTCGATGCCGGAGGTGCGCCCGAGGAAGTCGAAGCCGGAGGCGATACCGGCCTTGACCATGTTGTCGGACGCATTGCGCACGAAATAGACGAGCAGGCCCGCGACCGAAATCGCAACCACCGCCTGCCAGAAGGCGTCGCGCACCGCACGGTTGTTGATGAAGGCCAACAGCGTTGTCACGGCCTGCCACTCACCGACGAACCCGCCCGCAATGCGCGCTGCACTTGCCTCCTGCTGGGCTCACTGGAAGGGCGGCGTGAACAGGAGGCCGCCCTTGGTCCAAAGCTCGTTGGCACCGCGCTTCAGCTTGAGGGGCGACCCCATGCCGACGGTGCGCTCGTAGCTTTCGCTGTAGTTCCCGACCTGCTTGATGACGTTGTACATCCAGTCGTTGGAGAGGCCGAGCATGGCACCAAAGCCGCCCTCGGTGCCGAGCAGGCGGCGCACTTCGGCGCTCTTGGAGTTGGCCTTCATCTCGTCGACGTTCTTGGACGTCACGCCGAGGTTCTCCGCCGCGATCATGCCGTTCAGCACCCAGCGCACGATGAGCTGCCAGCGCTCGTCGCCCCAGCGCGTCACGGGCCCCTGCGGATCATTCGAGATGAGATCGGAGAGGATCACGTGCTCGTCCGGCACCTTCAGCTTGATGCGTTGCCCGGCAAGCGCGCCGATGCCGGCCGTGTAGGCGTCGCACCGGCCGCTGTCGTAGGCCGCGATGGCGTCGTCGTTCTTCTGGAAGTTGACGATCGTTACCTTGAGGTTGCGTTCCGCGAACCAGTCGGCGGCGTTCTTCTCCTCCGTCGAGCCCGCCGCGACGCACACCGTGGCGCCGTCGAGATCCTTCGCCGACTTGGCGTTGGTCTTGGTCCGGACGATGAAGGTCTGGCCCTCGTAGAAGTTGATGCCCTGGAAGTTCACGCCGAGCGTCGCGTTGCGCGAGAACGTGATGGTCGTGTTGCGGGCGAGCAGGTCGACCTGGCCCGATTGCAGCACGGGCCAGCGCTGCTGCACCGAAGTCGGCGTGAATTTCACCTTGCTCGCATCCCCGAGCACGGCCGCGGCAAGGGCCCGGCAGTAGTCAACGTCGAGGCCGGTCCATTCGCCCTTGTCGTTGGCGAAGGAGAAGCCCGGCAGGCCCAGATGCACGCCGCATTCGATGGCCCCGCGCGCCTTGACGGCATCGAGCGTCGGGCTCGGCGCCAATTGCTGGGCAAATGCGCCCGCGCTCGCGAGCAGGCCTGCGGCCAGGGCGGCACAGCCGATGACGATTTTCTGCATGGTCCCTCCAGGATCGATACGCCCGGACCGACCCCATCGGCTACGGGACTTGGAGGACAGGTTGTGCCGAGGGCCCCGCCGAAGTCAACGGAAGAGGCAGAGGATTGCCGGCTCCAGGTCTTGCCCAGCCTGTAGGGGCGTACCGGGCCACCCGGCGCCGGACGGTCCGGCCACAGGGCGAAACGGCGTAGCGGTCGCCATTGGAGCCCGATCGTGGCACCGGCCTATCGGAGGCGGAACCAACTCCGGGCGCTCCGCCGATGCCTCCTGAGGCTACTCCGCCCGAATTGGCGAGATCAGTTGGCTCGCGGGCTTCTTCAGCCAACGGTCTGGAGACCCCCGTTCATCGATTTCCAGATAGAGCAGCAGATCGGCTTTGCTAAGCAGCCCGTCGGCAATGGATTGCCGAAAGCATTCTTCCGATTTCTCTTGCGACATTCCGACGATGAAGACGGCGCTTTTCCATGGGGAGTCCTTGAGCCCATCGGTGACGACATCGATGTCGAGGCGCGCGATGCCGGAGAAGCTCGCCGGCAAAAAGAGTTCCGCTTCGGTAAGCGTATCGGATTTGACACGCCGCGCCACGCCGAAGCGGCAGGTTATCGTCTCCAGGACGTAATTGACGTTCCTCAGCGGGACGCCATCCTGATGCACGTATTTGAAGACAGGCTGAAGCCTCCATCCCCCGGCCACTTTGTCGGTGACGACGATCGCGCGAACCTCGAGGTCGTCGTAGATGCGGCGCAGACTTCCCGGTGCCTCGTAGTCCAAACGGACAATCGACCAGAGATCCCTCTTCTTGTCGCGCGAGACTTCTACGTTCGAGAAGTAGGGTTGGAACTTGCTGCGGATCGCTTTGATGCCGGGCAGCGTTCCGCACGTGGTTGCTCCGAGCACGAGATCATGCAGATTGCTATGCATCCAGCAGACGAAATGGCTGGGCTGTTTATACGCATCGTTGGTGTCGCGATCGGCCAGCCAAAGATAGCGTTCATCCCTCGGCGTCATGACGAAACGCCGGCCGTCGAACTTCTGGCTGACGGTCAGAAAGGCGGGATCGAAGTACGACCAGGACTTCGTGAGGGCAGCGATGGGCGCAGCATACGTGGATGCCACGGTGGAAACGCCCTTCATGCGTTGAAGCTCAGCGAAGAACTCCGAAAGCCGGTTGGCCGGGAATGCCTTCAGGTAGGTGTTCTGGAGCGCCCCCCAATAGGCAATGCAGGCAACGGCGAGGCCCATCGAGAGCCGGCGCACCGTCGTGACCGACCCAAAGGCAAGCGGGGTGGATCTCGACATCGCATCCTGCATGATACCCGCGCTCAGAAGAACGCCCAGCGCAGCCAGCGGGATGACATTGATGAAAACCGTGAAGGGACAATACCTGTTTTGATACGCGGTGAACACGTAGCCGGGGAACAGGACGTAGGCCGCGACGAACGCCATCGCACCAGCGATCAGCACGGCAACCATCGGCATGAATTGCCGACAGACCCGCGCCGCCAGCGGCGATCCGCTCCGCGTCAGTATCAACATACATCCGAGCATCATCGTCAGGCAGACGACGAGTTGCCAAACCAAAAAGCCGCCGAGGCGTGAGACGAGGCCCTTCCACGTGAGATGAAACAGCGCCCCCGTGATTCCGAAGGACGTATCGTAGAGCGCTGGCGTGAGGCGCGTGAGGCCGGCAACGACAAAGCAGAACACGACGCAGCCCCACACCGAAACGAGGCGCATCGGACGTCCGGCTCTTGTGCAGAGAGCATGAAAGGCGACGGCCAATGCGATGAGGCTGACACCGCGCATGATCGTGGACGGATAGGAGAACGGGCCCAGCCAACCGCTCGCATGAATCACGCTGATGAGGACGAGGAAGGTGCCGGCGCCAAGGCTCAGGCGCCGCACTTGCGCGTCGTTCCTCCAATCGAACGTGAATGGAGACGCGGAAGCGGTCGCAAAAAGATAAGCCACGATCATCGACGCCAGCAGCGCGACGAGAAACTCCGAGTACATTGGCATCTGATGATGGTGGAAGCCGAAGGCGCTCGTTCCGAAGAGCAGGACGGCCATCAGAAACACGACCGCGGGAAGAACGAACGCCACGGCCTGTTCCGGTGGAAGACGCTTTGCAACGACAAAGCGACGCCACTGCGCGGGGAGGCCCGAGGCGCTGAGCAAGGTGGGTGCCTGAGCCAGCACGAGCACGAGCACGGCGGCAATCGAGAGGAACGTCACCAGGGGAGAATAGGGCAGGAAATTATATCTGAAATAGTGCGTGATCGCCACCCACGGGGACCGCAAGGGCGTGCTGGAGAGAATGTTGTTGTCCCAATATACGAGGTTATGGGCGCGCATGAAGTCCCACACCGCGTCCATGAAGGAGTTGAGCTGTTCCCCGGGCGCTCCATTGCGGGCGGAGAACGTGAGCGCCAAGTCCGTCTTCAGGCCCTCCCATCCCAGATATGCCCCGATCTGAACGAGCAGGACCGCCGCGCCCAGCACGGCGCCGAAGATTGCGACGCTGATACCGTAAACGCAGACCCGGGGCGAACGCCGCGCCAGCCAGCAAAGATAGATCGTGAAGAATGCGAGCACGAAGGCGGCGAACGCTATCTCGGTGTACACCGCGACTGCGCTGAGAAGGCCCGCACAGACGAGTGCGATGGACCTCGCTCTCGACCGGGCTATCAGCAGGGCGAGGTGGCAAAACGCAAAGAACAGGAAGAAGTGCCAGACCCTCCAGGTGTTGATCCACCACTGGGTACTCATGATGTAGTCGGTGAGAAGAATGCCGCAGTAGAGGAGCGCGATGAAGGGGGACGCGATGCGCGAAACGAACAGATACGCCATGACGATGGAGGCGAGCCCGACGGTGAAGGTCGTGGCGACGATCTGCGCTTGCGGCGTGTCGGCCCCGAGAAGGAGAAGACCGAAGGCGAAGAGCCGCGGGAAATTGCCTTGATGCGTATAGACGTAAGGGTGCGCTGCCGGATCCAGGCCGTATGACTCGTTCGTCAGCCCGAAGGTCAAACGGAAGGGTAGCGACGCCATGTTCTGTGCGTGAATGACGGACGAAAAAGTCTCGTTATTATCGAATACGAATGGAAGAAAATGCGAAGTGAAAAGCAGCCAGCCCATCACGAGGCAGTATATAAGACATACGGCGACTAGCCCGTTGGCATGCGCATTGGGCGAAAACGGCGAAAGGCTCGACGCAAAGAGGTCCGTTCTTCCGATGGCGTTTCCAGAACGCCCTTTCGCAGAGTGCATGGCCATGGCCGCCGCTAAGATGTTACGGAAAGATCTTGGCTGCGGTTGCCGTCGATGCGCGTGCGTCAAGCTGCTGCCGACACGCGGATCAACTCGAGACTTATAGACGACTCCGCTGACTTTCGGGCAGTACACCCGAGCGACGTCCAATCGACCCTGTGACAAAGTGCGGCGTGTAGAGAACTTGCTACAATCGGAATGCGTTGAAGTGCTTTGTCAGATACCTGTTTCGCGAGACAAGGGTGACGACGAAACCGAGTGTCGAGTGGGGCCTGTCTGAGCGATATGCAATTTGCCGCCAGAACAAGCAGATTGGGCGCCCGCGCAGCTCTCAAAGCTGGGGATTGTTTCACATTCGTTATTTTTGGAGCCGGGTTTCGGTTTCGATAGCCCAATCCGGAATACGGGAATTTGCGAAGGGTAGGTTTGGCGCTTGCAAATGACGGGTCAGCCAGCGGCCTGAGACCGAGATGGGCGGCCCAAGTCGATAACAATGCCGTGTGCAGGTATCAGGCCGCCCGGCGCCGGGCGGCGTGCCCATGCGGAGCCGAACCCGTGCGGAAGGCGCCGATGAGCTCGGCGAGGCGCTCGGCTTCCTGCGTGAGCTTGTGGCTCGCCGCCGTCGACTGTTCGACCATGGCCGCGTTCTGCTGGGTCACCTTGTCGAGTTCGTTGATCGCGATGTTGACTTGCGACAAGCCGTTGGACTGCTCCTGCGCTGCCCCCGCGATGTCGCTGACGATCGTGCTGATCTCGTCGACCTGGCCGAGAATACGCGTCAGGGCTTCTCCCGCCCGCGCCACGAGGTCGACGCCGCGACCCACCTGAGCCGAGGACGCGCCGATCAGCGCCTTGATTTCCTTGGCCGCCTGCGCCGAACGCTGGGCCAGTGCCCGTACCTCGGACGCGACCACCGCGAAGCCCCGGCCGGCATCGCCCGCGCGCGCGGCCTCGACGCCCGCGTTGAGCGCGAGCAGGTTAGTCTGGAAAGCGATCTCGTCGATCACGCCGATGATCTGGTTGATCTGCTGCGCGCTCTTCTCGATGTCGCCCATGGCCTCGACCGTGTCGCGCACGACGACGTCGGTCTCCTGAGCATCCTTCCGAGCCACGGCGACCACGTCCCGGGCGTGCACGGCCCCTTCCGCGGTCTTTTTCACTGTCGCCACGATCTCGTCGAGGGAGGCCGAAGTCTCCTCGATGTTGGCGGCTTGCTGCTCGGTGCGGCGCGCGAGGTCGTCGGCCGCGGCCGAGATCTCGCCGGCGCCCGAGCGCATGCTCTGGGTGGCATCGACCACGCGCTGCATGGCGTCGCGCAAGGTCGCGAGCGAGGCATTGAAGTCCTTGCGCAGCTTCTCCGAGCTCGCATGGAAAGGCTCGTCGATGGAGCAGACGAGGTTGCCGCCGGCAAGCTGCTCGAGGCCGGCCGCGAGCGCGTCCACCATGGCCTGCGTGCGGGCTTCCTCTTCCTCTTTCTCTCGCTCGCGGGCAGCCTGGGCGGCTTCCGCGGCTTCGCGATGCGCCGCAGCGTCTCTTTCCGCGCGCTCCTTGGCCTTGCCGGCTTCCTGGAAGAACTCGACCGAGCGGGCCATGTTGCCGATCTCGTCTTTGCGGGCGGCCTCGGCCGCGACCGACACGTCATCTCCGCGAGTAACCCGCCCCATGGCGGCAGCGAGCCGGTTGAGCGGATTGGCGATGCTGCGCGCGACGATCCAGGTGACGAGGCTCAACGTGAGAACGAGTAGTAACGTGACGAGAGCCGCATCCAGCACCGCCCCATTTCGCTCCGCCTTCAGATCATCGACGTAGACGCCGGCGGCCACCGCGACCTTCCACGGCGCGAACGACTTCATGAACGCGAGCTTGGCCACAAGGTCTTTCGTACCGGGCGGCTCGATCTCGTAGAATACGGATCCGCTGCCGAGGCGGGCAGCAATATCGGCCATTTCGCGGCCCCATTCGCGGCCCTTGGCATCGACGTTGCTGCGCACGACATTATTGAGGAACTTCGCATGCGGATGGAAGACGATCACGCCCTCGCTGCCGATACCGAACAGGTAATCCGTCCGGTTGAAGCGCATGGCCGTCACCATCTCGAAGGCCTTCTTTCGCGCCTCTGCTTCCGGCATCTGGCCGGCGTCGGCCATCTTCTTGTGCGCCTCCAGGATCGAGATCGCCGTGTCGACGACATGCTCGAGGCTCCGCTCGCGCGATTTCCAGGCGCGCGCATTGCTTTGCCAGATGAGGGCCGCCGCGAGCGCCGCACAACCGACCGCGAACAGGACGATGAGGCCATAGAGCCGCTTGCTGATGTTCAGGGACATGAATCGGCAACCTTTCGGAGGCCCCGGCAAAGGGAGGCCGTCGAATCTTGGTTAATTCGAGGTCCGACTATCTCTATCCGGAGTAAAACCGGAGTTAAATATCCGAAAATTGCGATTTCGATCGGCTATATTTGTTGGATCTGGAATGTCGTAAGTTGAATTAACAACCGCACTTCGATAAAGATCTCGGAAATAAAAAAGGCAGCGCTCGCGCACTGCCTTTGGCTATCGGTTGGCACCTGAAAAATCAGAGTTTGTGCGCCATGCGCTGCTTCTTGGTATTGAGGTAGCGCTGGTTGTAGGGGGATGCCTTGACGATGAGCGGGATCTGCTCGAGCACGTCGACGCCCTCTTCCGTCAGCGCTTCGACCTTGGCGGGGTTGTTCGTCAGAAGCTTGATCTCGGGGAAGCCGAGATCGAAGAGGATGTGCGCGGCGAGGTCGTAGTCGCGCGCCTCGATCGGGGCGCCGATGGCGACGTTCGCATCCACCGTGTCATAGCCCTGGTCCTGCAAGGCGTAGGCACGGATCTTGTTCACGAGGCCGATGCCGCGGCCCTCCTGGTAGGGCAGGTACACGAGCACACCGAGCGGGCTCGACAGAATGAGGTCCATCGCCGCCTGCAGCTGCGGGTAGCAGTCGCAACGCAGGGAATGGAAGATGTCGCCGGTCACGCAGCCGCTGTGCACGCGCACCATCGGAACCTTCGCGGGCTCCTTGGCATCCTTGTCGCGATGCACCAGGACGAGAGCCTGGAATGCCGGATCCGAGCCCTGGTAGGCCCTGGCTTCCACCTGCAACTCGCGTCCCTGGAATTCCAGAGGAAGGATGGTCTGGGCAGTCCAATCAAGATCTAGTTCTACGGATGTTACCGCATTCGATTTCATCGAACTCTCCAAACGGCATGCCGGCGCGGATATGGGCCGACAATTTGGTTCTTGTAAAGGCGACGTGCCAGCGGCGTCGCGTCACAAGTTGTTTCCGAGAGATTTGGGCTTCCTTCCCGCAAGGAAATCTCCCTAGGGCCGAACACTCCACCCGGGGGTGGTGGAGCGTCCCTGCAGCCGGCGTCAGTCGATGCAGAGAACCATGCTTGCCTTCGCGCTCCTCCCTCTGCGCATCAACGATCGACAGGAGCGTTTGGACCCTCCCGGCTTACCGGTCCGAACATGAACGAGGGCTGTATAGGGGACGCACCGATTTGGCAGCGCTGCCGACCTGGGCCGAGCGCCCCGGCACGACAACTGTAATCGGAACAGGACGTTCCCTGATTTGTGCTACATTTTATGCACGGCCTCATGACACGGCCCTGGCCGCGCGCAGGCCCGGGGCCTGAACAAAACACCCCGGCAGAGAGTCACCGGCGCCGCCGGCCGACGATCCGGCCCCGGCAACCATGCCGCGCGTTGCCCCAAGGCAGCTGTTGCTCGTTGATGAGGAACGGCTATTTTGCGGGCGATCGTGCCAGAATACGCCGGTCCCGCCGTGCGGCCGGGGCCAGCCGCAATTCCGGCAGATAATCGGCCGAACCATCGCATGTGTCCCGGCCCCGCGGCCGATAGCCAGGAACAGGAAATTGTCCGTCCAAGAGGTCATCAGCCCGCCCGCCCCCGGCGCCGCGCCAACCCGCGCTACCCATCGCGAGTGCCGTCTGCTCTCGATCGTGATCCCCATGCTCAACGAGGAGAAGGGTTTCGACGGTCTCATCGCGAAATTGCAGCCTTCGCTCGATGCGCTGGGCGTGCCGTGGGAGGTGGTGTTCGTCGACGACGGGTCCACGGACGGCACCATTTTCCGCCTGCGCGACGTGTGCACGCGCGACCGGCGCTTTCGGGCGATTTCGCTCAGCCGCAACTTCGGCAAGGAAATCGCCACGGCCGCCGGCCTCCACCAGGTGCGCGGCGATGCCGCCGTGATCATGGATGCCGACCTGCAGCATCCGCCCGAGCTCGTCGCCCAGTTCCTGCGCCATTGGCGGGAGGGCTACGACGTCGTCTACGGGCAGCGGATCGACCGCGCGGCCGACACCATGGCCCACCGTCTGTCGGCTGGCATGTTCTATAAGATATTCAAGGCGTTGAGCGGCACGACGCTGCCCCCCAACGCCGGCGACTTTAGGCTCCTCGACCGCAAGGCCGTGAACGCTCTCAACCGGATGGGGGAGCGCGTCCGCTTCAACAAGGGCCTGTTCGCCTGGATGGGCTTCAAGTCGCTCGGTATCCCGTTCAACGTGCCCCCGCGCTTCGACGGCGGCGGCTCACGCTGGAAGCCCGGCAAACTGTTCCGCTTCGCCATCGACGGCCTCGTCTCCTTCACGACCATCCCGCTCCGCGTCTGGTCGTATCTCGGCCTCGTCATTTCGGCGCTGGCGATCGGTTACGCACTCATGTTTCTGGTGAAAACGCTGCTGTTCGGCTCGGATGTACCGGGTTTTCCCACCCTCGTCATATCGGTCATGTTCTTTTCCGGCGTGCAGCTCATTTCTCTCGGCGTCATCGGCGAGTATCTCGGCCGCGTGTACGAGGAGGTGAAGGGCCGCCCGCTCTACATCGTGGCGGAGGAAATGGGTGTCGCCCCGGAAGCCGGCGACATGGACGACCGACGCTCTTAGCCTGCCAACCCGGACGCGTCCGCCTCGCCGGGTCGGACGTCCAAGGTCGCAACAGGATGCTCGCAAGCGCATGCGCGAAACGCGATGGCCATGATCATTCTCTGCGCTGACGACTACGCTTTGACGGAGGGCGTGTCGCGGGCCATCGGCGAATTGGCCGCAGCACGCCGGCTCTCGGCGACCAGCGTCATCGTCACGTCTTCGCACTGGCCGGCGTCCGCCCAGCGCCTTCTCGTACATCGCGGCCGGCTGTCGATCGGTCTGCATCTCGATCTGACGCTCGGACCGCCCCTCGGCCGCATGCCGCGGCTCGCGCCCCGCGGCCGCTTCGTCGGGCTCAAGGCGTTGATCCCTATGGCCTGCCTGCGGCTTCTCGACGGGCAGGAGCTGACGGCCGAGATTTCCCGCCAGCTCGATGCATTCGAGGCGGGCCTCGGCTTTCCGCCGGACCATATCGACGGCCACCAGCACGTCCATGCGCTGCCCCAGGTGCGCCAGGCGCTGATCGACGTCGTCGCGCAGCGCTACACTCAGCGTCCGCCGCTCATCCGCGATCCCGCGGACGACTACGAAAGGATCAAGGAAAGGGGCGAGCCGCTGGCCAAAGCCCTGCTGGTGCATGCGCTTGCGCGCGGTTTCGGCGACGGCGTCCGCGCCCGCGGACTTCTGACCAATATCGGATTTTCCGGGTTTTCGAGCTTCCGGCTGTCCGTCCCCTATGCGGACGAACTGGAGAAAGCCTTTGCCCTGACGCGGCCGCCGCACATCGTCATGTGCCACCCGGGCCATGTGGATGCGGACCTGCGCGCACGCGACCCGGTCGTCGAGCGGCGCAGAATGGAGTACGACGTACTCATGCGCGATCCCGATCTGCCGCAAAGGATCTGGCGCCCGTCGCGGCCTGCCGATGGGGCAGCGCTCGATTGGTCGGCGCTGAAGGAGACGGCCGCAGCATGAAGCTGAAAGACGAGGCTGGCCGGCTTGACCTGTCGCGGCTCGTACGCCACGGCGCGGGTTTCCTGATTTCCGGGACGGTGGCTTTCTGCGTCGATGCCATCACCTTGCAGCTTCTGACGACGTTCCTCGACATCGATCCCATTTTCGCCCGCCTCGGCTCGATCTCCGTGGCCATGGTGGCGGGCTGGCTGTCGCACCGCCGGCTCACCTTCGCCGTCGCCTCGCCACCGACGGTCAACGAGTTCCTGAGGTATGCGGGCGTCGCCTGGTTCTCGGCCGCCGTCAACTACATGGTGTTCGTGGCCCTGATGCTGATCTGGGAGGATCTGCTGCCGGTTCTCGGCATCGCGATTGCCTCCATCGTCGCGATGTGCGTCTCCTATCTGGGGATGCGCTTTGCGGCCTTCCGTGTGCCGAACGCCTGATGGCGCCGTCATGCGCTTGTGTCTCAAGAAAGCCAATTTCGGGCGCTTCAGCTTCGCAGCAACGGCGCGGCGATCGAGCTGCCGCGGCGCCGTGAATAAGGCAGGGGAAACGCGATGACGACCTTGAGCGTGCCACTCGTCGCTTGGGGACGTAGATCACTTCGAACGATTGGCATATGCGCGCTGCTGGCGACCGGTTTGCCCGGCCTCGCGCAGGCCCAGGGCAAGTCCTTCGTTCCTCCCGATTGCCAGGCAGTGGCCCAGACGGCGCGCTCGGTTCTGGAGAAGCGTCGCACCGACATCGAAGCGGCGCTCGAGAAGTTGCGGGCCAGCATGCGCGTCGGTGCCGACGAGAACGAGACCCGCGGAATCAATCGCAAGATCCGCCGGCAGCAGGAGGACCTGCTCGAAGTTCTGTTCGCGCTCGACTGCCCGAATACGGGCGAAGCGGCGAAAACAAGCATCAAGAAAAGGGCCATGCGCATGGAAAGCGCGGCGCCTCCGTCGCCGCCCCCACCGGCGCCGACGAGCCGCGGCCTGACACCGCCTCCGCCGGCGGCGACATCGGCTTCTCCTGCGCCCCGTGTCGGGGCCTCTGGGCCTCAGCCCGACACCGTCGAGGTGACGACCTACTACGCCACTAATCGCAAGCTCGATGCCGCCGCCCGCTCGCCCGGCGAGACCTACGGCCGCGAAGGCATCGCGGACCTCACCTTCGGCCGCACCGTCGTCAGCATCCCGGCGACCCACACCACCGGCAACATCGAACTCCCGACGCTGTGGAAGTTCGAGCGCACCGCCGACCCGAGCAAGCACTT
>RXJK01000374.1:16096-28071 GCA_003963125.1 Hyphomicrobiales bacterium
GTTACGCCCATCGAGACGAACGCGGCCAAGGCTGAAATCGCCGACAAGCTCAAAAGCGGGTCGTCGCGCGCGATGCTCATCTACGTGCACGGCTACAACATGGGCTTCGAGGAAGCGGCCCTACGCACCGCGCAGCTGTCCTACGACTTGAAGTTCCCCGGCATCGCCTTCTTCTACAGCTGGCCGTCCGCCAACCGCGTCCGCGCCTACCTGCAGGACGAGGAAACCGCGCGCCTGTGCGAGGGCGTGTTCGAAAGCCTGATCAAGGAAATTTCGGCGCTGCCGGTCGACGCGATCTACATCGTCGCGCACAGCATGGGCAACCGCATCGTTGGGCACGGCCTGCAAGCCTACGTCGAGAAGGGCAACGACACGAAGCACATCAAGGAGCTTTTGCTCGCCGCGCCCGACATCAACGCCGACCTGTTCAAGACGGCGATCGCGCCGCGGCTCGCGCAGATGCAGAACACCCGCACCACGATCTACGCCTCGTCCTGGGACATCGCACTGATGGCCTCGAAGGTGGTGCACGGCTTCCGCCGCGTGGGCGAAAGCAGCGGCGGCGTGCTCGTCTACAAGGGCCTCGACACCGTGGACGCGAGCGAAGCGTCTTCCTCGACGCGCAACTTCGGGCACTCCTACCTCGTCGACAGCGCGTCGGTGCTGAAGGATCTCCACGCCGTCATCGCCAGCAGTCTCGCCGCCAAGGCGCGCGGCCTGACCCAGATGGGCACCGCACCCGACCTCTACTGGCAGCTGCGCTGAGGCTGACGCACGCATCCCAAGTGGAACGATCTCGGCTCTTGCTGGCGGGAAGGCATGTGAGGTGGGCTTGAAGTTCGTCTAGCCTCGATCCTCCCGCAGCCACGGCTTCGTCGCCACGGCGTGTTCGACCGCGGCGAGAAAGCCTGCGGGCGGATCCTTCTTTTCGATCTGCAACGGCTTGCCGGTTTCGAGAAGGCTCTTGAGGCTCGACAGGATCTGCGGCCAGCCCGATCGTCCGCCCTGCAGGATGGCCTCGGGGATGGCCCACGAATGGCTCTCCGTCATGGTGAGGCGCACGCACGCGCCCGCCGGCTCGATCTCGTAGCTGACAAGGCACGCCGGCAGCGCATCGAACCCCTTCATCCCCGCGACTTGCCACGTCACGTCGAGGCGCCGCGGCGGCTCCCACGCAATCACGTCTCCCGTCACGTGCGCGCTGCCGTCCGGCATCAGGAGCCGGAACGCGCCGCCCGTTCTCGGCTCGATGTCGATCGACAAACCGAAGAAGTACTGCTGCGTGAACGTGCGATCGACGAGCGCCTGCCAGACGGCCTCCGGCGCCGCCGCAATGTACGTGACGTAGACCGTTCCAGGCTTGAAGCGTTCGCGTGACGTCATGCGCGCGCCTTGGCAGCGTGGTCGTCTGCCTTGGCCATCGTCGACGGCAAAGCCTTCCCCGTCTCCAGGATGCTCTTGAGGCTCGACAGCACGGCGGGCCAGCCCTGGCTGATGCGCGGGAACATCCGGCTGTCGGGCTCGAACTCCTCGTGCGTGACGGTAAGCTTCACCTGACCGGGCTTCGGTTCGAGTTCGAACGTGACGCGCGATGGGCCCTCGTCCTTGAACTCGTCGTAGAGCGACTTCCAGGCGTACACGAGACGATGCGGCGGGTCACTCTCGATGATGGGGTCGTCGTGCACCAGCTTGCCCGACGGATCGCGCGCCGTCATGCGCGCGCCGGCCTTGCCGCGCACATCCACCGTGTAGCCGAACCAATACAGCGGCGTCATTTCGGGATCGGTGAGCGCCTGCCAGAGCTTCTCGGGGGTCGTGGCGATAAAGGTAACGTAGACGAAACGCGGCTTACTCATTCGTCATCTCCTGGTTTGGCTTCCAACGCCCGCTTGAGGTCGGCCAGCGCGTCGAGCCGCGAGCGCTCGAACTTGCCGATCCACCGCTCCGCGATCTCGTGGATCGGGACCGGATTGAGGTAGTGCAGCTTCTCCCGCCCCTGCCAGACGACAGCGACGAGGTTGGCCGCTTCGAGCACCGCGAGATGCTTGCTGACGGCCTGCCGTGTCATGTCCAGGCGCCGGCACAAGTCGCCGAGCGTCTGGCCGTTCTCGATGCGCAGTCTGTCCAAAAGCTCGCGGCGACTGGGATCGGCCAGGGCTTTGAAGACATCGTCCATGAACACAATATGCAACCATTTGGTTGCATGTCAAGACGCACGGTGAAAAGCGCCCGTTCGAGCCTGGATTTGCGTGGAGAAAAATTAGGTGCAGGGTAGGCCGGGCGCGACTGACCGCTCAGACCGGCACGTTGTCGATGAGGCGCGTCTTGCCAAGCCATGCGGCCGCGAGCACGCGCAGGCTGGCGCGGGAAGTGGGCGCCGGCACCTGGAGCGAGATGGCGTCGCGCACGGCGACGTAGTCGATCTTGCCGAAGCCCGCCTCGGTCAGCGCCGCGGAGGCCGCGCGTTCCGTCGCGGCGATGTCGGCGCCGCCGCGCACCTTGTCCGCCACCTCGGTGATCACGCGGTGCATCGCCGGCGCGATCGCGCGTTCGCCCGGGCTCAGGTACGCGTTGCGCGAACTCATGGCGAGGCCATCCGCTTCGCGCACGGTCTCCGCGCCGACGATCTCCAGCGGCAGGTTGAGGTCGCGCACCATCTGCTTGACGACGGCGAGTTGCTGGAAATCCTTCTCGCCGAACACCGCCACGTCCGGCCCGACCTGCGTGAAGAGCTTGCAGCACACGGTCGCGACGCCGCCGAAGAAGTGCGGGCGGAAATCGCTTTCAAGGCCTTCGGCGGCCCCGGCCGGCACAATGCGCGTGGCGAAGCCGTCCGGATACATCACGCTGCGCTCGGGCGACCAGACCGCGTCACAGCCGACGGAAGCGAGCTTCGCCAGATCGCCGGCCTCGTCGCGCGGATAGCGATCGAAGTCTTCGTTGGGCGCGAATTGCGTCGGGTTGACGAAAATCGAGACGACGACACGCGCCGCGCGCTTGCGCGCTTCGCGCACGAGTTCGAGATGACCGCGATGCAGCGCACCCATGGTCGGCACGAGGCCCACCGCCGATCCTTCGCGATGCCAGCGGGCAACCATCTCGCGCAAAGGCTGCAGCGTGCGCACGACGGGAACAGGCCCGCTCATTTTCTTGTTTCCTCCGGCATCGAATGTCCGGGACCATAGCCGCCGCAAACCTGACGCCGCAAGGACTTCCTCTTCGCGGCTGCGAAGAGGAAATCGAACATCCGCGAAGCGTGCACGATATCCGCAGGCCGCGAAAATATCGCGTGCGCGCGCGCAGCGGAGCTTGAACGCAAGAGGCTCGCAATGGCACACTCATCGTCGCGTGGACCAGTGAGTGTGTCGATCATGGGCGAGCCTGCGAACGTCATTTACATCGATGAATGGCGTCGGCGGAACGGCCGCATGCCCGAGGTGCGAACAAGGCCCGTTCGGGTCGCATCGCCGCCCATTTCTCCCGCGCGATCGAAATCCCGCAGCGATCCCAAGCCCGAACGCGGTGGCCTGCGTCAGGGCGCGGCCCTGGTGCTCGCCTTCATGATCGTGTGCGTGGGCACCTGGATGATGGGCAGCCACATGCTCGCCCACGCGCGCCAGCAGGCCTGCCTCGAGATTGGGCACGCGTCCTGCGGCAGCAGCGGCACTCTGCCGGCCGCACGCCGGGGCTGACAATCTCGCTGTAGCGAAGCGCTCCGGATCACTATCCGATAGCGAAAAAGTTATGGGCGTAGCGCGAGCAGAGCCGGTAACAATCGCCGTGGACGTCCAAACGCCCCACTGACGCCTTCAGTCGAGACCGCATGCGCCCGCGCACTCCTCGAGAGGTCATGCCCCAGAACCAGACAGGCATGTCCACCGTTTGGGAAGGCCCAGTGAAACGATCCACCATAATCCGTCGAACCACACCACCTTGGAGATTGTCCTGATGTTGCGAATTCTTGCCGTCGCATCCCTGGTCGCGCTCGGCGCAACGGCCGTCATGGCGCAGAACGCCGCCGGCATCGCCGCCCGCAAGGAAGTCCTGAAGAGCTTCGGAGGCGCGGCCAAGGAGCCCGGCGCCATGGCCAAGGGTGACGCGCCGTTCGATGCCGCCAAGGTGCAGGCCTCTCTCAAGACCTTTGAGGACGGCGCCATCAAGCTCAAGGGCATGTTTGGCGACGACACCAAGACGGGTGACACGAATGCGCTCCCCGCTGCATTCGAGAACAAGGCCGATCTGATGGCCAAGTTCGACAAGCTCGCCGCCGACTCCAAGGCCGCCGCCGCCGCGATCAAGGACGAGGCGAGCTTCAAGTCGGAATGGCCCAAGGTCGTGTCCAACTGCGGCGGCTGCCACAAGGCCTACCGCAAGCCGAACTGAGACAGGTTCGCAAGCCCCGAAGGCCGGCCCGACATGCAAACCGAGACGCCATCGGCCCGGCCTGCGGGCGCAGAAACAGTGCGCGCGTGGGACCTTCCCACGCGCCTTTTTCATTGGGCGCTCGTCGCCGCCATTTTCATGTCCTGGGCGAGCTGGCGTTACAGCGAGGCCATCGGCGATTTCACGCTCAAGATCCATCGCTGGACGGGCATGACGATCCTGGTGCTGCTCGTCTTCCGGCTCCTGTGGGGGATATTCGGCGGCTCGACATCGAGGCTGTCGCATCTCTTCAATTGGCCGTGGACGGCCGCGGGCTACGGGCTCGACGTGCTGCGGGGTCGGTCGCGCCACTATCTGGGCCACAACCCCATGGGCTCCTACATGATCCTCGCCCTGTTCAGCGCGGTCGCGGTGCAGGCGGGCCTCGGGCTCTTCAGCGTGGAACACAACGATCTGACGGCCGGGCCGCTCTACCGTCTCGTGTCGGAGGAAACGCGCGAGGCCGTCACGCACTGGCATGGGCGCTGGTTCTATTTCGTGCTGCTGGCCCTGATCCCGGTGCACATCCTGGTCAACATCGCCTACGGCGTCCTGAAGGGTGATCCCCTGGTGCGCGCGATGGTCACCGGCACCAAGCCGCGGGGCGACTACGTCGACGCGCCCGAGGCGGTCATCGGCCCCGGCACGGGTGTCCGGGCGCTGATTTGCCTTGTCATCGCGGCGGTGATCGTGTTCGGCGGGATCTTCGCGGCCGGCGGCAAGATGCTCTAAGGTAGGCGCGGGGAACGCAGCCGACGGCACCTCCTGGGGGAACAATTCCAGGTGCCGTGACGAAACGAACATGTCACCGGCCCGGCACTTGCTTCCCTTGGGGTAATCGAAGGTCGAGGCGGGGCTTGTCAGAATGCTGCAGGTGCAGAGCGCGGTCGGCCTCCTCCTCATTCCTCTCATCGCCTACGCGCTGAGCGAAAGCCGCAAGAGCCTCAAGGCCTCGTTTCTCGTGCGCACCATAGCGGCGGGCCTCGCGTTGCAGATCGTGATCGCCGCCGCCATGCTCAACATCCCGTTGTTCCGGGCGGCGTTCGATTGGGCCGGCGGCCTCGTCGCCGCGCTGCAGCAGGCGTCCAACACCGGCATGCGCCTCGTCTTCGGCTACCTCGCTGGCGGCGCCCAGCCCTTCGAGACGGTGCGGCCCGAAGCGAGCTTCATTTTGGCCTTCCAGGCCCTGCCGGTGATCCTGCTGATCAGCGCGCTGTCGAAGCTCGCCTATCACTGGGGCCTGTTGCAGCCGGTCGTGCGCGCCACGGGTCGCGTGCTGCAGAAGACGCTGGGCGTCACCGGGCCCGTGGCGATTTCGGCCGCGGCCAACATCCTGGTCGGCATGGTCGAAGCGCCCCTCCTTGTGCGCCCTTATCTCCTGAAGATGTCGCGCGGCGGGTTGTTCGCGACGATGACGGCCGGCATGGCAGGCGTCGCGGGCACGGTGCTTGCGCTCTACGCCACGATCCTGGAACCCGTGGTGCCGGGTGCCGCCGGCCATCTCATCGTGGCGAGCGTGATCTCGGTCCCGGCCGCCCTGATGCTGTCGGCCCTGATGGTGCCGGACATGCCGACGTCGCAGCCGGTAGAAAAGGAAGACGGCGACATCGTCATCGAGAACCCTGCGAGTTCCAGCATGGACGCGATCGCGGAGGGCACCCGCGAAGGCATCTCTCTCCTCGTCAGTGTCGCCGCGATGCTGGTGGTCGCCGTGGCCCTCGTCGCGCTGGCGAACCAGGTGCTGGGCTTCGTCGTTTCGCCCTTCGGCATCAGCCTGACGTTCGAGAAGATCCTGGGCTGGCTGTTCTCCCCGCTCGCCTTCATCATCGGCATTCCATGGGCCGAGTGCGCCGCCGCCGGCTCGCTCCTCGGCGTGAAGACGGTGCTCAACGAGTTCGTGGCCTACCTGCAGATGAGCGCGCTGTCGGCAGACGTGCTCGGCCCCCGCTCGCGCCTGATCATGACTTATGCCTTGTGCGGCTTCGCCAACCTCGGCAGCCTCGGCATCCTCGTCGGCGGGATGGTGGCGATGGTGCCGCAGCGGCGCGCCGAGATCGTGAGCCTGGGCGCCAAGACCGTGATTTCAGGCACTCTTTCCACGCTGATGACAGCGGCCGTCGTCGGCGCGCTCACGCCCTGAAGATAGAGGCGACGGACAAGCAAAAGGCGGCGCACGCGGTGCACCGCCTCGAAACTGCCCGCAAAATTCCGGATCAGGCCGGCGCGCGGCCCGTCGACCCGATCATGCCCTTGATCCACTCGCCGAACGCCGGCGTCTTGTCGGCTTCTGGCGCGGCTTCCTTGGCGAGCAGCTGCGCTTTGGGCAGCCAAGCCTGCTCCGTCTCACGCCGGGCTTCCGTCAACGGCTCGTCCGAACTCGCCATCGCGAAACCCGCCGCACGCGCTGCACTCTGAAGTGTTTCGATACCCATGACACTGCCACTCGTAACTGAACCCGGCAGCTAAACGTTCGTGCTCGCGCTGACGTTCCTGCAGCCCTAGCTTTCTATCCTCATATTTAGTGTTTCGCAGAGTTCCGCGGTCAAGGGTTATTTCGCGATATTTCAGTTCAGTTTCGCGGCTGCAAGATGAAATTGGCTGCAAATCAATCTCTTTCGCACGTGAATTGCCTCGAATTGGCACATTGCGCTGCGCCGCCATGCATCCATGCTGCGTTGCCCACCAATTTCTGCTGACCGTCGTTTTCCCGTCGATCCCGCTTGCGCGCCAGACCGCGACGGGTGCACGATCAATGCACGCGCCCCGGAAGCTCAGGCGCGGGCGCGCGAGCTTCCGATCCCCCTTGCCTGAGCGCAAAGGAGGACATCATGGGGCAGAATGGTGGAACAACCGCCCGTAGCTCCCGCTGCATCGCATTGGTGGGGCCCTTCCTCTCCGGCAAGACGACGCTGCTCGAGGCGATCCTCGCGCGCACCGGCACCGTGAGCAGGCAGGGCCGAACCGCAGACAAGAACACGACCGGCGATGCATCCCCCGAGGCCCGTGCGCATGGCATGAGCACGGAAGTCAACGTCGCGGACGTGACGTTCCTGGGCGACAAGTTCACCTTCATCGACTGTCCAGGTTCCATCGAATTCCAGCACGAGGGCGCACTTGCTCTTTCCGCGTGCGATGCGGCCATCGTCGTGTGCGAGCCCGATCCCAAGCGGGTTCCGGCCCTGCAACTGATCCTCAAGCAGCTCGAAGATCGCGGCATTCCGCGCTTCCTGTTCCTCAACAAGATCGACAGCTTCGATACGCCGGTGCGCGACATCCTGCCGATCCTGCAGCCCGCGAGCACGAAGCCGCTGGTGCTGCGGCAGATCCCCATATGGGAAAACGGCACGGCGACCGGCTTCGTCGACCTCGCCCTCGAGCGCGCCTTCGTCTACCACAAGCAGAACAACGCCGAGGTCATCGAGATGCCGGCCGGCGTCCGCGAGCGCGAGACGGACGCGCGCTTCAAGATGCTCGAGACGCTCGCCGACTACGACGACGAGCTCATGGAACAGCTCCTCAGTGACCGTCAGCCGGATCGCGAAAAGGTTTTCCGGGACCTCGTCGAGGAGATGCAGAACTGCCTGATCGTGCCCGTGCTGCTGGGCTCGGCAGAGAACGGCAACGGCATCCTGCGCCTGTTGAAGGCGCTCAGGCACGAAGCCCCCTTCGTCGATCGCACGGCGCGGCGGCTGAAGCTCGAAAATGCGAAGTCGGCCGGGCAGGTCTTGAAGACCGTGCACACGGCACACGGCGGCAAGCTGTCGCTCGTTCGCGTTCTCGCGGGCGAGTTCGGCGAAGGTACGACCGTGCAGGGCGCCAAGGCCGAGGAGCGGGCGGCATCGGCCTTCTCCATGCTCGGCCAGGACGTGAAGAAGCGCTCCGCCGGCAAGGCGGGCGACACGGTGGCGCTCGGCAAGCTCGAGCGCATTCACACCGGCGAATGCATCTCCGCCGACAAGGGCGGCAGCATCCAGGTCGCCGTGCCCGAGCCGCCGCAGCCGGTCTATGCGCTCGCCATCGGCGTCAAGGACCGCAAGGACGAGGTGAAACTCACCGCCGCCCTCGCCAAGCTGATGGAGGAGGACCCCTCCCTGCGTCTCGACCACGTGAAGGACACGCACCAGCTCGTGCTCTGGGGGCAGGGCGAGATGCACCTGCGCGTGTCGCTGGAGCGGCTGCAGCGCAAATACGGCGTCGACGTCTCGACGGGTCCGCGCCAGGTCCCCTACAAGGAGACCATCCGCAAGAGCATCGAGATCCGCGGGCGCCACAAGAAGCAGTCGGGCGGCCACGGCCAGTTCGGCGACGTGGTACTGAAGATCCGGCCGCTGCCACGCGGTTCTGGCTTCCAGTTCGACGACACGATCGCAGGCGGCGTGGTGCCGAAGCAGTTCATCCCGTCGGTGGAGATCGGCGTCGCCGACTACCTCCAGCACGGCCCGTTGGGCGGCTTCCCGGTCGTCGACGTCGGTGTGACGCTGACGGACGGCAGCTATCACTCGGTCGACAGCTCCGACATGGCCTTTAGGCAGGCCGGCCGGCTCGCCATGAGCGAAGGGCTGCCGAAGTGCGATCCCGTCCTTCTCGAACCGATTATGGAGGTCGAGATCGCGGTGCCCAACGACGCCACGGCCCGCGTCAACGGCATGATCCCGCAGCGCCGCGGCCAGATCCTGGGCTTCGATGCCCGCGAGGGCTGGCCGGGCTGGGACGTGATCAAGGCGCAGATCCCGGAGACGGAGATCGGCGATCTGATCGTCGACCTGCGCTCGGCGACGGCGGGTGTGGGCACCTTCACCGCCCGCTTCCACCATCTGGCGGAACTAACAGGGCGTCTCGCCGACCACGCTCTCGCCGCGCACCGGCAGGCGGCGGAGTAGCGGCGACGCTGAACTGAATTCACGAGGGCTTGATCCCGGCGGGGTCGGCCCTCGTGATCCTGCGCCGATCACATCTCGTTCCCCGCTTGCTCAACGCGGGGGGATAAAACGGCATGTGGGCGCGACCGGATCGGCTTCTTCTGTTGGCTGGGGCCGTGCTCTTCGTCCTGTTCCTGGTGGCTTTGGCCGTAGCGGCAATGGACAAGCGCCTGCTCGATGGCGTCCCCGTATGGTCAAAACCCATCAAGTTCCTCATCGCCACGGCCGTCCACGTGCTGACCCTCGGCATCGTAGTCGCGCTCCTCAGCCCAGAGCGGCAGGCTTGGCCCATCCTCGTCTGGACGACCCTCGCCTGCCTCGCGTGCTGCGCCTTTGAGATCGCCTATATTTCGCTGCAGGCTGCGCGCGGACAGCACTCGCATTTCAACCTCGGCAGCCCGCTTTATGCCGCGCTCTACCAGCTGATGGCGGCGGCGGCGGTGGTCATCACGTGCACGGCGGCCGTGATCGGCATCATCGCGTTTTGGGACGAGGGAGCCCGGCTGAGCCTGCCGGTCCGCCACGGCATCCTGCTCGGCTTCCTCGGCGGAACGATCTTCACGCTGGTGGCTGGCTTCACCATCGGCGCCCGGCTGTCGCCGGCCGTGGGGCAGGTGGTGACGGACGTCGCGCGCATGCCGGTGACCGGCTGGCGCCTGGACGTCGGCGATCTGCGCGTGGCGCATTTCCTGGCGACCCATATGATGCAGTCGGTGCCACTCGCGGCCGTCGTCGCTGCTTTGCTTCTGCCGGCCTCGATCGCGACGGGGCTGGTCTGGCTGTTCGCGGCAGGCTGGACCTGTGCGACCTACCTTGCATACGCGTCGGCCCTGGCCGGCCAGCCATTGTCCTTGCCGCGCTGAAGCATTTGCGAAGCGCCGAGATTGATCTATTGCGTCTCCGGCAACCCATCCGGAGCCGGCGCACATGCCACCACCCGCCCTGACCATCCGTCCCATCGCCGCCGGCGAAGAGAAGGACGTCATTGCCATCTGGACGGCCTGCGGCCTGACGCGGCCCTGGAACGACCCCGACAACGATCTGGCCTTCGCCCGCGGCAAGGAGAACTCGGATGTCCTCGTGGGCCTCGCCGACGGCGAGATCGTGGCCGCGGTCATGGTGGGCCACGATGGCCACCGGGGGACGATGTACTACGTCGGCGTCAGGCCCGATCTGCAAAAGACAGGTTACGGACGCACCCTTGTGGCGGCGGCCGAAGCGTGGCTCAAATCGAAGGGCATCTGGATGGTGAACCTCCTGGTGCGCAGCGGCAACGAGAAGGTCCTGGGTTTCTACGCCAGCCTTGGATATGGGGCGAACAGCGCGCAGTCTCTCGAGAAATGGATCGATCCGGCGAAGCGCGGGGACGCCTGAGGCGGAGCGCGGTTAGGAAGCAAAGGAATTGCGGAGGTGGCGGCGATCGCGGCAGTGAAAGGTTTCGTCCGCAGCCCGGTCACGCAGACCATCGGCGCGCTGGGCGTGGCCCAGATCATCTCCTGGGGCAGTTCTCTCTACGCGCTTGGCGTCCTCGGCAAGCCCATCGCCGCGGATATGGGCTGGAGCCAGACGCTGGTGTTCGGCGGGCTGTCGATCGGCCTCCTCACCTCCAGCGTGATTTCCACCTGGATCGGCCGCCTGATTGACATGCGCGGCGGGCGCAACGTGATGGCCCTGGGCTCCCTGCTCCTGGGCCTCGGCCTCGCCATTCTCTCGCAGGTGACGACCCCCGTCGCCTACCTCGCGACGTGGGCGTTCCTCGGCATCGGCATGCGCATGACGCTCTACGACGCGGCTTTCCCGTCGATCGTGCAGGCCTTGCCCGCGGAAGGACGCCGCGCGATCTCCTACCTCACACTTTACGGCGGTTTCGCGTCGAGCGCCTTCTGGCCGCTGGGACATGCCCTCAACAACGCCTATGGCTGGCGCACCGCGCTGCTGGTGTTCGCCGCGATCAACCTGTTCATGACGATCCCGCTGACGCTGTTCGCCCTCGGCCAGCGCGGCGCACCGGCTGCCGAACCTGCAGCTCCCGCTGCCGCAGCCTCTGCCCAGACCTCTCTGCCGCCGCTCGAAGGCACCGCGCGCATTATCGCCATGGTGCTGTTCGGGCTCGTCTCGGCGCTGACGGCGATCGTGTTCGGCGCCATGGCCGTGCAGCTCGTGCCGATCCTCGAAGCCACCGGGCTTGCGGCAGGAACCGCGGTGTTCCTCGCCTCGCTCAAGGGCTTCGCGCAGGTGGCGGGGCGCGTCTGGGATCTGTTCCTCGCCCGGCATTGGCACGCGCTCGACGTCGGCCGCGTGTCGATCGGGCTGATCCCGGCCTCGTTCGCCCTGCTCATGGCTGCCGGCGGAAGTTCTGCCCTGGCCTTCGGCTTCATCCTCATGTTCGGCGTGGCGAACGGGCTCGTGACGATCATCCGCGGCGCCGTCCCGCTCGCCCTGTTCGGGCCCAAGGGCTACGGCGTCGTGCTCGGCATCCTGGCGACGCCGTACCTGGTCCTGGCCGCCCTCTCACCGACCATTTTCGCGCTCGTCGTGGAGCGCTGGGGCTACGCGGTGAGCGAGGCCATGCTGCTCGCGGCGGGGATCGGCGCCTATCTCGGCATGGAGGCGCTGACCTTCTGGTACCGGCGG
>RXJK01000272.1:0-3574 GCA_003963125.1 Hyphomicrobiales bacterium
TCTGTTAGGGTCATGGGGCCTGTCCCTGTGATGCGAGGTCCGTTGCGAGCGGCCTCGTGCAACTGTTCAGGTTGATATCTGCAGTCGGGCGGGGACAAAGCCGGCTCTCGATCTCGAACGATCGAGGACCCAACGGTCTACCGCCCGATCCCAGTCAACCACAAACCGCACACACAGGGACCCAGGGCCAAAAACACGTCCGTTAATGCGTTCCCGGAAGCCGTGCGCTTGCACGGCTGTCCGGGACCTTGACGGGTCGAACCTACCGCAACCGGGCAAGACCCCGGACAAGCGCTGCGCGCTTTCCGGGGACGCAACTGAGGTGCGGTGAGTTATCCGAGGTGGCGTGCGCAGGCCGGAACGGATCTAGCCATTGGCCTCGGCGCGGCCGTCGCAGGCGGGGGCGCGATCACCGCGGGCTTGCCGGCCGGCGCGCCATTGCGCGAGCTGCTCCCAGGCGTTTTTCAAGCGCGGGCGCACTTCGATGAGATACGGCACGACCATGCTGCGGCCGATCCACGACGTCGCCACGACGTGATCCGCGACGTCGACGGAAGAATCCGCCCAGTCCCACTTGTAGGAATGCGCCGGCGCCAGGAGATCGAGAACGCCGATGCCATCCTCGAACGCCGCCTGCACCCAATCGCCCACCATCGTCACGCCAGGTCCGCAGGCCTCGTACTGGAGATCGTGTGCAATCATGTGCGCCGCGCGAGCGCCGTGCTGCGTGACGTCGATGGCGGACGCCACCAGCTTGCCGTCGATCAGGATGCGCGTGACGCGGCAACCGCACGGCTTCGTGCCGCTGGTCGCTTCGGCGAAGAACCGGGCGTAACGCGCATCGTCCAGCGCGGGGGATACGCGACCCGTTGCGTGCAGCGTCGCCCTGCGCAACAGAACGGTTGCGCGTGCAGCCTCGGCTGCATCCGGACCATCGGCCAGACGTTCGATGCGCATCGCGCCAGCCTCCGCGAGACGGCGTGCGAGCCGCCGTCGGTTCTTGCGCGTCTTGCTGCTGTAGCGCGTCTCGTAGGTGGCAAGATCCGGCGCGCTGGCGATATCGAGGAAAGGCGCCTCGCTGCGCGATGCGATCCGGCTGCGCTGCGTCTGCAACAGGGGAAGTACGTTTGCGTCCGCTCGCACCTTGCGCAGATGGAGCGCGTCGACGCGGAGATCCTGCGTGATCGTACGCCAGCCGCATTCGAGAACGGCGCGGGCGTCCTCATCGGGATCGATCAGGATGTCGCCGTACTGGCTGACGGGAGCGCCCATCCATTCCAGCACGCGCGCGCCGAGAAGCCGCGCTTCCTGCAGCGGCCACAGCGCCACGAGCCTGTCGCCGCGATAAAGAGCGATCAGCGCGAGCGAATTGTCGGCCTCGGCCAGGTAGACGTTGGCCCAGTGCCAATTCCAGTTGAACGATTGGAAGACGTGGGCGCCTTTGGCGCAGCGCGCAAACAGCGCGTTCCAGTCGGCTTCGAGCACGTCGAACTGCGCGCGCGTGCGAACGATGGAAACGATCAGGCCAGAGGAAGCGGCAGCAAAGGGCACCGACGGCGCGCCAGCGGCTAGCGATCCCGTCATCCCGTCATGAGGTGATGCGTTGGCCACCATGCGCGATCCCGAAGGTCCGCGCAGGGCAATCTGGCGGACGCGGTGCAAGATGCCACGTCAGCCGTAAATGCCACGTGTTCCGGGCACGCTCTCGACGCGAGCCCGCTGAAATATGCCTAACGGAACGTGAATGGACCTAGAAGCCGGTCTTCTTGCTCTGCTCCTTGAAGAACTCCTTCGCCTCGAACTTGCCCTGCTCCTTGCCGCAGCCGAACATGCCGCAGTTCGCGACCATCATCGGCTTGGGGAGGTTGGGCGTGTAGTCCGCGGCGAGCACCCGGCCGAGGTCGGCCTTGATGTCGGAATTCCGCTTCTCGGTGCAGTAGGCTTCGTCCGAGGTCGTCTTCGCCAGGATCAACTTGTAGGTGTTGTCGTACACCGATTGGATCTTCGCCGTGTCGGCACCGGGCTGGCGCGCCTCGTAGGCGAAATAGGCCGTGCGCACCTTCTCCGGATCGAAGAAGAACGCGCAGCGCTTGGCGCGCGCGGAGACCCACGCGACGGAGGCCGGCCGTGCCATCGGGCTCTCGTTGGTGATGCCGGGCGGCGCATCGGGCGGCGACACGGCCGTGAGGCTGCTGACACCTTGCCCGCTGCCGTCGCTGCCGCCAAGCGAAGACGTCGTGCCGCCGAGGTTGCTTCCGCAAGCCGACAGCCCGACTGCGACGGCCAGCGCCGTGGCAACACCGAAATCTTTGAGGTTGAATCGCATGACACCCCTCGTGGATTCCGGCACTGTGCCTAGAAAATGAGCCCCGTCAATGGCAAGCGCGTAACCGGAACCTGATTTCCCACCCGATTTACCACCTCGCGGACCCGAATGGCGCGGCTTCTGGCCTTCATCACGATCCTCGCCACCGGCGTGGCGGGCTATCACGCCGCCAGCCTGCTCGTCGTCCCCCTGGCCGCCGTCGCCCTGATGGCCGATGGCGTGATCGGCACGGCGGTGCGCCTGCGCCGTGCCACCGCAGCCCCGCTGTCGAGCAAGGCGCTGACCTATCTGGTGCTGGGCGCCTTCGGCTGGCTCATCGCCGCCTGGCTCGCCTACGTGGCGGGCGCCCTGCTTCGGGACGTCTAGCGACCGGGCGGGGGGCCATCAACCATCAGCACCAGACGATAACAGCACCACGGCGAGCCGCCCGAACTGACCCGAAGATCGAGCTAGAACCTCTACTCCTTGCAGCGCTAGTCTGGGCCAAAGCATTCCATGACACACGATACCCCGGCCAGCCCATGCAGAGCCCGCGCGAAGGGATCGAAGCGCCTTCTGTTACTGGGCGCCACCGGCACCATCGGTCAGGCGACGGCGCGCGCGCTGCTGCAGCGTGGCCATGAGATCGTCTGCTTCGTGCGACCCGCCGCCGGTGTGGGCGGATCGCGCACCAGCCAGAAGCCCGCTGCACCGCTCGACGGGGCCGTTCTCCGCTTCGGCGATGTCACCGATGCCGCGTCGCTCGCGCGTGACGGCATACGCGGCGAGCGTTTCGATGCGCTGGTTTCGTGCCTCGCCTCGCGCACGGGCGCGCCCCGGGATGCCTGGGCCATCGACTACCAGGCCCACATGCACGCGCTGACGGCTGCGCGTGACGCAGGTATCCCGCAGTTCATCCTGTTGTCCGCGATCTGCGTGCAAAAGCCGCTCCTGGCATTCCAGCAGGCCAAGCTCGCCTTCGAGGCGGCGCTCGAGACGTCCGGGCTGATCTACTCCATCGTCAGGCCGACCGCGTTTTTCAAATCGCTTTCCGGGCAGGTCGAGCGCGTGAAGCGCGGCAGGCCTTTCCTCCTCTTCGGCGACGGCATACTCACGGCGTGCAAACCGATCAGCGACGGGGATCTGGCGCACTATCTCGCCGACTGTCTCGATGACGAAAGCCGGCACAATCGCATTCTGCCGATCGGCGGTCCGGGGGACGCGATCACGCCGCGACAGCAGGGCGAGCATCTTTTCCACCTGCTGGGC
>RXJK01000272.1:3624-5265 GCA_003963125.1 Hyphomicrobiales bacterium
CCGCGCTTCACGCACGTCCCCGTGCGCCTGCTCGACACCGTCGTATGGGGGCTCAGTGCCCTAGGCCGGGTCGCGCCAGTCTTTGCCGAGAAGGCCGAATTGGCGCGGATTGGACGCTATTATGCGACGCAGTCCATGTTGGTCTGGGACCCAGCAACCGGTCGCTATGACCCGAGCGCGACGCCCTCGACCGGCACCGAGACCCTGTTCGATTTCTACGCGCGCGTGGTTCGCGGCGAGGCTTCCGTCGAGCGGGGCGACCACGCCGTGTTCTGAGAACGCGCAGCGCGCCAGCCTTTCCGGCTACACGGCGTGTATGTCTGTCAGCCTCCGTGGTCGTCCGTCAGCAGCAGGTTCATCAGGTCGTTCACGTTCAGCTTCAAATCGCTGATGATGTCCTTGACGACGTCCCCGATCGAGATGATGCCTACGACCTTTCCCGCTTCCACAACCGGCAGATGGCGAAACCCGCGCTCCGCCATCATGACCATGCAGCCTTCCAGCGGATCGTCGCGTTTGACCGTGACGGGGTTGCGGGTCATCACCTGGCCCACCGGGGTCTGCTTTGCATCGAGCCCCGGCAGCAGCACCTTGATCGCACAATCGCCCTGGGTCACGATCCCGACGAGCACGCCGTCGTCGATCACGAGCACCGAACGGACCCGGTTGTCGCGCATCCGGCACAAGGCGTCGACGATCATGTCGCTCGATCGAATATGGATCAGATCGCCTCGCTTCTGCGCCAGCGCGCTTTTCACCGTGCTCATCGATCTCCTCCCGTAAAGCCTTCCCCGACCAACTCGAACCTATCCGCCGCTGAACGCATCAACCCGATCCGTGGGTAACAATGCGATCGTTCAGCTTCTGGTCCACAATCTGCACGGTTCGATCAATCTCGGGGTTCGGCATCCCGAGTTGATCGGCAATCAGCTTCACCAGCAGGTCGACCCGCTCGATGAAGGGTGCGCCCGCCGCCACCGCGCGCGCGGCCGATGACGGATTGAGAAGGCTTTCGGCCGCCTGCGCGTATTTCTCGAAGGGGACCTGATCATTCACGTCCGCACCGAGCCGACGCGCCACGGCGTCGACGTGCTCGTATATCGATCTGGAAAGTGCAAGATCGCGATGGACGGCGTCGCGGATCGACTGGGGGCCTTCCGGCCTGATGCAACGGTAGTTCCCCGTCAGCAGCATCGACCATTTGGCAAGGGGCACGAACAGGGAGCCGTACACCTTGAGCTTCACGGGCACGTCGTGACCATCGAGACGGATTGCTTCGATGTCGGCCTCCAGTTCCCGGAGCAGACCGTTCTGAGCCTCATCCTCGAACGTCGCGGCCTTGAAGTTTGTCGGCAGGCCGACATGCAGGATGTTTGCAGGCTCCGTCGGCGGCCGGAAGGCTTGCGGATCGGGCGAGCAGAGCGACATCAACTCCGGTTTGAAGCGCTCCCAGACCTGCGCATTGGTGTACGCGTCGTCTAGGTTCATGCCTCTGAGCGCGGGGATCCTCTTCAAATATGCCAAGGGCGGCATGTTCATGATCGAGAGGCAAGGCAACCTGGCTTCCGCAATCGAAACCATCAAAACGCGGATGGTGTGATTGACGTATTGCGGCTCCTGCATCGCCAGGGCGACGAGATC
>RXJK01000272.1:5315-21741 GCA_003963125.1 Hyphomicrobiales bacterium
ACATCCGACGGTGCCGTCGCATCGAGGGTGCCCGGCAAGCCTTTCGATCTGATCGCCCGGTGCTTTTCCTCGCCCCGCAGTTTCAGCCGCACCTCGGTCCCCTCGGCATTGATGAGCCGAGCGGTTTTTTCGCGACACACCAGGGTTACGTTGTGCCCTGCCATGAGGAGTTTGGTCGCCAGCAACGACCCATATGACGCGCCCAGGATCAGAATGTTGCGGGGCATCGAGCGTCTCCGATGGCTGCGTCAGCGCTGCGCCGGTCAGCCGAGATCGTGAATAAGGCTGGAGCGCCTAAGTATGCTGATGGATTGACAGCTATGGTGTCAAGAAATCTTGACAATGCAGTGCGGGAGCGGCGGTCGTATGGCCGGTGCTCGGGGCGCTTGCTGTAGCGCGACAGGCATCGGGCGCGCGCGGCCCCCGCTCAGCCCCCTACCGCATCAATTCTTTCATGGCGCCGTCGAGGCCTTCGAGGGTGAGGGGGTACATGCGGCCGCCGACGAGGTCGCGCATCAGCTTGATGGAGGGCGTCCAGCTCCAGTGGTTCTCCGGCACCGGGTTGAGCCACACGCAGTGCTCGTAGACGTCGGTGACGCGGCTCATCCAGGTGGCGCCGGCTTCCTCGTTCATGTGCTCGACGGAGCCGCCGGGCACCTGGATCTCGTAGGGGCTCATGGACGCATCCCCGATGAAGATGACCTTGTAGTCGCTGGGGTACGTGTGCAGCACCTTCCAGGTCGGCGTGCGCTCGGTCCAGCGGCGCGCATTGTCCTTCCACACGAACTCGTAGAGGCAGTTGTGGAAGTAAAAGTATTCCAGGTGCTTGAATTCGGTGCGCGCGGCCGAGAACAGCTCCTCCGCCGTCTTGATGTGCCAGTCCATCGAGCCGCCCACGTCGAAGAACATGAGCACCTTCACCGTGTTGCGGCGCTCGGGCCGCATGTGGATGTCGAGGTAGCCCTTGTGCGCGGTGCCCTTGATGGTGCCGTCGAGGTCGAGTTCGTCGTGCGCGCCTTCGCGGGCGAATTTCCGCAGGCGCCTGAGCGCCACCTTGATATTGCGCGTGCCGAGCTCGACCGTGTCGTCGAGATCCTTGTATTCGCGCTTGTCCCACACCTTGATGGCGCGGTTGTTGCGATTGGTCTTCTGGCCGATGCGCACGCCGGCCGGGTTGTAGCCGTCGGCGCCGTAGGGGGACGTGCCGCCCGTGCCGACCCACTTCTTGCCCCCCTGGTGCCGGCCCTTCTGTTCTTCGAGGCGCTTCTTCAGCTCCTCCATGATCTTTTCCCAGCCGCCCAAAGCTTCGATCTTGGCCTTCTCTTCCTCCGACAGATAGAGCTCGCCCAGGCTGCGCAGCCACTCTTCGGGGATCTGCGCCTCGACCGCATCGCTCATCAGCTCGAGCCCCTTGAAGACGTGGCCGAACACCTGGTCGAACTTGTCGAGGTGCCGCTCGTCCTTCACCAGCGAGGCACGCGAGAGATAATAGAAGTGCTCGATGTTGCGGTCGGCGAGGTCGGCCTGCAGGGCCTCCATCAGCGTCAGGTATTCCTTCAGCGTGACCGGAATCTTCGCCGCCTTGAGCTCATGGAAGAAGGTCACGAACATGCGGCGCTGCTCTCGTTTTAGGCTCGGTTACAGGAATGGCGGCCGTTCGGCCACAGTGGGTGGTTGCAGGGCCCTTCATTCATAACCGATTGCTGACACAAAGGCCAAATCGGCTTACCCACGCTCCGGTAGTCTGCGCGTTTGAGCCGAGCGTTGCCCAGTTGCACTTTCCACAGGATGAGGGGCCGAGCTCGAGGGCGGTGATTTCGGACAGAAGATTTTCTCGCCCGGGAATGCCATAGTTATTTGCAGACAGATTCGGCTGGAGGGGGACTTACCGACATGACGAGCTTGGCTCAAGAGCTTGAGGAAATGCGCCTGCGCATGAATGAGCTGGCGAAGAACGAGCAGGGGCTGATCATGGCCCTGGGCGACGCTCTCAGCCGCGCCGATCACAAGCTGCTCGACGACGTGCGCAACCTTTCGGCCGAGCATGAAGCCCGCCGCGGCGCGATCCTGAAGGAGCTGCAGAGCCTTGCAGCCCGCCTCGGCGCCCTGCCGAAGCCCGGCGACCTGTTCGCGCCGCTCGGCTCGCTGCCGCCGTCCGATCCATACGCGATGCACGGGCATCCGCAGCAGCGGCAGGACTGGCGCCGCCAGAGCGTCAGCATCCAGGACGAGCTCAACAAGCATCTGAGCCAGCGCGCCGCCGGTCACTGACGGCGCGACGGACTACTCCAGCCATTCGGCAGGGCGGCGCACCCGCGCAGCCTTGCCTTATTCCCATGAAATCAGACTCATTCCTCAAGGCCGGGCGGCGGGCTCCGCGTCTTTTCCCTTGAAAATCGGCTTCAGCGCGTCGGCGAGAATGTCGCGCGCCCGTGGCCGGCGGCTCGCCAGGAACGGCAAGGGCCGGATCAGCTCGATGGCCGCGACACCTACACGCGCCGTCAGCGCGCCGTTGAAGGCGCCTTCGCCGAGCCGCCGCGACAGGCGGCGCAGGATATCCTGTCCCAGGAACTGCCCGAGCAGATCGTCCGTCAGGGCAAGGCCTCCCGTGGCGATCATGTGCCCCGCGACGAGGCGGGCGAGCCGCAGCACGCCGAGCCATCCGGGCCTGCCGCCGTAGACGGTGGCGAGCATCCTGAGCAGCCGCAGATTCTCGACCAGCACATAGCCCACCGCGATCAGCACCAGCGGCGACAGCGTGGTCACGGTCGCGACGCGCTTGGCCGATCGCGTCACGAGCTGCCGCGCCGTGGTGTC
Source organism: Hyphomicrobiales bacterium (assembly GCA_003963125.1). Taxonomy (GTDB): domain Bacteria; phylum Pseudomonadota; class Alphaproteobacteria; order Rhizobiales; family Hyphomicrobiaceae; genus AWTP1-13. Next base: position 8,133 of record RXJK01000272.1, read on the forward strand.
GAGCCGCGCCACGATCTCGCGATCGGCGAGCGTCAGCAGTTCGCCGGGGTCGTGCACGTCGCGCGCGTACTCGCGGAAGCGGCGCAGGTTCCACGCGGTCTCGGGCCGTCCGGCGTAGAGCGCTGCGATTCGCAGCGCCGCGCGCTTCTCGCGCGCCGCGTCTTGCGTCTCCGTCGCCTCCGCCACGTCCTTGCGCAGGCGGTTCAGCCGCGACAGCCGCGTGAAGCCGACGATCTCGCGCAGCACGATCATGAGAAAGGCGAAGGCCGCAACGACGAGCAGGCCGCTCATCGTCCAGCCGACCCAGTCCTCGCGCTCGAGGGCCACCGAGACGAGGCGATAGAACCAGGTTGCAGCACCAAGCACCGCCGCGCCGAACAGCGCGGAGAGCAGGATCGAGCCCCAGCGCATGCCGCGCTCGGCGAGGTCCGACAGCGTCGGCCGCACGACGGGCAGGTCGGCGTCGGGCGCCGTTGCCGCAGAAGCCGGCGGCGGGTCGACCGGCTCGGGCTCGGCCACGAGTGCGGGATCATCGAGCGTGAACACGCGTGGCTTGCGCGGCTCCGGCGCGTCGCTCATTGCAGCAGGTCTCCGATCAGGAACTCGATCGCGCGGTCGAGGCGGATGTGCGGGAAGGGCGGCGCCTCGCCGGAAGGCATCTCGAGCGACAGGCGCGGCGGACGGAAGCGCGGAAACTCGACGAGCTGTGTCGAACCCGATGACGGCCGGCGCAACGCCGTGACATCCTCGGGCAGATCACCCGGGAAAATGCCAGCTTCGGTGCGCCCGTCGAAGGTCTTGCCGCCGACGCGCTCGCCGGGCAGTGGTGTGCCGACGATGACGGGCAGCATCTGGCGTCCCGAGCGGGCTTCGGCTTCGCGCGTCGCCCGCAGGGCGGCCAACGCCATCACTTTGACGCCGGCGCCGGCGACTTCCGCGCGCTCGATCGCCTCGTCCGCCAGCATGCGCAAGACGGCTTCGAGCCGGTCGTGGCTCGCGTGATGCAGATGGTCGGCCTTGGTGGCTGCGAACACGATCCGGTCGACTCGATGCGCGAGGATCGAGGAGAGCCATGTGTTCTGCCCCGGCCGGAAGGCGCGCAGGATGGCACCCATGGAGGCGCTGAGATCATCGAGCGCTGCCGGCCCCGCGTTGATGGCGCTCAAGGCATCCATCAGCACGATCTGCCGGTCGATGCGCGCGAAGTGATCGCGGAAGAACGGCTTCACGACGTGGCTTTTGTAGCTATCGAAGCGGCGCGCCAGCATCGCCTGCAGCGATCCGCGCGCGCCCGTACGGCGCTCGCCGAGTGCCAACGGAAAGAACGTGAGCAGCGGTGAGCCGGCAAGGTCACCCGGAAGCAGGAAACGTCCCGGACCAGGTGCAGCAAGGGTCGGATCACCCGATCGTGCAGTTTGCAGATAGCGCGTGAAAAGCTCGGCACCCTTGAGCGCGACCTGCTCGTCCGCCGGTGCCGCGGGATCGAGCCCGCGCATGAAGGCGAGCCAGTCCTTGGCGGCCGCGGCGCGATGCGGCGCCTGCGCGTCCTTCAGCGCCGTGGCACACCAGCCCTCGTAACTCTCCTCGATCAGGGCGAGATCGATCAGCCATTCGCCGGGGTAGTCGACGATATCAACGTGCAGGCGCGACGGGCCCAACGCACGCCATAGCGCGCTCGACGGCTGGTAGGTGATGGTGATGCGGAGCTGGCTGATGCGCCGGGTGCTTTCGGGCCAGCGCGGCGGATCGCCCGCGAGATCGGCCAGATGCTCCTCGTAGGCGAAGCGCGGGATGGCGTCGTCGGGCTGCGGCTCGAGGAACGTGCGCTCGATGCGGCCCTCGGCCATCGCCGCGAAATAGGGCAGTCGGCCGCCCGTCAGCAGCGCGCGCACCAGCGCGGTGATGAAGACCGTCTTGCCGGAGCGCGCGAGGCCCGTCACGCCGAGGCGCACGGTCGGCGTCATCAGGTCGGCGAGGCGCTGGCCTGCGCTGCGCAGGGCGCTCGTCGCCTGGAACTGGAAGTCGGTGAGATCCACCCGGGAAACCTTTCGACGCCTAGCTAGGCTGCCGAAAGGGCTACCGCAAGGTGTATGGGGCCGCGGCGTGGATCAGAGCGGATCGCCGTGGAACGAGGTCGAGAAGCACCCGGTCCGGCCTACGCCCATGTCGGTGCAGGCCTTTTCCGCATCGGCCTTGGATGCGAAGGGGCCCGCGACGAGCCGGTACTTGCCGCCCTCGGCCTTGGGCGCGACGACGCGGGCCTCGAGGCCCGACAGGTTGTCGTGCTTGCTCTGGAGCTGCTTCCAGGTCGCACGCAGGGCATCAACCGATGAGCCAGCCCCGATCTGCACGGCGAAGCCGGAGCCCTTGCCCTTGCTCGGCGTCACGACGGGCGCGCCGAACGTCACGACGGGCTGCACGGGCGGTGGTGGCGTGGCCGCGGCCGGCTGTTCGCTATCCTGGCCGGCGAGGCTGCCCGTCTCGACACGCGGCTGCGCGTATGGGTCATCCGGTCCGTCCTTCTCCTCGCCCTCGACACGCGACAGGCGCGAGGTCGACCGCGCCTCTGGGGCGGCCTTGTCCTTCGCCTTGGCCTTGTCGGCGGCCTTCTGCTTCGGGACAGGTGCTGCGGGCGGCGTGGCCGCGGCGACCGGCGCCGTCGACGGCGGGAGGGACGTCACCTTCTCCTCAAGCGCGGCGATGCGGGACTGCGTCTGTCGCTCCGTGGCGTCGCGCTCGGTCAGCGTGTCGCGGATCTGGGCGATGTCGCGCTGCATGTCGCCGACCGTCCGCCGCACGGTTCCGATCTCGGACAGGGCACGGGACGCCAGCCGCAGCGGCTGCTCCGCCTCGGCCTGGGCTTCCTTCGTGACGGACTTGGACAAGTCCGGCGCGGTGGCGAGCGAGGCGAGATAGGCCAGCGCCGCAGCCGCAGCCACGGCCCAGATGAACATGTAGAGCTTGAAGAAGCCCCCGGAACGGGAGGCCTGCGTGCTACGTGCTGCCATGACTTGGGCGCCCTTCTCGCTTAAGCCACCAACGAGACCGGCCGCGCTACGCCCGACGAATGCGATCCGAATCGACTGTTAGGCTCGCCTGAGCCGGTATGGAAGGTCAACGCGAGCCGGCCGGCCGCAGCGTGCTAGATTGTGGACATGTCGCAGGCGCGCCATACGCTGTGGCCGGCTGGACGCGGGGCCGCCCTGTGCTCTAGGGGAAAGGCCAAACTCGTTGCATGACAGCCGGATAACGGAACGCTATCGCCGCCCGGCCCGACGTCGGATCTGTCCCAGATGACCAAAGCGCCACTCTTGATCGTAATTCTCGCCGCCGGGCGTGGGGTGCGCATGCGCTCGCACTTGCCGAAGGTGTTGCACCCGGTGGGTGGCCGGCCGATGCTGGGCCACGTGCTCGCCACGGCCAAGGCGGCCGGGGCGAGCAAGGTGGCACTCGTCGTCGCCCCGGGGCAGGACGCGGTGCGAGCGCTGGCCGAGAAGGAAATGCCGGGCATTGCGCTGTTCGAGCAGAAGACGCAGGCCGGGACGGCCGACGCGGTGCTGGCCGCCGCCGACGCCATCGCCGCGCACAAGGGCGACGTCGCCGTCCTGTTCGCCGATACGCCGCTCGTGCGCGCCGAGACGCTGATGGCGCTAGTCGGGGTTCTGGAAGCGGGCGCCGGCGTCGCGGTGCTGGGCTTCGAGCCGGCAGACCCAACTGGCTACGGACGCGTGCTGAGGGACGCGGGGGGCAACGTCACGGCCATCCGCGAGCAGAAGGACGCGAGCGAAGCGGAACGCGCGGCGAAGCTTTGCAACGCCGGCGCGATGGCCTTCCGCATGCCCGACCTCGTCGGTCTGCTGAAGCGCATCGAGAACCGGAACGCAGCCGGCGAGTACTACCTCACCGATGCCGTCGCCCTCGTACGCGCGGAGGGCCGCGCGGTTGGCGTGCACGTCGGCTCCGTCGAGGACGCCATGGGCGTCAACTCCCGTGCCCAGCAGGCCGAGGCCGAAGCCGCCTTCCAGCAGCGCATGCGCGCCAAGGCGATGGCCGAGGGGGCAACGCTGATCGCGCCCGAGACCGTCTGGTTCAGCTTCGATACCAAGCTCGGCCAGGACGTGATCATCGAGCCCAATGTCTTCTTCGGGCCTGGCGTTGTGGTGGAGGACGGCGTGACGATTCTGGCGAACAGCCACATCGTCGGTGCGCGCATCGGCAGGGGCTCCCGCATCGGCCCCTTCGCACGGCTGCGTCCGGGCGCGGATCTCGCCGAGGACGTGCACGTCGGCAACTTCGTGGAGGTGAAGGCCGCGACCCTGGAAAAAGGCGCCAAGGCGAACCATCTCGCCTACATCGGCGACGGTTTCGTCGGCGAGAACGCCAACATCGGCGCCGGCACGATCTTCTGCAACTACGACGGCTTCGACAAGCACCGTACCCACGTCGGCAAGGGCGCCTTCGTCGGCTCCAATTCCTCCCTCGTGGCGCCGGTCAAGATCGGCGACGGGGCCTTCGTGGGCTCGGGCAGCGTCATTACCCAGAACGTCGAGGCCGATGCGCTGGCCGTCGAGCGCGCGCCTCTCGATGTCCGCCCCCAGTGGGCCGCGAAGTTCCGGCAGATGAAGGCCCGCCGCAAGGCGAAGCGTTAACAACAGCCGCGGCAAAGCCCGGAAACAGAACTTGAATTGCTGGCCGAGGCCGAACTGGCTTACCCCCTAGGGGCATACTCCGGGCCGGTTGAGAGACAATCGGCCCCTCGCACCGCGCCCCTATTGGCCTCCGAGGCAGCCCGGCGCTGGGACACACGAAAGGCAACGAACATGTGCGGCATCGTCGGCATTCTGGGGACCAAGCCGGTCGCCAATGATCTCGTGGATGCGTTGCGTCGCCTGGAGTACCGCGGCTACGATTCAGCCGGTGTCGCCACGCTCGAGCACGGCCATCTCGAACGCCGCCGCGCCCAAGGCAAGCTGCGCAACCTCGAACAGCGTCTCGCCAAGGAGCCGCTGCAGGGCCACACCGGCATCGGCCACACGCGCTGGGCCACGCACGGCCGGCCGACCGAGAACAACGCCCACCCGCACATGTCGAAGGGCGTGTCGATCGTTCACAACGGCATCATCGAGAACTTCGCCGAGCTGCGCCGGACGCTCTCCGCCAAGGGGCACCGCTTCGAGACGGATACCGACAGCGAGGTCATCGCCCATCTCATCGCCGATGCCATGCACGATGGCCACGATCCCGTCGAAGCCACGAAGATGGCGCTCGGCCAGCTCAAGGGCGCCTTCGCGCTCGCTATCCTGTTCGCGGGCCACGACGACCTGATGATCGCCGCGCGCCAGGGCAGCCCACTCGCCATCGGCTACGGCACGGGCGAGATGTATCTCGGCTCCGATGCCATCGCGCTCGCACCCTTCACCAGCGACATCACCTACCTCGAGGAAGGCGACTGGGCGGTGCTGACCCGCGCCGGCGCCACCATCTACGATGCGGCCGGCAAGAAGGTGAAGCGCGCCCGCGTGCGCTCCAGCGCCGGCTCGATGCTGATCGACAAGGGCAACCACAAGCACTACATGGCAAAGGAGATCTTCGAGCAGCCCGAAGTGATTTCCCGCACGCTCGCCAATTACATCGACTTCGTCGAGAGCCGCGTGGTGCTGCCCGACCTCGGCATCAATCCAGCGCACATTTCGCAGATCTCGATCTCGGCCTGCGGCACGGCCTACTACGCCGGTCTCGTCGGCCGCTACTGGATCGAGCGCTACGCGCGCATTCCCGTCGAGATCGACATCGCCTCGGAATTCCGCTACCGCGAGCCGCCGCTGCAGAAGGGCGGCCTCTCGCTCTTCATTTCGCAGTCGGGCGAGACGGCCGATACGCTCGCCACCCTGCGCTACTGCAAGAGCCAGGGGCAACGCATCGCCTCCATCGTCAACGTGAAGACCTCGACCATCGCCCGCGAGTCCGACGTCGTGCTGCCGACGCTCGCCGGCCCCGAGATCGGGGTCGCCTCGACGAAGGCGTTCACCTGCCAGCTGTCCGTGATGGCCTGCCTCGCGATCGGCCTTGCGCGGGCCCGCGGCGCCATCTCGCCGGCCGAGGAGCAGGAACTGGTGCAGGCGCTGGCCGAGATCCCGCGCCATATCTCGCACCTCTTGACCAACGAAGCCCAGTACGAGGCGCTCGCCCATGACCTGTCAAAGGCCAAGGACGTGCTCTATCTCGGCCGCGGGGTCAGCTACCCGCTGGCGCTCGAAGGCGCGTTGAAGCTGAAAGAGATCTCCTACATCCACGCGGAAGGCTACGCGGCGGGCGAACTCAAGCACGGACCGATCGCGCTTATCGACGAGAACGTGCCCGTCATCGTCGTCGCGCCCAACGACCACCTGTTCGAGAAGACCGTCTCCAACATGCAGGAGGTGGCGGCCCGCGGCGGCAAGATCATCCTCGTGTCGGACACGGCGGCCGATGCGGCCGGCTGCGAGCTGATGGCGCACATCGCCATGCCCAAGGGCCACGCGTTTACCAATCCGCTGACCTACGCCGTTCCGGTGCAATTGCTCGCCTATCATACGGCGACCTTCATGGGCACCGACGTCGATCAGCCGAGGAACCTCGCGAAGTCGGTGACCGTGGAATAAGGCGGGGACGAATCAACGTTGTTAAGGAAACTCCGTTTGCGCGTCCGCGCCCGCCGGCATAATTTCGCCACGGGATGGGTTTTGCCTCGCAGAACCTAATGGGGACAGGGACCATGACACGCTACTGGCTGAGGCTGGTTCTGGCGGTCGCGATCGCATCTGCGATCTCTGCGGTCCCCTTTGCCATGTCGCCGGCCCAGGCTCAGAGCGTCTCCAAGAAGAAGGCCGCCGCGAAGAAAGCCGCGGAAGAGGGCCAGGAGACGCCGGACGGCGAGCAGAAGAAGAAGCGCCAGGATCCGGTCGAAGCGCAGAAGACCATCGAGGCCGCGCTCAAACTGATCGAGAGCGGCAAGACGGACGCCGCCGTGCAGTCGCTGACGGCGACCCTGTCGGCCGGCAACCTGCCGCCGGGGCTCATGGCCCGCGCGCTCTATTACCGTGGCATGGCCTATCGGCAGCAGCAGAAGCCCGGCCAGGCCATCGCGGATCTCACCCAGGCGCTCTGGATCAAGGGCGGCCTCAGCGAAACCGACCGGGGCGCGGCGCTCTCCCAGCGGTCCGGTGCCTACGCGGATGCTGGCCTTGCCGAGCCCGCGCCGGTCGTCGTCGCCAACAAGCCCGCGGCGACCGCGTCCAATTCGTCGGCATCGTCGGGCTCCGCCTGGAACCCCTTCGGCGGCTTCGGCAACAGCTTCAGCCTGTTCAGCTCCGGTGGCCAGAGCAGCCAGTCCGTGCCACCACCGGCGCCGGCTCCGGCACCTCCGCCCGTGGCCGCCGTGCCCCCGCCGACGACGACGGCCTCGACATCGAAGCCCGCCATGTCGAGCTGGTCCAGCTCGACGGAAGTGCGCGCAACGCCCGTCGCCATGGCGCCCGAGCGTACCGCGTCCTTAGAGCCCGCGGCTCCGCGCGTCGAAGGCAAGTTCCGGGTGCAGCTCGGCCTCGTGCGGACGGACGGCGAGGCGCAGGCCATCATCTCGCGTGTGCGCGGCGACCTCTCGGGCGTGTTCGAAGCGCGCGAGCCGAGCGTCGAGCAGACGGTGGTCGGCAACTTCGGCGCCATGTACCGGGTCCGCGTCGGCCCCTACGCCAGCGCCGGCGAGGGCAACGCCGTTTGCGCCCGCCTCAAAGGTTCGGGCCTCGATTGCCTGGTCGTGACGCAATAAGCCCGCTCGCGGCCCGGCGGCTAGCATCCTGAAACAGATGGATAAAGCCTGAGTTCGCGGACTTGTGCGCGGCTATCGCCCTTTGGCTCACTTCTTGAATTCGGCCGTTTCGACGTAAGATGCTGAGAATTCGAACTCTGTGCCGCTCCGTGCGGGCGGTGGCGCGAGGCAGTCGACAGGATGCAGAACGAGGGCAAGGCGCAGCCGGGCGCCACGGACGAGGCACCAGCCCCCGCTGCAGACGTCGGCAGCGCGGATCTCAAGGCCGAGATCGCCAAGCTGGCGCTCGAAACGCATCCCGAGCCGCAGCACACCGGCACGCGGCTGCGCAACTACTTCCTCACCGGCCTCGTCGTCGTCGGCCCCGTCGCCATCACGCTCTACATGGCGTGGTATTTCATCAATATCGTCGACGTGTGGGTGAAGCCCTACATCCCGCGCGCCTACAATCCCGAGACCTACCTGCCCTTCGCTGTGCCGGGCCTGGGGCTCGTCTTTTCCATCATCGTCGTCACGATCATCGGCGCGCTCGCCGCCAACCTGCTCGGCCGCTCGCTGATCAGCGCCGGCGAATTGGCACTCGGCCGCATGCCGATCGTGCGCAACGTCTACCAGGGCCTCAAGCAGATCTTCGAGAGCGTCATCGCCTCGTCCGCCTCCCCGGCGCAGAGCTTCCAGAAGGTGGCGCTGATGGAGTTTCCTTCGAAGGGCATCTGGTCGATCGTCTTCGTCACCGGCGAGGCGGCCCGCGAGATCGCGCTGGAATTGCCGGGCGAGGATCTCGTCAGCGTGTTCATGCCGACGGGCATGCTGCCACCCTCGGGCTTCGTCTGCTTCGTGCCCCGCAAGTCGGTGCTGCCGATCAAGATGACGATCGAGGACGCCGCCAAGATCATCATCTCGGCCGGCATGGTGAACCCCGAGACACAAGCGCGCCTGAAGGAGCTTGCGGCCAAGGGCGGTCGGTCCCGTCGAGGCACACCGGCGGCGACGCCTGCGCCGCAGAATGCCCCAGCCTCGGCGTGATACATCTCCTTAACGGATGCAGCCTAGGCTGATGCCATGGCACGGACGCGCACCATTTCGGCCCTTCTCGCTGCCGCTGCGGCGGTGGCGTCCGTTGTTGTGCCCGCGCCCCTCTCGGCCCAGGGCTTCAAGCCCGATCCCAAGATCGCGCAAGGCGCCTCCTGGCTGAAGATCTGCATGAGCCAGCGCCGCTCCGACGAAGCCCTCTGCAACGGCTTCATCATGGGGCTCGAGGAGACGCAGTTCCTCGCGGAGTACAAGCCGCTCTACTGCCCCCCGCGCAGCTTCACGGTCGAGGACCAGAAAGAGGTCATCGTGAAGTTCCTGAAGGAGAACCCGGGCCGGCACGGTGAGTCGTTCGCCCGCCTCGCGGCCGATGCCATGCGCAAGTCGTTCCCCTGCCGCTGAGGCTTCTCAACAGGCGCCCCCCCGTTGCACCCTGCCGCAAATGGGTCTATGCTGGAACAAAATGTGAACTTGAGCCGCTTGAAAGCGGTCGGGCCTGAAAAGCGTTGATAAGCAACTCAAGCATCGCCCGGTGCCGCGCGAGCCGTTAACGTCGCTGGCAAGAGTCGCAGGGTGGCCCTGCTTACCGCGTGCGGCCGTGACGGGTTTCCAGAGCCGTCGCGCTTCACGACCTGACAACACAAGGAGTTTCCCATGGCCGGTTCCGTCAACAAGGTCATCCTGATCGGCAATCTCGGTCGCGATCCGGAGATCCGCCGCACGCAGGACGGCCGTCCGATCGCCAATCTGCGCATCGCCACCACCGAGAGCTGGCGCGACAAGACCTCGGGCGAGCGCCGCGAGAAGACCGAGTGGCATACGGTGGTGATCTTCAGCGAGCCGCTCTGCCGCATCGTCGAGCAGTACCTGAAGAAGGGCGCGAAGGTGTACATCGAGGGCCAGCTCCAGACCCGCAAGTGGCAGGGCCAGGACGGCCAGGACCGCTACTCAACGGAAGTGGTGCTGCAGGGCTTCAACGGCGTCCTGACGATGCTCGACGGCCGCGGTGCGAGCTCCGGCGCCGGCATGAGCGAGGACCCCTCCGACAGCTACGGCGCGCCCAGCGACATGGGCGGCGGCAGTGGGCGCAGCAAGGCTCCGGCCAAGAGCGGCGGCGGCAAGGGCTTCGACAAGGCCCTCGACGACGAAATCCCGTTCTGAGGACCGCGCCGGTCTCCCCATCACTGCGTTCCCGGAAGCCGCGCACCAGTACGGCCATCCGGGGCCTTGCAGCGTGGAGAAGAGCGCGGGACCGCAGGCAGCCGGTGGATGCGCCTCACCGTTCGGCGAACGCCTTCTCGATGACGAACGTGCCGGGCTTCCCGCTCGAGCCCTCCGCGAAGCCGCCCGCCAGCAGCATCGCCTTCAGATCGGCGAGCATGCCGGGGTTGCCGCAGATCATGATCCGGTCGTTCGCCGCATCGAGCGCGGGCACACCGAGATCGGAGAACAGCTTGCCACTCGTGACGAGGTCGGTGATGCGGCCTTGGTGGTAGTAAGCCTCACGCGTCACCGTCGTGTAATAGACGAGCTGCTTGTCGGCATATTCACCCAGAAACTCGCTCTCGCGCAGGCCGATCACGGCCTCGGTGCCGAAGGCGAGTTCGGCCGCCTCCCGGCATCCGTAGACTAGCACGATCTGCGCGAACCGTTCGTAGGTGTCCGGGTTGCGAATGATGCTGCCGAACGGAGCAAACCCCGTTCCAGTCGCGAACAGGTAGAGCCGCTTGCCGGGCTCGAGGCTTTCGATCAGCAGCGTGCCGGTGGGCTTGCGGCCGACGAGAACCGTGTCGCCGACGGCGATGTGCTGCAGCCGCGACGTCAGCGGGCCATCGGGCACCTTGATGCTGAGGAACTCGAGGTGCTCCTCGTAGGGCGCGCTGACGATCGAGTAGGCCCGCACCAGCGGCTTGCCCTCGACCATCAGCCCGATCATCACGAACTGCCCCGCCTCGAAGCGGAACGACGGATCGCGCGTGGTGCGAAAGCTGAAGAGCTTGTCCGTCCAGTGCCTGACGTGGAGCACGCGGGCCTGATGATAGCCTCGCACCTCGGTTTTAGGTTTGGCGGGCTCGGCTGCACTGGAAACGCGTGCGGCGCTGGGCGCGGCGATTTCGCCGAGGACTGCTGCATCCGCCATGGCACCCCATCCGTCATTGTGCGGTGCAAGGATGTGCGCCTGTCGGTTTCGGGGGGCGTTGACTTCGATCAAAGGCGCCGTGGGCGCGAGCGACCGCTATGGGTCGCGGCCGCTGAAGGTCAGCATGATCGCGGCGCCGGTGAAGAGCGCGGCGAACGTCAGCACCATCAACGTCGTCAGCACGGCCACGGCGACGAACGTGTTGCTGTCACCGGCCGCGAGCGTGCGCAGGCCCCCGATATCCGCGGCCAGGAACATCACGGTAAACGCGATGCCGAGGGCGGCGCCCTTCAGGTAGTTCGAGATGATGAACCCGACGCCGTTGAAGTCCGGATTTTCGGGGTCGTCCACGACGCGTCGAGCCATGCATGGCCTCAGGAGTTGGCGCCTCGATCATCGCCAAGGGGATGCGGCAGGGTCCAGACCGCACGTCGCCGCGCCGCCGGGGCCGCTCGCGCATTGCTGCGCCGCCATAAAAAGTGGTATGACACGGACGATACGGTCCAAGACACAGAAGTTATTAGCGAATCCGGGAGACGTCCGTGGCCACGGCCACCAAAACCCGCACGGGATCCGAGCTCAAGGATCTGATGCCCAAGGCCCGCAAGGCCTCCGAGTTCCTGAAGGCGCTGGCGCACGAGAACAGGCTCATGATCCTGTGCCTGCTGTGCGAGCGTGAGCGCAGCGTTACGGAGCTGGAAGAACTGCTGTCGGCAAGCCAGGCCGCTGTCTCGCAGCAACTTGCGCGGCTGCGGCACGAGAACCTCGTCGAGACGCGCCGCGAAGGCCGCACGATCTACTACAGCCTCGCCGACGCGACGACGAAGCGCTTCATCAAGGCGATCTACGACAAGTTCTGCGGGCCCCAGGCCAAGGGCTGACGCCGACGCGCATTGCCCCGAAAAACGTCGAGGGCCGCAGCGCGCCGCGGCCCCCCAAAATTCTCACATCTGCGGCCGATGCTCAGCGGAAGAAGACGTCGGCCCGCATGCCGGGCATCAGCGACACGCTGCCGTCGAGATCGACGACGACCTCCAGCACTTCCACGTCGCTCGGCCGCCGCGGCCCGCGCGCGCTCATGCGCGGGATCGACATGAAGGGCGAAATCTCCGTGACCTTGCCTTCGAATTCCTGGCCGGGGAAAGAGCTGCTCTTCACGAACACGCTTTGATTGAGGCGCACCTTGCTGATCTCGGTGTCGTCGAGTTCAGCGCGCACGCGCAGCTTGCTGACGTCGCCGAGGACGATGACCACCTGCTCCGGGGACGGCGCCAGCGTCTCGCCGACCTTCGTGTTGAGCTGCAGGATGGTGCCGGCCGCTGGGGCGCGCAGGCGGGTCTTGTCCCAGGCCTGGTCGGCGAGCATGACTTCGGCGCGCGCGGCGGCCAGCGCCGCCTCGACGCGGTTGGGCGCCGTCAGCGTGGTGCGCGAACCGAGCCCGTTGAGCGTGGCATTGTCCTGCCGCAGCCGCTCCTGCGCGTCACTGAGGCGGCGGCGGGCGGACGTGATCGCCTGCGCGTTGTTGCGGGGATCGCCGAGCATCAGGTCGTCGAGTTCCATGCGTGCGGCCGTGACAGCGCGTTCGGCGTTGTAGACGGCATCCTCCGCCCGGTTGACGTTCTCGCGTCCTGCCGTTGCCGGCGTCGCATCGCGGTCACGCTTGGCGGCAGCGGCCTGCGCTTCTGCGCCCAGAAGGCGCGCGCGGGCATCCTTGTCTTCCTGCACGAGGAGGACCTGCCCCTCGGTCACCTTGTCGTTGAGCTTCACGGGCAGCGCCGTGACGCGGCCGATGCTGCCGGCGGAGATGCGCACGAGGCCGGTGCGCGGCTCGACGCGGCCCGGCGCCGAGGCGACCCAGGGCGTGCGTGTCTCGTTGCTGGCCGGCACGTTGGAGCTGTAGTTCGATGCCGAGGCCGAAGAGGACGACCGCGAGCTCTTGCCCTGGCCGGGCCCGAGCATGATCCAAACGGCGAAGCCCGCAAGCCCCATCGATGCGATGCCGAGCAGCAGTGCGAGTGTCTTCGTCAGGCTCGAGCCGGATGACGCCATTTCCGTTTTCCTCTTCTTCAGGGAGACCTACGGCCGTCCCGGGGTTCGGTGCCCTGCGCGGTCCGTGGATGCCGTTGGGGGGCGGGACGCAAAGGACAGGTCGATGTGATCACGGGTGCGCACGCTACCCCAGGGGCCCGGCCGCGGCTGTTCCGGCAGATACAAAGGGCGCGCCGCCCGGGTGAAAGAGCAGAAATTCCGGCCAAAGGCAATTTGCGACACCTGTTTCAACGGGAACAGCGCACTAGGCGCAAATCCTCCAATGTCGCCTCATCGAAACGACGCTTCCCGGCACGGAAGCCCCACAGAAGCCCAAGGCGACAGGAGACAGCGATGTACGGCAAGATCACGAAGTTCCGCCCCGACCTCGGCTACGGCGTCATCTCCGCCGAGAACGGCCGCAAATATCGCTTCGCCAAGGGCCAGATCCTGAACTCGGCCGATCCGCTCATCGGCGAAGGCGTCGACTTCGAGCTGGTCGCCAGCCGTCCCGCCCAGATCATCATGATGGCCGGCAGCCCCTGGACCGCTTTCGGCGGCGCCCGCTGACCCACTCGTTCCGACCCGCCCCCCTCCTTCAG
>RXJK01000272.1:21791-27910 GCA_003963125.1 Hyphomicrobiales bacterium
CGACCTCACGGATGTGGCCCGCGTTTCCCCCCTCGCGATGACACGCCCCATGGCCTACTGGCTGGAGAGCGGCCGCGGTCTCGTGCTTCTGAACGGCGCAAGCAACGAGGACCTGCGGGCGATGGACCAGGCGGTATGGAACGACCTCGGCGCCGACACCGCCGAGCGCGTCGCGACGCTGCTCCGCTTCCGCTGCCTCCTCCAGGTGTTCCGCGCCCAGCGGCTCAAGGCGCTGTTCCTGCAGAAGGGCTTCGCCCTGATCGCGCCGGCGCTGCATGCGGCTGCCACCGAGCGGCTCAATGCCGAGCGCGGCTTCAACCCGCTGAAGTTCGAGCGCGCCCTGCAGCAGGCGATGTCGGCACTCGAAGCCAAGCACCGCGCCGATGCCGAAGAGATGTTCCGCGCGGCGGCTTAACGGGCGCGGATCTCACTCGCCCTTGATCCCGGCTTCCGCGATCAGCTTGCTCCACTTGCCGTTCTCCGCCGCGATGAAGCTGCGGAACTCCTCGACCGAACTCGGCGCGGGCTCCGCGCCGAGCGCGCTGATCTTCTCCGCCACATCCTTGTCGCGCAGCGCCTTCACAAACGCATCGTTGAGCCGCGCGATTATGCTTGGTGGCGTGCCGGCCGGCGCCACGATGCCGAACCAGCCGACCGAGTCGTAGCCCGCGACGCCACTCTCGGACAGCGTCGGCACGTCCGGCAGGGTCGCGAGCCGCTTCGTCGACGTCACGCCGATGGGACGGATGCGTTTCGCGCGGACCAATTCCAGCGAAGCCGGCAAATCGAGCACCGCGAGCCCGATGTGGCCGGCGAGGACGTCGTTGGCGGCGGGCCCCGAGCCGCGATAGGCGACGAGCGGGATTTTCGCCCCGGTCATCTGTGTAAAGAGCGCCGCCGAGAGATGCATCGCGGTGCCGTTGCCGCCGTGTCCGATGGTCAGCTTCTCCGGCGCGGCCCGCGACGTCTCGAGAATGTCTGCCACGCTCTTCACGGGTGCCGCATCCGCCGCCACGAGCACGAAGGGAATGATCGAAAGCAAAGTCACGGGCGCCAGATCCTTCTGCGGATCGAAACCCATGGAGCGGCCGAGATGCTGGTTCACCGCAAGCACGCCCGCTGCCGCGATGCCGAGCGTGTAGCCATCGGGCTGCGCTTTTGCGACGGCGGCAATGCCGATATTCCCGCCCGCGCCAGGCCTATTCTCGATGACGACAGGTGCCCCTAGATCCGCGCCGAGCTTGTTTTCCATCGCGCGCGCCACGAGATCCGCGCTGCCGCCCGGAGGAAACGTCACGATCAGCGTGATCGGCCGGGCCGGATACGTCTGCGCGCACGCCGCGCCGCTCATGAGAACGGCCCACGCGGCCAGCGCTTGCAAGGCAATGCGCATCATCTATGGTTCCTCCCCGTCGGCCATGGGCCTTTATTTTTTGCTGAGTAGGACACAGGCGGGGCACGATGGCAACGAGCGGCATGCACCTCGAAACGCGCGTCCTCATCGTCGGCGGCGGGCCCGTCGGCTTGACCCTCGCCATGGATCTCGCGAGCCGCGGCATCGAGGTGACGGTCGCCGAGCAACGGGCCGCGGGCGAGCCGCCAAGCGTGAAGTGCAATCACGTCTCCGCCCGCTCGATGGAGCTCTATCGGCGCCTCGGGCTCGCGAAGAAATTGCGCGATACGGGCCTGCCGCCGGATTTTCCCAACGACTGCGCATGGCGCATCAATTCGGTAGGACAGGAGCTGTCGCGCATCAAGATCCCGTCACGCCGCGACCGCTACACGTCGAAGATCGGCCCCGACACGCATTGGCCGACGCCGGAGCCGCCGCATCGCATCAACCAGATCTACATGGAGCCGGTGCTGTTCGCGCACGCCCGCGCGATGCCGCAGATCACCTTGCTCAATCGCATCGAGGTGACGAGCCTGTCGCAAGATGCAAACCGCGCCCAAGCCGAGGCGCGCGACCTCGACACCGGCGCGACCTTCACGATCAGCGCACAGTACGTCGTCGGCTGCGACGGCGCCCGCTCCCTCGTACGCCACGCCATCGGCGCGACGCTCACCGGCACACCCGTGATCCAACGCGTGCAATCGAGCTACATCCGTGCGCCGGGGCTGCTCGCGCGGATGGGCGAGCCGGCGTGGATGACGTTGTCGCTCAACACGCGTCGCTGCGGCACCGTGGTGGCGATCGACGGCCGCGAAACGTGGCTCATCCATAATCATCTCAACCGGGAAGAAGAGACGTTCGAGACGGTTGACCGCGACGCCTCGATCCGCAACATCCTCGGCGTCGGCCCCGACTTCTCCTACGAGATCCTGAGCAAGGAGGACTGGGTCGGGCGCCGCCTCGTCGCCGACCGATTCCGGCAGGCGCGCATCTTCATCAGCGGTGACGCCGCGCATCTGTGGATGCCCTACGCGGGCTACGGCATGAACGCCGGTATCGCGGACGCAGCAAATCTCGCGTGGCTGCTTTCGGGCGTGCTCAACGGCTGGGCCGCGCCGGCGATCCTCGACGCCTACGAAGCCGAGCGCCAGCCGATCACCGAGCAGGTCTCGCGCTTCGCCATGGACATGGCCCTGAAGGTGCTCGCCCAGCGCCGCGGCGTGCCGCGCGACATCGAGCAGCCGGGCCCGGAGGGCGATGCCGTGCGCCGGCGCGTCGGGCAGGAGGCCTACGACCTCAATGTGCAGCAGTATTGCTGCGGCGGCCTCAACTTCGGCTACTTCTACGACCGCTCGCCGATCATTGCCTACGACGGCGCCGAGCCGCCGGCCTACACGATGGCGGACTTCACGCCGTCGACCGTACCGGGCTGCCGCGTGCCGCACGTGTGGCTGGGCGAGGGGCGCTCCCTCTACGACGCACTGGGGCCAGGCTACACGCTGCTGCGGTGCGACGCTGCGATCGATGTCGCGCCCCTGCAGGCGGCGGCGCGCGAGGCGGGGTTGCCGTTGAGCCTCGTCGACGTCCCGGCGGGCACCGGCGCCTACGACCGCAAGCTCATTCTCGTCCGGACTGATCAGCACGTCGCCTGGCGTGGGGACAGGCTGCCCGATGACACGTCGCGGCTGGTGGAGCAACTGCGCGGCGGCCACATCGGCGCGAGGCACTGAGAGGCGTAGGCTGGAGCCGACAATGACGAACTCGTTCGACCTCGATCGCTATATCGCGCGCATCGGCCATCAGGGGCCGGCGCATGCGGACCTCGCCACGCTCTCGGCGCTGCACCGCGCCCACGTCGCCGCGATCCCCTTCGAAGGGCTCGATCCGCTGCTCGGCCGGCCGGTGAACCTCGACCTGCCCGCCCTACAGGCGAAGCTCGTCGACAGCCGGCGCGGCGGCTACTGCTTCGAGCAGAACACGCTCTTCAAGGCCGCGCTCGATGCCATCGGCTTCAAGACCACGGGGCTGAGCGGCCGCGTGCGCTGGATGACGCCGCCCGAGGCCCCGCTCGGCCCGCGGGTGCACATGCTGCTGAAGGTCGACCTGCCGGACGGTCCCTACATCGCCGACGTCGGCTTCGGCGTGTGCATCCTCGATCAGCCGCTGCGGCTGGAGATGGGGCGCGAGCAGCGCACTGGCATGGGGACCTATCGGCTTACCGAAGCGAATGGCCGTATCGCGCTCGAAGCCTTGCAGCCCGGCGGCTGGCGCACGGCCTACATCTTCGATCTCGAACCGCAGCTCGCCTCCGACTACGCGCTCGGCAACTGGTACACCTCGACGAGCCCCTACGTGCCCTTCACCTCGACGCTCGTCGCCGAGCGCGTTGCGGGGGATAAGCGCTACAAGCTCGCGAACACGCGGCTGCGCATCGAAGCGCGCGACGGCGAGGTGACCTCCGAGCGCACGCTGGAAACCCCGGCCGAACTGCACCGAACGCTCGATGACATCTTCGGGCTCACCGCACCCGCCTCCGCCGAGGACCTCTTCACCCGCATCAGCCGCTGAGCGGCTGCACGGTATGTCCGGTCAGGCGGCGGCCTTGAGGCCCTTGGGATCGTAGTTGAGGACGGGGGCGAGCCAGCGCTCGGTTTCCTCCACGCTCCAGCCCTTGCGCTTGGCGTAGTCCTCGACCTGATCGCGCTCGATGCGGCCGACGCCGAAGTAGTGGCTGTCGGGATGCGCGAAATAGAGCCCGGCAACGGACGAGCCCGGCCACATGGCGTAGCTTTCCGTCAGCTTCACGCCGACGGAAGCTTCCGCGTCGAGCAGCTTGAAGAGCGTTCCCTTCTCGGTGTGATCGGGCTGCGCGGGATAGCCCGGAGCCGGACGAATGCCCTGGTATTTCTCCAGGATCAGATCTTCCTTGGTCAGCCGTTCGCCGCGCGCGTAGCCCCAGAACTCGCGGCGCACGCGCTCGTGCATGCGCTCGGCGAAGGCTTCGGCGAGGCGATCGGCCAGCGCCTTGGCCATGATGCGGTTGTAGTCATCGGTCTTGGCGAGGAAGCGCTCGATGGCTTCCTCTTCGCCGATGCCGGTGGTGACGACGAAGCCGCCGACGAAATCGCGCACACCGGTCTCGAGCGGCGCCACGAAATCGGCGAGCGCGACGTTGGCGCGGGCCTCCTTGACGTTTTCGCGCGCCATCTGCTGGCGCAGGGTGTGCAGCATGGCGAGCGGCTTCTCGCGCGCGTCATCGGCGAACAGGACGATGTCGTCGTCCTGGGCGTTGGCCGGCCAGAAGCCGATGGTGGCCTTGGCGCCGAACCATTTCTCCTCGACGATCCGGGCCAGGAGCTTCTGGGCATCGGCGTAGAGGCGCTTTGCCTCGGCGCCGACGACGTTGTCCTCGAGGATGCGCGGGAAGCGGCCCGACAGCTCCCAGGTCTGGAAGAAGGGCGTCCAGTCGATGTAGGGCACGAGCTCGGCGAGTTCGTAGGTGTCGAAGGCCTTGGGGCCGAAGAAGGTCGGCTTGACGGGACGGTGCGCCTTCCAGTCGATCTTGAGGCGATTGTCGCGGGCAGCCTTGAGCGACAGCCGCGTCTTCTTCGCCTCGCCCTTCATGTAGGCGTCGCGCACTTTCTTGTACTCGGCGCGGATGTCCGACACGTAGCGGCCGCGCTGTTCGTCTGACATCAGGCTCGAGACGACGCCCACGGCGCGGCTCGCGTCCGTCACGTAAATGGTCTGGCCCTTTGCGTAGTTCGGGTCGATCTTGACAGCGGTGTGCACGCGGCTCGTGGTGGCGCCGCCGATCAGCAACGGCACCTCGAGCCCCTCGCGCTCCATCTCGGCGGCGACGAAGCACATCTCGTCGAGCGACGGCGTGATGAGGCCCGACAGGCCGATGATGTCGGCCTTCTCGCGCTTGGCCGTTTCCAGGATCTTCTGGGCGGGGACCATGACGCCGAGGTCGATCACTTCGTAGTTGTTGCACTGGAGCACGACGCCGACGATGTTCTTGCCGATGTCGTGCACGTCGCCCTTCACCGTCGCCATCACGACCTTGCCGGCCGCGGGCTGCTGGTCGAGGCCGGAGGCCTTCTTCTCCGCTTCGAGGTACGGCTGGAGATACGCTACGGCCTGCTTCATCACGCGGGCCGATTTCACCACCTGCGGCAGGAACATCTTGCCGGCGCCGAAGAGGTCACCGACGACGTTCATGCCGGACATCAGCGCGCCTTCGATGACCTCGATGGGCTTCTTCGCGGCCTGGCGCGCTTCCTCCGTGTCGATCTCGATGAAGTCGGTGATGCCGTGCACGAGCGCGTGCTTCAGGCGCTCCTCGACCGGGGCCTCGCGCCAGGCGAGATCCTTCTCCTTCGCCTTCGCGCCGCCTTCGCCCTTGTAGCGGGCGGCGGCTTCGAGCAGACGGTCGGTCGCGTCGGGACGCAGGTTGAGGATCACGTCCTCGCAGAGCTGGCGCAGCTCGGGCTCGATGTCGTCGTAGAGCGTGATCTGGCCCGCGTTGACGATGGCCATGTCGAGCCCGGCCTTGATGGCGTGGTACAGGAACACGGAGTGCATCGCCTGGCGCACGTGCTCGTTGCCGCGGAACGAGAACGACAGGTTCGAGACGCCGCCCGAAACGTGGGCGTGCGGGCACTTCTCCTTGATCTGCCGCGTCGCCTCGATGAAGGCGACGCCGTAGCCGTTGTGCTCCTCG
>RXJK01000082.1 GCA_003963125.1 Hyphomicrobiales bacterium
AGTGGAGTAGGCGAGCCGGTAGGGCTGATAATCCCGGTGGTAGGCAAGCTGGAACACGCGGCCTGCCGCAGATTCGGCGATCACCTGCTCGGCCGGCATGGCGCGCACGGGAAATGCGCTCTTGCAGGCGGGCGTCGCAAGCCGGATCAGCGCCCAGTCCCGCGCCGCCTCGATGGGCGGACGCACGCTGAGTTCGAGGCCGCCCGACAGCACGAACTGCGGCGCGAGGCTGCCCGGCGTTCCGGCAAGTCGCGCCAGCCCGCGGCGCGCCTCGTAGTTGACGGCGAACAGGAACTCCGAGATCCGCGGCAGCCTCTGCCCGGTGCTCGGATAAAGGCAATGGCTGGCGGTGGCGATGATGTCGGACGCGACGCAGAAGGCAGTGCAGACCGCGCGCGTGCGCGTGTTCATGAGAAGGCCGATTCGGTCCTTCAGATCGCGGTACTGCGCCGGGATCGGGGCGCGATCGTCCGTCCCGAACACGGCAGCACGCTGCACAGCGGAACCAGCCTCGCCCGGCCGTACCAGCCCCTGCGCCGCCGCAGGATTGGCCGCCAGGGCCTGGGCGACGCACGCCAAAGCCAGCGCCATGCCGAACCGCAGTGCGGGTCCCGCAAATGACGGCGAATGACGATCTGGCCTGCCTCGGCGTTCCGCCATGCGCTCCCTCTGCACATTACCAACTATTAATGCAGCCGAAAGGGTGCCGTAAGGGCCCGCCTCCTATACCCGCTGCGACAGGCACGCATCGTGTCATTCTCACTTTTGAGGTCAATCGCATGCAAACCACAAGCCCCTCGCCTCTCGCGCGACGCCCCAAACGGGGCAAGCTGGCCATCGCCTCCGCCGTCACAGCGTTGGCACTTGCCGGCACCGTGGGCCTCGGGCTTCCCCAGATGCATCCCGCGTTGGCCCAGAAGCCCGACAGCGTGCAGACGCCGTTCGGCCGCGCACCGCTGTCCTTCGCCGACATCATCGAGAAGGTGAAGCCGGCCGTGGTCAGTATTTCCGTGACGGGTGCGGCGCCGAAGGTCGCCTCCAAGGGCGGCAAGAGCTTCCGCGACCTGCTGCCGGACCTGCCTGAGGATCATCCCCTCAACGACCTCTTCAAGAACCTCCCGAAGGAATTCCGCGACTTCAAGGGCCCCAATGCGCGCCCCTCCCAGGCGCAGGGCTCGGGCTTCGTCATTTCGTCCGACGGCTTCGTGGTGACGAACAACCACGTCATCGACGGCGCGGCCAAGATCCAGGTCTCCTTCGACAAGGATCGCAAGTATGACGCCGAACTGATCGGCACCGACGCCCGCACCGACGTGGCGCTGATCAAGATCAAGTCGAACGAAAGCTTCCAGTTCGTCAAGTTCGCCGACAAGCTGCCGCGCGTGGGCGATTGGGTTTTGGCCGTCGGCAACCCGTTCGGCCTCGGCGGAACGGTGACGGCCGGCATCGTCTCGGCGCAGGGCCGTGATATCGGCTCCGGCCCCTATGACTACATGCAGATCGACGCGGCCGTGAACCGCGGCAACTCGGGCGGCCCCTCCTTCAACCTCGACGGTGAAGTGGTGGGCGTGAATACCGCGATCTACTCGCCCTCCGGCGGCAACGTCGGCATCGCCTTCGCCATTCCTGCGAAGACCGTGCAGGACGTGGTGTCCCAGCTCCAGAACGGCGGCACGGTGAGCCGCGGTTGGCTCGGCGTGAAGATCCAGAACGTGGATGAGGACACGGCGGCCAGCCTCGGCCTCAGCGAAGCGCGCGGCGCCCTCGTGACGGAAGTCACGACGCCTGGGCCCGCCGCTGAAGCCGGTCTCAAGAACGGCGATGCCATCCTGGCCGTCAACGGCAACAAGGTCGCCGACAGCCGCGACCTCGCGCGCCAGATCGCCGGCTACTCGCCGACCACGAAAGTCGACGTGACCGTTCTGCGCGGCCAGAAGGAGCAGGTGATCCCCGTCAAGCTCGGCAAGTTCCCGTCGGGCCAGGAAGTCGCCAAGGCCGACCCGGCGCCGAAGGCGGAAACCAAGGGCACCGAACTCGACCAGCTCGGATTGACCGTCACGCCGGGCTCCGGCCCGAACAAGGACAGCGTCATCGTCTCCGACGTCGACAGCGGTTCGGACGCGGCCAACAAGGGTATCCGCTCGGGCGACGTGATCCTGGAAGTCGGCGGCAGCGCCGTGAAGACCACCGAGGATGTCGCCAACGGCGTCAAGGAAGCCACCAAGCTCGGGCGCAAGGCCGTGCTGATGCGGGTCAAGTCCGGCGAGGAGACGCGCTTCGTGGCCGTGCAGCTCAAGAAAGGCTGACGGCCGAGCATCTCCGGATTGCACATGCGGGGCGGCTCGTCCAAGGTGGATGGGCCGCCCTTTGTTTTCCCCCGCGTCCTCGTTGGCGGGCTTTGACGGATAATCGGACAGATCCATGCGCGTGCTGGTGATCGAGGACGATCGGGAAACGGCGCAATTCCTGCAGCGCTCGCTGAAGGAGAGCGGGCACGCGGCCGACGTCGCGACTGACGGGGATACGGGCCTCGCCATGGCGCGCGACGGCAAATACGACGTCCTCGTCGTGGACCGGATGCTGCCTCGCCGCGACGGCCTGTCGATCGTCCAGACGCTGCGCCAGGAAGGGGCGCGCACGCCCGTGCTGATTCTCTCCGCCCTGTCGGGCGTCGACGACCGCGTCACCGGACTGAGGGCGGGCGGTGACGATTACCTGACGAAGCCCTACGCCTATACGGAGCTGCTGGCCCGCATCGAGGCGCTGGCGCGTCGTCCGGCGCCGGAAGAAATCGTCACCCGCTACCAGATCGGCGACCTGACGCTCGACCGCCTGTCGCACAAGGTGTCCCGCGGCGGCGAGCCCATCCTCCTGCAGCCGCGCGAATTTCGCCTGCTCGAATACCTCATGAAGCACGCCGGCCGCGTCGTGACGCGCACCATGCTGCTCGAGAACGTGTGGGACTATCACTTTGACCCGCAGACCAACGTCATCGACGTGCACATCTCGCGGTTGAGATCCAAGATCGACAAGGGCTTCGAAAAGCCGCTGCTGCACACGGTGCGGGGCGCGGGATACATGATCCGTGACGGCGCTGACTAGGCTCATCGCCTCATCCCCGTTTCGGCTGTCGCTCGCCTATCTCGGCGCGTTCGTCCTCGTGGCCGCACTCGTTCTCGGCTTCATCGGCTGGCGCGCCAACGAGCTTCTGACGACGCAGGTGATCGAGACGCTGTCGGCCGAGGTGACGGGCCTGCGCGAGCAGTTCCAGGTCGGCGGCGCGGCGCGGCTGCGAGATATCGTGGCCGACCGATCGCAGGAGCCGGGCGGCGGGCTCTACCTGCTGACGGATTCCACCGGCCGCAAGCTCGCCGGCAACCTGCCGCGCGCGCCGTTCCAGCTCGAGGATGGCCGCGGCGGTGTGTTCCGTTACCGGCGCACGTCCGATGTGCCCCAGCGCAAGGACCGCATCGCCGTGGGCGTGCCGCTGGCAGTGCCGGGCGGCTACACGCTGATCGTCGGCCGCGACATCGAGGATCAGCAGCAGTTCGCCGATACGCTGTGGAAGGTGGCGCTGTGGGGGATCGGGCTGCTTGCCCTCGTTGGCATCGGCGCCGGGCTTCTGATCTCGCGCACGGTGCTGGGACGCATCGAGGGCATCACGGCGGCAGTGCGCACCATCATGGCCGGCGACCTGTCGAGCCGGATCCCCGTTGCAGGGATGGACGACGAACTGGACCGCCTCTCCGCGAGCCTCAACGACATGCTCTCGCGCATCGAGGAACTGATGGGCGCGCTGCGGGAAGTCTCCAACAACATCGCGCACGACCTGCGCACGCCGCTCAACCGTCTGCGCAACAATGCCGAGGAGGCGCTGCGCAATCCCGACGACGTCGCGACCTACCGCGCGGCGCTCGCCAAGACCATCGAGGAGGCGGACGAACTGATCCGCACCTTCAATTCGCTGCTGCTGATCGCGCGGCTCGAAGGGCGTGCCATCGCGGAGAGCCTGACGCAGGTGGACGTGAGTGCCATCGTCGCGGACGTGGCCGAACTCTACGAGCCGGTGGCGGAGGAAGCGGGTCTCGCGCTCGCCACGAAGGTGCCGGACGGCGTGATGATCACGGCGAACCGCGAGCTGGTGAGCCAGGCCGTCGCGAACCTCGTCGACAATGCGATCAAGTATTCGGCTGACGCGCCGGCGCTCGGCGAGGCAGCGCCCGAGCGCAAGGTGACAATCGAGGTGATCCCCTCGGGGGCACTGGTCGACATCGTGGTCGCGGACGAAGGCCCGGGTGTGCCTGCGGAAGACCGGCAGCGGGCCTTGCAGCGCTTTGTCCGGCTCGAGCAGAGTAGGTCCGCGCCGGGCAGCGGCCTCGGGTTGAGCCTCGTGGCGGCCGTGGCGCGCCTGCATGGCGGCAGCATCCGGCTCGAAGACAATCACCCGGGGTTGCGCGCGATCCTGACCTTGCCGAGCGAGCCCTTCGCGCGCGTCGCGGAGCCGACAACGTCGAGTGCGCTTACGCTGTCGCCGGCAGCGGAGCGCGCGGCGGCTATTGCTTCGGGTTGAGAAGCTCGTCGAGCCGGCGTTTCTCCTCAGCCGACAGTGGCGCCGATGGCGCGAGAGAGGGAGCGGCACGGAAGCGGCGCGTGGCGGCGTAGATTGCCCCCCCCAGCAGCAGCAACGGCGCAATCCACAATAGCAGCGTCCGCGCATTGAAACGCGGGCGCAGGAGCACGAACTCGCCGTAGCGCGCTTCGATGAAGGCGAGCACGGCGGCATCGCTGTCGCCAGCGGCAAGCCGCTCGCGCACCAGCACGCGCAGGTCGCGCGCGAGTTCAGCGTTGGAATCGTCGATGGACTGGTTCTGGCAGACAAGGCAGCGCAATTCCTGCGAAAGCACGCGGGCGCGCGCCTCGAGTTTCGGATCCGCCATCATCTCCTGCGGCTCGACCGCGTGCGCGATGCCGGTCGAGAGGAGAAAGGCCAGAAGCGCTGTGCGGAGCAGATGCATCGGGCCTACTCTGCCGCTGCAAGCGAGGCGCGTGCGGCGCGCCGCGGCGCGCCGACCCGCAGGCGCCGGTCGGACAGCGAGAAAACGCCCCCGATGGCCATGACGAGCGCGCCGATCCAGATGAAGCGCACCAGCGGATTGAAGTAGAGCCGCACGATGTACCCGCCGCCGTCCTTGATCTCGTCGCCGAGTACGACGTAGAGATCGCCGAGCAGAGCGACATGGATGGCGGCTTCGGTCGTCGGCTGCGGCGGCATCACGTAGGCGCGCTTCGAGGGCGTGAGGTCGACGACGGGGCGGCCGTTGCGCGACACCGAGAAGAGCCCGAGAAGCTCGTTGTAGTTGGGCCCCTGGCTGGGTGCCACGCCCTTGAAGTCGAGCGTGTAGCCGGCGATCGTCGTCTGCTCGCCGGGCTTGAGGGCGACGACACTTTCGCTCTGCCACGCCGTCGTCGCGACGATGCCGATCATCGCCATGCCGATACCGAAATGGGCGAGCGCGGTGCCATAGGCCGCCCGCGGCAGGCCGCGTGCGCGCCGCCAGACTTCGTCCCAGGGCGCGGCGAAGGCCTTCACGCGCTGGCCCCACTCCGAGACGGCACCGGCGCAAACCCAGACGCCGAGCGCCAAGCCGAAGGGCGCGAGCCAAGGTCCCCGGTGCATAAACGCGAACGTGACGGCGAGTGCGAAGGCCGTGACGAGGCCCGTCAGCATCAGGCGTTCCATCACGCCGCGCAAGTCGCCACGCTTCCACGACAGCATCGACCCGATCGGCACGGCGAAGAGCAGCGGCACCATCAGCGGCCCGAAGGTGGCATTGAAGTAGGGCGGACCGACCGAGATCTTGGCACCGACGAGCGCATCGAGCGCCAGCGGATAGAGCGTGCCGATGAAGACCGTGCCGCACGACACCGTGAGCAGCACGTTGTTGAGCACGAGCGCGCCTTCGCGGCTGATGGGCGAGAACAGGCCGCCCTGCTTGAGGCTCGGCGCGCGCCAGGCGAAGAGTGCGAGGGCCCCACCGATCAGCAGCATCATGATGGAGAGGATGAAGACGCCGCGGCGTGGATCGACGGCGAAGGCGTGCACGGAGGTCAGCACGCCCGAGCGCACCAGGAAGGTGCCCATCAGCGATAGCGAGAAGGCGAGGATCGCGAGCAGGATCGTCCAGACCTTCAAGGCCTCGCGCTTCTCCATGACGAGGGCGGAGTGCAGCAGCGCCGTGGCCGCGAGCCAAGGCATGAAGGAGGCGTTCTCGACGGGGTCCCAGAACCACCAGCCGCCCCAGCCAAGTTCGTAGTAGGCCCACCACGACCCCATGGCGATACCGAGCGTGAGGCACACCCAGGCTGCGAGCGTCCACGGCCGCACCCAGCGGGCCCAGGCGGCGTCCGTGCGGCCCTCGATGAGGGCGGCGACAGCGAACGAGAAGGCGATGGAAAGGCCGACGTAGCCCGCGTAGAGGAACGGCGGGTGGAAGGCGAGCGCGGGATCTTGCAGGATCGGATTGAGCCCGCGCCCTTCGCTCTGCACCGGAATGCGGATGAAGGGGTTGGACGCGGCGATGATGAAGAGCAGGAACGCGACCGCGATCAGCGCCTGCACGGACAGCACGTTGGCGCGAAGCCCGCGCGGGAGATTGTCGCCGAAGAGCGCGACGGCGGCGCCGAAGGCCGCCAGGATCAGCACCCACAGCAGCATGGAGCCTTCGTGGTTCCCCCACACGCCGGACACCTTGTAGAGCATCGGCTTGAGCGAATGCGAGTTGGCCCATACCGTCTCGACCGAGAAGTCCGAGACGACGTAGGCGTGCATCAGCGCGAAGAACGATAGGCCGATCAGGATGAGCTGGGCGACGGCCGCCGGTTCGCCGACGGCCATGAGACGGGCGTCCTTATAGTGCGCGCCAAGGGCGGGCAGCAGCGTTTGCACCAGGGCAACAACAAGCGCCAGGACGAGGGCGAAGTGACCGAGTTCCGTGATCATCAGGTGTGCCTCATCCTCGGCATTACTTCTTTGCCGCTGGCGATTTCGCTTTGCTGTCGCCCTGCCACACGCCCTCTTTCTTGAGGGCCGCGGCAACCTCGGGCGGCATGTAGTTCTCGTCGTGCTTGGCGAGGATCGTGTCGGCGGTGAAAACACCGGCCGTGTCGAGGCGGCCCTCGGCCACGACGCCCTGCCCTTCCCGGAAGAGATCCGGCAGCACGCCCGTGTACCGGACGGGGATCGCGCGCGTCGTGTCGGTGATGGCGAACTCGACGGTGAGGCCGGAACCGCGCTTCACCGAGCCCTGCTCGACGAGGCCGCCGAGGCGGATGCGCTTGCCCGGCGCGATGTGCTTCTCGGCCACGTCGCGCGGCGTATGGAAGAAGACGATGGTGTCCTTCAGCGCGAACATAACCAGGAACACGGCGAGCGAGAGGACGGCGACGCCCCCGAAGATGAAGACGCTGCGGCGCTGCTTTCTGGTCACGAGCCCAATCCCAAGCTGGTCGCGAGTTGCTTCAACGTCTGCTGCGCGGCATCGTCAGTGGCGAGTGCCTTGCGGGCATCGGCGAGTGCTGCCCGCGCCTCATCACCACGCTGGAGTACCGTGTAGGCGCGCACGAGGCGAACCCAGCCCGCAAGATCGTTGCCATTGGCCTTGAGCCGCTGGGCCAAGCCGTCGACCATGCCTTCGATCATGGCCTTGCGCTGGGCCGGGTCGAGCCTAGCGCTCGCCGCGATGTCGTCGGCGGTGGGCCCCTTGCCTTCGAGCCGCTGCGTAATCGCGCTGACGCGTTCCTCGACGGAGGCGCGCCACGGGGCGTCGGCCGGTGCCGTGGCCAGCAGCTTCTCGAAATCGGCCTTCGCGCCCTTGAGGTCACCATCCTGCTCGCGCGCGAGCGCCAGCCAGAAGCGGGGCTCGATGCGCTCCGAGTCGAGTTCGAGAATGCGCTCGTAGGCCTTGCGCGCCTCCTCCGTCACAATGCCGTCGGCGGCGAAGACTGTGGCTTCCGCAAAGCCGGCAAGCCGCGCCGGGCTCTCGCCCAGCAGGCGGCCCGCGCGGGCGAAGGCATCGGCTGCGTCGCGGTAGCGCCCGATCTTGAAGTAGACGGGCGCGATCACTTCCCACCCGCGTCCATCGTCGGGCGCTTCGCGCAAACGCATCTCGACCTTGGCGACGAGATCGTTGACTTGTGCCGTGTGCATCCGGTCGCGCTGCAGCGCTTCCTGCATGTGCTCGGCGTGCGGTTGGCCGGGGAAGCCGGGGGCGCCGTAGGCCAGATAGAGCGCAAGCGTCATGATCGGCGTCAGCGCGGCGATGCCGAGCGCCATGCGGCGGCCGAGTGCCGGTGGCGCCGTGACTGAAGCAGGTGGTGGTTCGCGTGTGTCCGCCGCGGCGAGCAGGCGGCGGGCGATCTCGGCCTTCGTCGCCTCGGCTTCGCGCGCATCGATGACGCCGCGGTTGGCCTCCGCCTCGATCTCCAAAAGCTGGTCGCGATAGACGGCAAGCGTCCCGTCGCCTGCGCTCTCTCCCGCAGGCGCGGACGGCCGCATCAGCGGGCGCAGGATCAGCGCCAGCGTCGCGGCAGTCATCACGGAGAACAGAAGCCAGAGCAGCATGAAAGCCCTTCATTGCCGGAGCGGGCAAACTATGGTGCACGAGGTCCGGCGCTTTGACACGGAACAAATGTTCCCATCGCCTTTGCAATAGGTTGCGCGAGCCCTGCTGGCAAGGCGTGCGGCATCGCGCCTAGGCGCGTCCGGAAGCAACAAAAAACGCCCCGGCCGAAGCCGGGGCGTGCACATGCGAAAAGCTGAAATGCCGATGGTCTAGCCGACCTGGCTCCACGTTCCGTCTGGGTTGCGGCAGGCCGTGCCGCGCATCGTCTCGGGCCGGCCGTCGATATAGACCCGGTGGTAGAAGTTGCGGCAGCGCTGGCCGCCGCGGTCGTAGTAGTCGTCCGCGACGATCTCGCCGTAGCGGCCGTTGTCGGGGTTGCGCCACTTGACGGGGCGGCCCGGAGGCCCGCGCTCCCAGGCTTCGTACTCGGCCTCGCGCGCCAGCATGCGGTCGCGTTCGTCGAGCTTGCGGCCGATCTCGTTGCCCATGATGCCGCCGACGACGGCGCCGGCCATGGTCGCGGCGACCTTGCCGCCGCCCTTGCCGAATTGGTTACCGACGATCCCGCCCAGCACGGCGCCGGCGATGGTGCCCGTATCCTGGTTCGCATTCGGCCCACTGCAACCGGCCAGCGGGACTGCCACCAGCATCGCGGCCAGTACGACATGTCTCATGCGCATCGTCTCGATCATTCCTATGGCTGCGGCCAATCTTTTCAGACGTGTCAGTCGAACAGTCCGTCGGACAGTGGCTTATCAGGCAGCATATCCAGACGGCACAAGCCAAGCCTGCGCCGATTTAGCATCAACATCCGTATCCGATTCTGGCGAAAGTGGGGCTCCTGTGGCTGAAAGCCGGACCGTTGTTGCACAGACGCCGCAGAGGCTTACGGCAGTTCATTCGGTGGCCAGCGGGAGATAGAGCCGGGCAGACAGGCCGCCGAGGTCGGCCTTCGCCAGGCTCAGCTTCCCGCCGTAGGAATGCGCGAGATCCGCAACGATGGAGTGCCCGAGCCCGGACCCGGGCTTGGTCTCGTCGAGGCGGCGGCCGCGGCTGATGGGGGCTGCGAGTTGCTCGGGGGTGAGGCCGGGGCCGTCGTCCTCGACCCGGATCTCGAGCCAGCGTTTGGGGGCGGGCGGCCCCTCGCCCGGCGGCGCGGCTTCGGTCGGCACGCGGAAGCCTTCGGCCAGGGGGATCGCGGATAGGACCACCTTCGACTGCGCCCACTTGGCGGCGTTGTCGAGCAGGTTGCCGAGCATCTCTTCGAGGTCCTGCCGTTCGCCCTGGAAGCGCGCAGCCGAGGGGCATTCGACGGAAAAGGCGATGTCCTTGTCGCGGTAGATGCGCTCGAGCGCCCGCACGATGGAATCCCCCACCGGCTTGACCTCGGTGATGCGGCCGATCACGCCGATGCGCGCGGCCATCCGGGCACGGTCGAGGTAAAGGTTGATCTGGTCGGCCATGATGCCGGCCTGCTCCGACACTTTGCGCGCGAAGGGCGAGGCGTCGTCCCGGGCCTCGTTGTTGATCACCGCGAGCGGTGTCTTCAGCGCGTGCGCCAGGTTGCCGACGTGCGTGCGGGCCCGCTCGACGATCTCCTGGTTGGACTTGAGCAGAGCGTTGATCTCGACCTGCAGCGGATTGATCTCCGAGGGGACCTCCATATCGAGGCGGGTCGCCGAGCCCGACCGGATGGCAGCGAGCCCTTTCTCGACCCGCAGCAACGGGATCAGGCCGAACCGGACCTGGAACAGGGTGACCGCGAGCAGGCCGACGCCGGCAAGCGCGAGCGCCAGCGAAAGCCGTGTGCGAAAGAGCTTCAGGCTCGCCTCGACCTCGCCGAGGGTGCCCGCGACGGCAACGGAATAACGGGCGGCCTTCTTGCCCTCGCCGAACACGTAGATGGTTTCGGCGACGCGGAGCTGCTGCTCGAGCGGGCCTTCGAGGTTGGCCCAGCGCACTTCGCGGTCGTTGGGCTCGACATTCATTTCGCTCGGCACC
This sequence comes from Hyphomicrobiales bacterium, assembly GCA_003963125.1. GTDB lineage: Bacteria > Pseudomonadota > Alphaproteobacteria > Rhizobiales > Hyphomicrobiaceae > AWTP1-13. The sequence goes on from RXJK01000082.1 coordinate 10,623, forward strand.
GGGATCGAGGAGCCGGCGAGCGAGCGCGAATAGAGCGGTTTGCCGGGGCGGCCGTCGAGCGGCTTGATCTGCCAGTACCAGCCCGAATGCGTGATCTCGAACAGCGGTTCGCCCACGTCCTTCGGCACGCCCGGATCGTTTTCGCCATGATCGATGCTATCGGACAGGATCACCGTCAGCAGCACGCTGATGCGCCGGTCGAAGGCGGTTTCGACCTCCTGGCGGTAGAGCGAATAGATGAGGAAGCCGGCAATCGGCAGGACCAGGAGGACCCAGGCGAAAGCCGTGACGAAAAGACGAAACGCGAGCGAGTTAGTCCGCATCGCCTTCCTGGGAGAGCCGGTACCCGAGGCCGCGGATGGTCTTGATCATGTCCGGCGGGATCTTCTTGCGCAGCCGGCCGATGAAGACCTCGATGGTGTTGCTGTCGCGGTCGAAATCCTGCTCGTAGAGGTGCTCGACGAGTTCCGTGCGCGAGACGACGCGCTCGTTGTGGTGCATGAGATAGGCGAGCAGCCGGTATTCGTGCGAGGTGAGCTTGATCGGCTGCCCGTCGAGCGTCACGCGCGCCGTCTTGGTGTCGAGCCGGAGTGGCCCGCACTCGATGTCGGACTTGGCATGGCCCGAGGCGCGCCGCACCTGGGCACGGATGCGGGCGAGAAGCTCTTCCATGTGGAAGGGCTTCGCCATGTAGTCGTCGGCACCCGCGTCGATGCCGGCGACCTTGTCGCTCCAGCGGTCGCGGGCGGTGAGGATGATGACCGGCATGTTGCGTTCCGCGCGGCGCCACTGCTCGAGCACGCTGATGCCGTCCATCTTCGGCAGGCCGGTATCGAGGATGACGACGTCGTAGGGCTCCGTCTCGCCGAGGAAGAAGCCCTCCTCGCCGTCGAAGGCGGTATCGACGGCGTATCCGGCATCGCTCAGCGCCGAAACCAGCTGGCGATTGAGATCGCGATCATCCTCGACGACGAGAACCCGCACGGTTGTGCCTCCACACCTGACCCGGCACCGGAAAGACGGCGCCGCTCCATCCGACGCACTAAGCCGATACTGTGGCATGGCGAAGGTGGAACCGCGGGAATCCGGTCCTGCGACAGTATAGAGGAACCCCGGGCCGAGACCAGCACGGGGCGGGTTGCAGCGCCCGCTCATAGCGTCACTGTGACCTGCTTGCGGGTGAGAGGCTGGCTGGCGCGCGCCCGGCCCCACAGCGTCAGGACGAGGCCGACGAGCGCGGCACCGGCCTGGCCGAACTGCACCACGGCATCCCCCAGTTGCTGGACGAGGTCGGCAGTAATGTTAATGCCGAAAAGCGGCCCGAGGACCGGCAGCACGGTCGAGAGGCTGGTGATGATGACGCCCCAGACCGTCATGGACTTGCCCCACCATTTGCCGGCGGGGGCTGGGCTGGCAGGCGGCGCGGAAGGCTGGGAGGCGGGCGTCTCGGTCGTGTCGGGCATCGATGGCTCCTTGCGGGCGGCGAAAAGGGGATCGGCGGCGACGGCGCGGGCGAGCGCGAGGGTCGTGTCGACCCGCGAAAGCCAGCCGCGGCCGAAGCGCCAGAAGGTGGACAGGCTGCGGTAGTGCGCGCGGCGCGCGTCGGCGTAGCGCGCGAGCGTCGTGGCGACGGGGGCGCTCTGCGCGGCCGCGATGGTGATGGGGCCGATGCGGGCGTCGATATCGACGGAAAGGGCCTGCTGCAACATACGCGCCGCACCCGCGACGCCCTGGTTCACGGCGCAGTCGAAATGGAACACGGCGACGGCCGCCGGTAGGAAACCGCAGAAGGCGGCCTCCCAGTAGTTGGCCTTGTAGATGCGGGCGGCTTCCGCGCGTTCGAGGCGCCGCAAGTCCACCTTAAGGGCCCCGAAGTTGCTGGCATCGAGATGCACGCCGCGCCAGCGCGCGAACTCGGCGAGCGTGATGCCGAGATTGGTGGGACCACCGGGGTCGTAGGCGTCCTCCGAGTAGCCGCCTTCCATTGTGAGCACGTGAGCGAGGGCCTTCGTGAAGAGCGCGCTCTCCTGTTGCGCTGTCAGAACGCGGCGCGGAAGAGGCGGAGCACTTGAAGGAGCGGGCGGGGCAGCAGGTGCCGTCTCGGAAACCGTGAGGCGACCGAGGAGATCGAGAAGCAGCGCGAGGAGCATGGGAGGTCCGGCCTCGTGTCAAATAAGGGCGCGCGTGGCGATGCCGCGGCCGAACGTGGCACTTACCTGTGCGACGGCGACATCGAGGGTGGGCGGAACGATGCCGAAGTCGGCGGCCTGCGCGTCCGCGCTGTAGACGAGAGAGGGCGTCGTGGCGGAGAAGCTGCGTATGACGCGCCCATCCCCGTAGACATCGACGGCGTAAAGCTCCTGCGCTTCGGCGAGCGGCACGTCGAGACCGTCCCAGGTGTCACCGCCAGTGCGCGTGCGGCGGATCCAAGTGAGCGTCGCGTCGCCATTGAAGGCCCGCACGCAGCGCAGATGCACGGGCGAAAGCGGCCGCCGGCCGATGCCCTTGAAGGCGTGCACGAGCGCGGCATAACTGGCATCGCCGAGGGACCGGCGGGCCGGGCCGATCCGCCAGTTGAAGTCGAGACCGATATCCTCCGGCGCGAGATCGAGACGCTGGATGGCCGTATCCAGCAGGACGAACGGCGCGCCCGCGGCGACGGGGGACCGCATCGCCGCCTCGGTGCCGCCTTGGCCGCGCAGGAAGCCGCTCAAGCGATAGGTGCGCGGCGCGACGAGGTCCGCCTCGCGGAACTGCAGGATCTCCCAGTCGCCGTCTTCGTTGGCGATGGCCGCGAGATTGGCGCCACCGAGAAAGGCGAGCGTACTGGCGGAGGACAGCGCGCCGCGATCGAGCTGGACCCGGAACGTTTCGAGCGCTGTCAGGCGGCCGGAAGGCGCGGGCGCGAGGGAGTCGAGCGTGCGCCCCGTGGTCGCGGCCAGGGAGGCCGTTCCGGCGAGCGCGAAACCGGAGGCCTCGGGACTGCGGAAGATCGCCATCGTGCCGGGCCACGGCTCCTGCGCGACGGCGAGATATCCAGAGGTCTCGGAATCGGACGCGGACAGAAGTGGCAGATCGAGAAACCGGACGAGCGGCGGGCCGGCGACGATGGGGCTGCTCTCCGGGTTCGCTTCACGCACGCGGACGCTGCTGGCCGCGTAGACGTCGCGATCGATGCTGAGCGCTTCGACGTCACGCGCGCCGTGGTCTCCGATCTCGGTGAGGCGCAGCGCGCGGATGCGGGCGCCATCGTCGAGCGTGAGGATATCGCCCGGTTCGAGTGCGAGCCGGCTCGGCGGCAGCGCGAAGCGGGCGCGCTCGCGCGAGGCCCAGGCCTCGAACAGCCACGTCTCGGCCATCTGCGCCGCCTGCTCCGGCTCGAGCACGAGGCCGAGGTCGGCGGTCGCGACGCGCGTGCTGGCACCCGTGCTGCGGCGGGCTTCCTCGATTGCCGCGGAATAGCTGCCGTCGCCGGAGATGAAGGTGAGCTTGGCGCTGGCCGGCAGATCGCTCTCCTGGCCGCGGATGAGCTTGGCGAGCGGATCGCTCGCACGTGTCTCGACAAGATCGTCGAGAGAGAGGCTGGCAGAGACGGGAGCGTGCCCACGCGAGGAGAACACCAACCGCCCTTCGCTCTCCCGGACGTCGACGAAGGCTGCGAGCAGAAGGGGCCCGAGGGCGTCGCGTGCCGACATAACGCGGTCGATCACGAGGCCGCCGATGGTGGCGGGAATGCTGCCGACCGCGAAGGCGTCAAAGCCATAGTTGCACAGGACCGAGGCTATGACGCGTTCGACGGGCGCGCTGGCCAGGCGTCCGTTGATCCAGTGGCCGAGACGGTAATTGGCCGCATCACCCCAGGTCTCTGTGTCGGTGGGGAAGGCGGGCCACGGGCGGGCATCCCACGTGTAGACCGTAAGGCGGTCGAGGGCGATCATCCGCGCGCCGGTGAGCGTCGAGAGTGGATTGGCGCCGGAGAGATAACCTTCGTCGTCGGGATCGAGGCCGGTGTGGAACGCCTCGAGGTAGCGGCGCTGCATGAAGTCGTCGCGCGTGCCCCGCGAGAAGTAGGGCAGCGCCGTCTCGCTGCTCTTGGCGTCGACGAAGACGTTGGGCTGGTTGGCCCCCTTGTCGACGGCGGGACAGCCGAGTTCGGTGAACCAGATGGGCTTCGATTGCGGAACCCAAGCGGTGGGCGTGCTGGCATCGACGCCTGCAAGGCGATTGTGATGCGCGCTGCTCCACCAGGACCGCACGTCCTTGAAGCGATAGAGCCACGGCTTGCCCGCGCCGTCCGTGATGGGCGTGCGGGTCTGGGATGTGCGGTCTGCGGACGAGGCGTAGTACCAGTCGTATCCTTCGCCGCCGACGATGTTGCCGCGCAGGTAGTCGAGATCGTACGTGGAGGCCGTGCCGTCGATCGCTTCGCGGTGACTGCTGCCGTCGCGCCAATCGGCGAGCGGCCAGTAGACGTCGATGCCGACCACATCGATGGCGGGGCTTGCCCACAAGGGATCAAGGTTGAAGATCGTGTCGGCCGGCGCCTCGGCCGGATGATGCCCGAAGTATTCCGACCAGTCGGCGGCGTAGGTCACCTTGGCATCGCCCAGCATCGCCTTGACGTCGGCCGCGAGCGCGACGAGGGCGTCGACGAACGGATAGGCGGTCGCGGCCGAGCGCACCTGCGTGAGCCCGCGCATCTCCGAGCCGATCACGAAGGCATCGACGCCGCCGGCCGCGAGACACAGCGCGGCGTTGTGCAGGACGAAGCGGCGGTAGGACCATTCGTCGGGGCCCGAGTAGACGACGCGGCAGTCGACAATGGAGAAGTCGGACGGGGCTGCCGTGCCGACGAAACCCGCGATCGCGCTGGCGGCGGCGGGCGAGCCGTCCGGCGTGAAGGTGATGCGGCCGCGCCAGGGATAGGCCGGCTGCGTTGCCCCGTCGCGGTAGGGATCCAGCAGCTCGTTGCCCGCCGGGATATCCATGAACAGGAACGGCGAGAGCGTGACGGCGAGCCCGCGCGCCTTGAGATCCTGGATCGCGGAGATCACACTGGCGTCCGAGGGCGTGCCGCCGTAGGCCGCGCGGCCCTCGTGCAGGCTGACGATGTGCGCGGCCGCGCGCGATTGTCCCGCGACCGACCAGACGAGCGGGCTCGTCGTCTTGTCACCACTGTCGACGCCGGGGACGATGCGGCAGTGCTCGGCGCGCAGGTCCGTGCCGAACCAGCCGACGGTGAGCGAAACGTGCGCGACGTTGGGCAGCGTCTCCTGGAGCTGATCGAGGGCGACGGAGAAGTCCGTGCCGCCCTGCACGGTGTGCACGTTCTCGGAAGCGGCCGAGGCTTCCGTGATCCGGCGCGAGACGGCCTGGGTGCCGAGCGCGAACTCGCCGGCTCCGGGAATGAGCGTGACGGAGCGGATCTTGCGCTCGAAGTCGTCGACGGAGCGAAACACCTCGAAGGAGAGCTGCGGCAGGCGGTTGCCGTAATCGGCGATTGGTAGATGCTCGAAGACGACGTAGGCGAGGCCGCGATAGGCCGGCACGCTGCCACTACCGAGCACGGCTTCCATCAGGCTGTCGGGTTGCTGATCCTCGCTGCCTTTGTGCAGGCGATACGTGACGTTCGCGAGATCGAGCGGCGTGCCGTCCGCCCCAGATGCGGCCGAGGCTGGTGATGGGGCCTTCGCACAGCGCGACCGCGAAACTTGCATAATACCGATAGGTCGTGGTGGACGTGGCCGCCGACGCGGAGGCGCCCCCTTTGCCGGAGCCGCCCGTCGTCGAAGCTTCTTCCGTGAAGTCGGCAGCCCAGATCACCTGGCCGCCGAGACGTGCGCGGCCGTAGAGCCGCGGGACGGGCGCGCCTTCGCTCGCCGTCATCACGCGCAGGTCGGAAAGGCGTGGCCCGCTCGTCTGGGCCGAAGCAGAGGCCGCGAGAAGGGAGCGATCGATGACGCTGCCGGCGATGGCGCCGGCTTGCGCTCCCAGCGTGGCGCCGCCGAGCGTGAGGCCGAGCAGCGAGACACCGCCGGGCAGGAGCGCGCCGCCGACCGCGGAGCCGACGGCAGCAAGGGCAAGCGTCGCCATGGTGCGCCTCGCTCAGGATCGTTCGGGAAAGGCGAAGGCGCCGGCGGTGTGCCGGCGCCACCAGGCGCACAGCGCGACTTCCGATACCGGCGCACCTTCGATGGCGTGGATCATCAGGCCGTCGGCCGTGACGATGCCGGCGTGCTTGGCGACGGCCTGTGTGCGATAGCGGAAGACGAGGACATCACCGGGCCGCGCGGAAAGCGGTGCGATCTCGACGAGATGCCGGCGTGCCGCCGCAAGCAGCGTCTCCTCGCCCGTCGCCTCGGCCCAGTCGCGCGTGTAGGCAGACGGCAGTTCGGGCTCGGCGCCGAAGAGTTCACGATAGATGCCGCGGATGAGCCCCACGCAGTCGCAACCGACGCCCTTGAGGCTCGCCTGGTGATGATAGGGCGTGCCGATCCAGGTTCGCGCGAGGGCGACGGCACGGGCGCGAATGTCGTACATGTCAGGAGCCAGAGGTGCCGGAGCGCGCGATGGTCGAAAGCAGGTCGGCGCCGGGGATGTGCGGGAAGCCGCGGAAATTGAGGCTGTTGGCGAACTTCTCGCGGCAGGTGGCAAATCGCTTGTCGCAGCCGGCCGTGAGCGTGAAGACGTCCCCGATGCCGATGTCTAGCGCCATGGGCTGCCAGAGTTCGATCTGCGCGAGGCCGGCGCTGAGGGTCTGCCGCCGCACGATCTCGCTGCGTCCGCCGTTGGCGCCGGTCGCGAAGGTGAGACGGCCGCGGGCGAACCAGTCGTCCGCGAAGGCGTCGGAGAAGGCAGCGGCGAACAGGCGGCGGCTCGTTACCTCAGCCACGCTCGCCGTCGTATGGAACGTGGGTTGCGTGAGGTCCACGGTACAGCGCGCATCGCCGAGCTCCGCGTCACAGGCATACTGATAGAGGCGGCCCTTGGGTTGCTGGAGGTCTTGGGCAAGACCGCGCACCTCCGCCGTGAAGGCACCGGCGCCGCGCGAGACGTCGCCGAGGGTCCCCGTGCGCATCAGCACGCGCTGGTCCGTGTCCTGCCAGTTCACGCGCCAGATCTCGATGCGCGCGCCGTCGAAGAGGCCGGCGGCGAGATCGTCCTCGTTCAGGGTGTCAGATGAGAGCGCGCCGTCGACGTCGAGGTTGTCGGCGGCGAGGCCCACGCTGTCCTTGATCTCGGAAGCCGAGAAGCCGGACGCGGCCTCGAAGGTGGTGCCGTCGAAGGCGAGGTCGCGATCGTGGTCGGTGAAGCCGAGGTGCGCGCCGTCGTGGCGGGTGAGACGCCAGCACCAGGCGAGCGTCGTTGTTCCCGAGGCGAGGTGCGCCTGGAATGCGGGCGAAAGCGTTTTCATGGGATGCGCGGTCTAGAGGCGGATCTCGATGAGCGGGATGGCCGGGATGGCGCCGTGCTTGAAACCGTCGAGGTTGATCTCGAGCCGGTCCGTGTCGAAGCGCACGGGGACGTCGAATTCGAAGCCGGCGGTGACGGCGGCGCCGGGCGGCGGCAGCTTGCCGGGTAGGAACGTGATGCGGCCCGTGGTCATGTCGACCGTGAAGTCGGCCCCCTCGCTCTGCGGAACGCCGGCAACCGCCACGCGGACGGAGCGCGTCGCGGGTTTTGAGATCACGCGGATCCAGGCCGAGGCGCCGCTGCCGTAGGTCTTCACGAGCTGAAACGTGTCACGTCCCGCCTCGCCGAAGCCGAGATCCTGATCCGTTGCGGAGGGCGTCTCGGACGGCCGGCAGGACGCGTGGTCAAGGGGATCACGCCAGCGGAAGCCGTAGAGACGACCGCGGCGTTCCTCGAAGAAGGCGATGACGGCATAGAGATCGTCGAGCGACTTCACGCCCCAGCCGGCGTTGTAGCTGCGGCGCGAGTTGGCCCAGCGCGCGTTGCGTTCCTCGGCCCCCGAGCCGAGGACGACCACGTCGGTGCGGCGTTCCGGTCCGCCGTGCGAGGCGTGGGAGATGGCGAGGGGAAAGCGAACGTCGTGGAACATGGGCGGTTACGCAACTCGATCACGTGCAGCGTGGAAGATAAACGCGTGCGGGCGGGTTCCCGGCTTTCGCTGGGACAGCCGGAGAAGCTAGAGGTTACGCTGGCCTTGCGAGACGGCGCGGGCGAGCATCGCGGCGATCTGGCTTTCGGAGCGACGGACGCTCTCGGCGTCGGTGGCCGTGACGTTGAAGGTGACGGCGATGGGAGCCGCATCGCCCGCCGCGCGCACGCCGAGGCTCCCGTCCGCGGCACGCGTCAGCGGCAGGATCGCTTCCGGTCCCGCTTCGCCGGCTAGTCCCGTGCGTGCATCCGAGAGCGGGAACGTGCCGGGGCTGGCGATGACGCCGCCATCGGCGAAGGGAATGGGAAGGCTCGTTGCGCGCGAGAAGGCGCCACCCTTGGCGAAACCGAGCGGCATGCCGAAGCTTCCCTGGTCGCCCAAGAGCCCGGCGAGACCCGAGCCCAGTTGATCGGTGAGCGGAGACAGAACACTTTTGAGCGTCAGCTCGGACAGCCGGAGCGCGAGGGTGCGCAGCGTGGCGCCGAAGCTGTTGCCTTTGAGGGTCGCGTCCGTGAACGCCTGCACCATGGACGTGGAGAAGCGCTGTGAGAGCTTGGTCAGATCGACGAGTTGCGTTTCGAGTTCGGTGAAGTTGCCCTCGACTTTGATTTGCAGCGTGCCGGCGTCGTTATCGGTCATGGGACCTCGCGGGGGCGATCAGGAAAACGCGTCATGAGCGCGGAGAGAGTGCTTCGGTTGACGCCCGAAGGGGCCTCGGCGGCGGGGAAACTCCCGCGGATGATCGCATCGAGTTCCGGCAGCGTCAGGCGCCAGAAAACGTCAGGTGGCATGCGCAGGTGCCCCAGGACGAGCCCCATCACCCGCCGCCAGGGAAAGGGCGGACGGGCTCCTCCGCGCGCGGCGCGGCATCGACTGCGGGCGCTGCGCTGTTCGAGGCACCGAATGTCGCGGTGAGCAGCCGCGCGACGATGTCGATGAAGCCCGCGGCACCGCCTTCGGCCCGCATCAGGGCGACGGCATCGTTGGAGAGATCATGGCCACCGCCGCGCAGGCCTGCGCCGATCACGCGCACGCAATCGCCAGCGGACAAGCGCCCGCGACCGAAGCGTTCGGCGAGCGCCAGCATGTCGGCGTCACCGAACGCAGCTTCGAGTTCGGCGAGTGCGCCGAGGGTGAGGACGAGCGTGCGCGGCACGCCGTCGAGCAGCGCCTCGATCTCGCCGCGATGGAGATTGGGCATGATGGCCTCAGATGGCGGTGAACGTAAGTGCGCCGGCGCTGTCGAGGGCGATGTCGAAGGCAACCTCCGCGTCGTGACGGCCGGAGAATTCGAGCGAGGAGACCTGGAACGGCCCTTCGATGATGCCGAAGTCGGGGACGATCACCTGCCAGGCGCGAATGGTCCCGTCGAAGGCGAGTTGCCGGATCAGGGCATCGGAGGCGGCATCCTTGAAGATGCCGGCGCCGGAGATCTTCGCGCGCTTGGCGCCGGCGTCCGACAGGAGTTCGCGCCAGCGCCCGGGCGATTCCGCGTGCGTGATGTCGACGGTGTCCGTGCTGACGGCGATGGAGCGCGTCCTGAGACCGGCGACGGTGGTGAAGCTCCCCTCCCCCGTGCTGTCGATCTTGAGGAGGAGGTCTTTGCCTTTCTGGGCGGACATGGGGCTCTCCGGGTTGGGGATCAGGCGGGCTCGGTGACGGCGCGCAGGCGAATGATGCCGCGCGTCGCCAACCCATCGGGCTCGCGGCGGATCTCGGTTGCGACGTGGCGCAGGTTCACGAGGCGGTGGCCGTCGAGGGCGAGCGCGGCATCGTGCAGGACCGCGCGGATCGCCGCTGCGATCGTCTCCGTCTCGCGCATGCCCTGCTCGCGCGACCAGACGTGCAGGACGAGCGTGTGCTCCTCCCCCTCGGTATCGCCTGTGCTCCAGTCGCGCGCGCTGAAGGAAGCGAAGGCGACGTACGGGAACGCCGCGCCACGCGGGGCGTGGTCGTGGATGCGATCGTCCGCGCCGAGCGCCGCGCGCAGCGCAGCGTCACCCGAAAGCGCGGCGTAGATCGCCTGCTGCAGAGCTGCGGTCGCAGAGGACATGGGTAATCCGGTGATAACTGGAGCCGGTGCTCGCACACCATCGTTCGCGACGCTCCCACTGTCGTCCTCGGGCTTGTCCCGAGGACCCAGCGATCCAATGAGCGCGCGCGTGCGGAGGCCTGGATGGTCGGGACAAGCCCGACCATGACAAGGAGTGGGTTGCCCGCGGCGGTCTCCACGGGAGATGCACACTGCCACCTGTCATCCCGGCCGAGCGCGAAGCGCTCGGGATCCAGGGGCCGAGGATGCCGCCCGCTGCCCTGGGTCCCGGATCGGTGCTGCGCACCGTCCGGGATGACAGGTGCGGGGTGGCGGACGGCAGCACGCCAAGCGATCGAAGTTATCGCGAGAAACTCGCCCTCGATGAAGAGCGGACGTCGGGTGCGCCGCTAGGTAAACAGGAGGCCTTGCTGGTGTAGGCGGTCGAGGACGGCTTGCAGGCGCTCGTGCGTGGGGCGCGCAGTGGACTCTGTGGCGAGCTGGGTTTCGATCTCGCGTTGGAGGGCGGCGAGCGCGGGGGCGGCGAGCGCTTCGGCATTGCGCGGGGCGAGAGCCACGCCCGCATCGGCGGTGATGGTGATATTCATCCCTGCTCCTCGAGGCACAGGAGGACGAGCCGGTTGCGCCGCGCGCGATCGAGGATGGCGCTGATGCGGAAGACGCGCGCGCCGTCCCTGAGCCGCATGGCCGGAGTAATGTCCGCGCGGCTGCGGATGGTGATGCGGTGCGAGACCTGCACGCGCAGCGCGTCCGACAGGTAGCGCTCGCTGCCCGTGCTGGGCGCAACGTTCGCCCAGACTTCGGCGACCAGCGTCCAGCCGGTCACGAGACCGCCCGCACCGTCGGCTGTATCCGAGGGGGCTTCGAGCGCGAGGCGCCGGTCGAGCGCGCCGATGGGGATGGGGGTCATAGGCGCAGCGTCCGGTAGGGCGCGAGAAGGCTCGAAACGTCCGGCGGAATGGGCGCGGTCGCAGAGCCGACTTCGACCGGCTCGCGGTGATCGTACCAATGCGCCGTCAGCAGCAGAACGGCGTGTCGGATCGGCTGCGGCACGTCGGCTGGCGTGTCGCCGAAGCCCGCGACGAAGTTGACCTCGATGCCGTTGCCGTCGATGCCGGGGGACGGCCACACGGCGCCGCGCTGTCGGATGATGCGGGCCGGCGCGCCGGCGCCATCGAGACGATAGCTGTCGGGATCGAGTACAACCGGAATGCCGGCGACATCGCAAACGCGGATCGACGCGATGCTGCGCACGGGCCGCATGGGCAGACGCAGCTCGGAGAGATCGGGCCAAGCGTCGAGCAGCCAGGTCCAGCCTTGCGTGATGAGCGCAAGGCCGAGCGCGGCTTCGATGTGCAGGCGCGACGTGACGATCAGGCTCGCGATCAGCGTGTCCTCCGCGCTCTGGTCGACGCGCAGGTGCGCCTTGGCCTCGGCGAGCGAGACGGGTTCGACGTCCGGACCGGACGTGAGGATGAGCGTCATGCCGGATCTCATGGGCGGGTGCGGATGAAGAGAGGGCGCGAGGGGAGCGGCGTTCGGCCGGGGGGAGCGCGGGAACGCCGCTCCCCTCGCATCGCGCCGTCACGTGTCCCGCGGGCGGTGGCGCGGGGTGGCAGGGGCGGGGCTGCCGATGACGACGCGAGGAGGTGTTTGCCTTAGGCAGCGAACTTGAGAAGCTTGATGGCGTCGAAATCCTGCACGCCGCCGCCGACACGCTTGGTCGTGTAGAAGAGCACGTAGGGCTTCGAGCTGTAGGGGTCGCGCAGCACGCGGATGCCGACGCGGTCGACGATCAGGTAGCCGCGGCGGAAATCGCCGAAGGCGACGGAGAGCGCGTTGGTGGCCATGCTCGGCATGTCCTCGCTCTCGGCGACGGGGAAGCCCATCAGCGTCGAGGCGTCGCCGGCGCGCGCCGCGGGCTGCCAGATGTAGTCGCCGTTCTCGTCGCGCATCTTGCGGATGGCGGCCTGCGTCGCGCGATTGAAGACGAAGGTGCCGTTGGCGCGGTAGCCGGCCTTCACCGCGTAGACGAGATCGATAATCTTGTCGGCGGGATTGCTAGCCGCGAAGCCGCCGTCGACGCCCGTCTTGAGGAAGCCGATATTGCCCCACGACCAGGAGGCGTTGTCGACGGTGGTGTAGGCGAGGAAGCCCTTCGGCTTGCCCGAACCGTTGCCCGTGACGAAGGCCGTGCCCTCCTGCTGCGCGAAGGCATCGCGCACCTCTTCGGCGATCCACTGGTCGATGTTGACGGCGCTGTCGTCGAGAAGCGCGGTGGTGGCCGCGGGCATGGCGAAGAGTTCCATGGTCGGGAACGTCAGCGCCGCGAGCGTCGGCGTGTTGGTGGCAGTGCGCGAGGCCGTCTCGGCGACCCATCCGGTCTCGGCGCCGGCGATGGAGAAGGGTTTCTTGTAGACCGAACCCGAGACCTGGCGGATGCCGGCGATGGCGCGGATCGGCGACACGTTGCGCACGGCGATGTTGACGGCGGTCTCGAGTTCGGTCGGGACGAGGTAGCCGCCGTCGGGATCCGAGCCGACGGACAGCGCCTTCTGCTCAAGGCTCTTGAGGCGGGAGAGATCGCCCGAGCGCACGTAGGCATCGAAGGCGGCCTTGTGCTGGAGGCCGGTGGCCGTGCTGCGCGGCTCGCCAGAGAGTGGCGGGCGCTGCGCTTTGAGCGCGAGCTCGTCGAGGACGCGCTTCTGCTCGTCGAGTGCCGTGTTGATGCGATCGACGCGCTCCGTGGTGATGACGTCGGCGGAGAGCCGGGCTTCGATTTCCGCGAGGCGCTGGTCGTTGGCGTCCTTGAAGGAGGCGAAGGTGCGCATGAACTCGTCGAAGGCGGCCGTGGTGGCGGCGGATTTGGTCTCGGGGGCAGGCGTTGCGGTCATGGAGCTTTCCTTTGGGCTGGGGCAGGCGGAGAACGAGGCGTGCGGGGTCCGGCGCAGCAGGCGATGCCACGGGATCTCTGAAGACAATTTCGAGAGGGTTTAGCCCCGGGCGGGGCGATGCCAGTGGGCGGCGCGGACGAGGCGCGTCGCGGCGACAATCGTTTCTTCGAGCGGAGCGCAAGTCCGCGCCTTCACCTGCGCGATGCGCGCTTCGGGCAGCAGCGGAAACGTGACGATCGAGATTTCCCAGAGGTCGATGCGCGTGAGGCGGCGGATGCCCGTGCGCGGCGCGCGCTGCCCCTTGATGGCCTTGAAGCCGATGGAGAGCCCGTCGAGCGCGCCCGCCCGCATCAGCGCCAGCACCTCGCGGGCCCGCGCCACGTCGAGCATCAGGCGCCCGCGCACGAAAAGGCCGCGCACATCTTCCCGGATCTCGTCCCAGACGCCGATAGGTTCGTTCGCGTCATGCTGGAACAGCATCTTGATGCCGCGGGCGCCGCGCGCCCGCACGCTGTCGCGGAACGCGCCGGGCGCGATGACGTCGCCGCCGAGGTCGACGATATCGAACAGGCTCGCATACCCTTCGAAGCTGCCGTCCGCCGTGAGCGCGCGCAGGGCGGACCGGGCAGGAGCACCGGTGCGCTTCACCTCGAAGCGGGTGCGGGGAATGGCGCGTGCGCGCGAAGAAGCGGCGTACATGGCAGGATCCAGTTGGGTATGGATTGAGAGAAACGCGCGGACGCGCCGTTGTCTACGACGACATCATCGACCGCGATGGCGCCGAGGCGCGAAACAGCACGACCTAGGGCGAACCGATCAGGGATCAGGAAATGTATTGGGAGGCAGGTCCTTGTTGGCGATCCATTCGATGCTCTTGGGCAACTCGCCTTCAGTCTCCATGAATTCTTTTACCGCCTTCCAGGCTTCCGCGAAGGGAATGAAGAGACCCACAGGCATCGGATCACCCTGAAGCGTGCGGATGATCTCGCCCAGGCGGCTCAAATCCCCTCGCGACGAATAAAGTTCACGATAGCCGCCGCCGGATTTCTGATAAATCAATAGAACTCCGTACTCAGCATTACCCCACATGTTCAATTTTGCATCGACACGATCTCTGTACGGCTCGCGATCCTCTGTTCCATACATTCCCTCGACGCGAAGTCCCCAGTTGTCGTTCCCACCGTAGTAGGACCATTCCTGCCCTTTTGGCGCAAGAAAGAAGGGCTCGAGCTTGGCACGATCAGGCCAGAACCAGCCTCGCATATCATCGAAGTGGACACGTTTTTTCATGGCTGCACAGCGCGCCACCAGCGGTCGCCGCGCTCGTTCATGAGACTCCGCCTCAAATCCCGCGCCTCCCTGGTCGCGAGCATGCGGGGAAACACGGATGTGAACGGCGGTCCCTGGCGCCTTGAATCCGTCCAGAGGCCGCGCTTGGCGTCGAAGATCAGATGGGATCCTAGCTCCTGGATCACATCGAGGGAGCCCTCCACCGGAAGCGGCTTGATGTAGCCCTCCAGATCTCGATCGATGCACATGCTCAACAAGCCTCGCTGCACGAGGCTGCCGAGTGCGGCCAGCATCGAGGCCAACTCGCCGGCGTCGCCCGTCGGTGGAAAAATGGTATTCATCATCGCGGGCACGTTCTCGTATTGGAACTCCTCGAGGATGCAAAGCACCCGCATCTCTGTTTCGGACATCGGCAGGTCCATCGCACCGCTTTTCACTGCTCTAGTCGAGCACCTCGACGAAGTACCGCTTTGCAGAATGCATCAGATCGTAGAGCTCGCGCCGATCTTCGGTCCAGCTAGCGCGGGCAGCGATAGGCCATCTCGTGTCGGTTTCCCGCCCCCAGACCGGAGTAAGATCATAGGGATCAACGTTGTTTATGAGACAAATATTTGCACCGTCATATGGCCCGAACATATAGTAGTCGCCTCCGAGGGAGTCGTTTTCGCGCTTCTCGGGCGCAAAGCCCGTAATCTGCTCGATCCACCGTCGCGCAACCTCGATATCGCGCGTTTTGGCCCCAAACAACTGTGAATGCCATTTCATCTAGTATTCCTTCATGGCAACCTGATTGACGGACCGCGCGCCTCGATGTCACCGCGCGAGCGATAAATCATGATGGGGACTGGCCGGCCAGCATCAGCTTCCAATCTCAACTGCAGAGGCCTGAGCCCAAGGGCTTCAACAACATCTTTATCCAATTGCATTGTTCGAGTTCCTTGACCGCGCGTCACCACGCCCAATGCCTCTGCCCTCTCTATCAATGTCGGGCTGGCGATCGCAAGGTCCAAGTCGCTGCGACGCCCGGCGTCAAATGCTTCGCCAGTGCGATAACTGTAGCCCGTAACCGAGCTACCGCGAAGGTAGGGTTCTGCATCGCGATGCCCGCTTTCGGTAAGAGTGTCCCATGCGCGGCGACCAAATTCAACGAACTGCTCTCGCGTTTCAAATCCCATCGGCACGCCGCCACGCTCGACAACGAGAGCGCGTGCTTCTGCTTGTTGCGCGAGAGAAGTATACCCGGTGATCGCACCGCGCGCCGATTGCGGATCTGAGAGGAATGGCGCTGGTTTCCATTCAGGATCGAGCTTTCGCACACGCGCGAGCGCGGCTTCCGCGCGGTTGGCCGCGAGCCGAAGCTCCGTTTCCTCTGCCGGCGTTGCCAAATACGTCCGGCCGCGGATCGTCACCGGCGTGCGCGGACGCGCCTGAACCTCTCCAATACCGCTGTCGTTGCCCTCAGTATCGTTGCCGGCGTCCCCCTCCGGCTTGAAGGTGAAGCGGCCGAGGTCGTCGTGGTGGGGATTGAACTTGGGCTCGCGGGGCGCGGTGGCGCGGAGCGCATCGCTGCCAGCTTCGTCGAGCGGCGCGTAGCCGATCGCGGCGCGCTTCTCGTTGGGGGTGAGGAAGCTCGCCTTCTCGAGGCGCGCCCAGAGTGCTTCGCGTTCAGGGCTCAGCGCCTCGACGCGGTCGAGGTCGGCGCGCAGTTCAAGGCGCTCGCTCCAGGCGGGGCCGAGCCAGGCGGAAAGGGCCTTTGCCGTGCGATCGACGAGCGGCAGCACGGTCTGGCGCCAGAACGAACGCGTCGCCTCCTGCAGGTTGGAGTAGGTGTTGTCGCCGGGAATGCCGAGCAGCATGGGCGGCACGCCCAGCGCCAGCGCGATCTCGCGCGCGGCGACGTGCTTGGCCTCGATGAAGTCCATGTCCTTGGGCGTCAGGCTCATGGACTTCCAGTCGAGCCCGCCTTCGAGCAGCAGCGGCCGGCCGGCGTGCGCGGCACCCTGGAAGCCCGCTTCCAGCTCCGACTTCAGGCGCTCGTATTGCTCGGGCGAGAGGTTGCCGTCGCGGGCGGTGTAGACGAGCGCGCCCGAGGGCCGCGCGGAGTTGTCGAGTAGCGCCTTGTTCCAGCGCGAGGCCGTGTTGTGAATGTCGATGGCGGTGGCGGCGGCTTCGAGCGGCGACAGGCCGTAGTGGTCGTTGGCGGGATGGAACAGCTTGACGTGCAGGATGGGGCGGACGCCGGGCACCACCTCGCCCGCAAAGCGCACGCTCTCGCCGGTAGTGGAATAGTCGTAGGCCTCGGGCCAGCCGTCAGAGCCGGGCACGACCTTCATGCGGTCGGGGCGCAGCGCGTAGAGCTCGCGGATCTCGCCGCCCGTCGCCACGGCTTCGAGGTAGGCGTTGCCGGAGACGAGCAGGTAGCCGTACCAGGCCTCGAGCAGGTCGGGCGCGGTGGCGACGGGATTGGGCCGCGCGATGAGGTCGAGGAGCGGGTGCGCCTCGATCTCCATGTCGCCCTCGTAGAGGAGCAGAGGGACGCTCGCCGCGGCCTCCGCCACCATGCGCACGGCGCGGAACACGATGGCGTTCTGCATGACGCCCTCGCGCGCGAAGCTCGCGTAGTCGCGCGGGCTCCACACGGGCTGGTGCAGGCTCTCGAGCGCGATGAGCGGGCCCGTGCGGGAAGCTTTCGCTTCGGGCGGGCGCGAACTGAA
>RXJK01000293.1 GCA_003963125.1 Hyphomicrobiales bacterium
ATCGGGGACCCAACGGTCTACCGCCCGATCCCAGTCAACCACAAACCGCACACACAGGGACCCAGGGGCAATGCACGCCAACCGCAGACCGCAAAGGCTTCCATCCGGCGCCCGATTGCTCTAGCACAGGCGGCAGGAATTCCATTCTCAGGCACGCATCGACATGAGCGCACAGAAAGCCGCGAAAGCTGGCAAGACCACGGAGAAAAGCTCCAACCTCATCCCCGGCGCCACGGGCGACTGGGAAGTCGTCATCGGCATGGAGGTGCACGCCCAGGTCGCCTCCAAGGCGAAGCTGTTCTCGGGCTCCTCGACGTCCTTCGGC
Organism: Hyphomicrobiales bacterium; assembly: GCA_003963125.1. Taxonomy (GTDB): domain Bacteria; phylum Pseudomonadota; class Alphaproteobacteria; order Rhizobiales; family Hyphomicrobiaceae; genus AWTP1-13. The sequence continues at coordinate 326 of RXJK01000293.1, forward strand.
GCCGCGCCCAATACGCACGTCTCGCTCGTCGATGCCGCGATGCCCGGCATGCTGCCCGTGATCAACGGGGAGTGCGTGGCGCAAGCCGTGCGCACGGGCCTCGGCCTCAAGGCGCAGATCAACCTCGTCTCGGTCTTCGATCGCAAGAACTACTTCTATCCGGACCTGCCGCAGGGCTACCAGATCTCGCAATACAAGCAGCCCGTCGTGGGCGAGGGCACGGTGGAAGTCGATGCCGACGGCGAGACCTTTTCCGTGGGCATCGAGCGCGTGCATCTGGAACAGGATGCCGGCAAGTCGATCCACGATCAGCACCCCGACTACACCTATATCGATCTCAACCGGTCGGGCGTCGCGCTGATGGAGATCGTCTCGAAGCCCGACATGCGCTCGGCCAAGCAGGCCCAGGCCTACGTCTCGAAGCTGCGCACGATCCTGCGCTATCTCGGCACCTGCGACGGCGACATGGAGAAGGGCAACCTGCGCGCCGACGTCAACGTCTCCGTGCGGCGGCCGGGCGAGCCCTTTGGCACCCGCTGCGAGATCAAGAACGTCAATTCGATCCGCTTCATCGGCCAGGCCGTGGAGGTGGAGGCGCGGCGCCAGATCGACATCCTGGAGGACGGCGGTTCCATAGACCAGGAAACGCGTCTCTTCGACAGTGCGAAGGGCGAAACGCGCTCGATGCGGTCGAAGGAGGAGGCGCACGATTATCGCTACTTCCCCGATCCCGACCTGCTGCCGCTGGAACTGACGCAGGATTACGTCGACGGCCTGAAGCACGGCCTGCCGGAACTCCCCGACGAGAAGAAGGTGCGCTTCATCGAAGCCTACAAGCTCTCGCCCTACGATGCGGCGGTGCTGGTGGCGGAGCGTGAGAGCGCCGAGTTCTTCGAAGCGGTCGCCAAGGGCCGCGATGGCAAGACGGCCGCCAACTGGGTCATCAACGAGCTGTTCGGCCGCTTGAACAAGGAAGGCCTCGCGATCGCGGAGAGCCCGGTGTCCGCGGCGCAGCTCGGCGCCATCCTCGATCTCATCGCCTCCAACGCCATCTCCGGCAAGATCGCCAAGGACGTGTTCGAGATTGTCTGGACCGAAGGCGGCGATCCCGCGGAGATCGTGGAAAAGCGCGGCCTCAAGCAGGTGACGGACACGGGCGCCATCGAAGCAGCCGTCGACGCTGTCATCGCGGCCAATCCCGACAAGGTGGCGGACGCCAAGACCAACCCCAAGGCCATCGGCTGGTTCGTCGGCCAGGTGATGAAAGCGACCGGCGGCAAGGCCAACCCCCAAGCCGTCAACGACGTCCTGAAAAAGAAGCTCGGCCTCTGACCCTTCTCTTCCCTCTCCCCGCAAGCGGGGAGAGGGCCAGGCTAAGGGGCAGCGGCACGCTCCGTCCCCAGAGCATTCCCACCCTCACGACTCTCCCTTCTTTGGCGCCCTCGGGCTCGTCCCGAGGGCCCAGCCCACCCCTGGCGAAGCGTCGTAGCTCACACACCCAGCGCATCCGCATCGGGTGCCGCGGCGACAGACGCGGAATTTCGCACGTCGCGCAGTCCGCACCTGTCATCCCGGACGGTGCGCAGCACCGATCCGGGACCCAGGGGCCACGGGCACATCGCTTGCCCCTAGGTCCCGGCGCTCCGTGCTCACGCGCTCCGGCCGGGATGACGGGAGAAGCAAGTCGCTCACCCTCGATGCTCTTGGTCCCCGCCCCGCAAACGTGCTGCAACGGTCGACAAGCCCCGTGCATGACACTCCCCGCAGCGCAATCCCTCAAGCATGCAAACCCGGTCGGGTTGCCCACCTGACAGCGCACTGGCAGGTCCGCGCCGCGCCCGCTAAGACGAGACCAGGGCATTTGGATAAGACGGGCGCGATCATTCGGCCCCGGGGGAGCGCGTGACATGAAAGCCAAGGGCAAGGCGCAGCCGGTCGCGATGACGGGCGGCATGGCCATCGTCGAGGCGCTGATCGCCAACGGCGTCGACACCGTCTACGGCCTGCCCGGCGCGCAACTCTATCCGCTGTTCGACGCGCTCCAGCAGCGCTCTGACGCGATCAAGACCTACGGCGCCCGGCACGAGCAGGCCTGCGGCTACATGGCCTTTGGACACGCCCGCTCGACCGGCCGTCCCGGCGCCTACGCCGTGGTACCGGGCCCCGGCGTGCTCAACACCACCGCGGCCCTGTGCACGGCCTACGGGACATGCACGCCGGTGCTCTGCGTGACGGGGCAGGTGCCGTCGCAGTTTCTCGGCCGCAGCCGCGGGCACCTGCACGAACTCTCCGACCAGCTCGGCGCGCTGAAGCCGTTCACCAAGTGGGGCGCGCGGATCGAGCGCGCGGCCGACGCGCCGGCCATCGTCAACGAGGCCTTCCGGCAGATGCTCTCCGGCCGCCCCGGTCCGGTCGTGATCGAGATGCCTTGGGATACGATGGCGCAGTCGGGCATGGTCGTGTCGATGCCGGGCGCGGATTTCCCGCCTGCGCCGCCGCCGTCGCCGACGGAGATCGAGGCGGCGGCACGCCTCGTCGTTGAAGCCAGGCGCCCGATCATCATGCTCGGCACGGGCGCCCAGCATGCCGGCGATGCCGTTCTGAAGCTGGCCGAAGAGATCGACGCGCCCGTGGCGGCGTTCCGCGGCGGGCGCGGTGTCGTCAGCGAGCGGCACGACCTCGGCGTCTCGAGCTACGTCGCCTACAAGCTGTGGCCCGAGATGGATCTCGTCATCGCCATCGGCACGCGGCTCGAAATGCCGACCATGCGCTGGACCGGCATGATGAAGATGCACGACCGGCTGCCGGGCGGGCGCAAGCTCGTGCGCATCGACATCGATCCGGCCGAGATGCGGCACGTGCTCGCCGACGCGCCCGTCGTCGCCGATGCGGAGGCGGGCACCGACGCCCTTCTCAAGGCCGTCAAGCGCATGCGCGGCAAGGGCGGTCCGAAGCCCGCCGAACGCAAGGCGGCACGCACGCATATCGCGCAGGTGAAGAAGGCGACGCCGGCCGACTACGCCGGCGTCAAGCCGCAGGTGGCCTACCTTGAGGTGATCCGCGATCTGCTGCCGGACGACGGCCTCTTCGTGCCCGAGTTGAGCCAGGTCGGCTTCGCCTCGTACTTCGCCTGGGACGTGCGCAAGCCGCGCACGTACGTGTCGGAAGGCTACCAGGGCACGCTCGGCTTCGGCTTCCCGACGGCACTCGGCGCCAAGGCTGCCAATCCGGACAAGCCCGTCGTCGCCGTCACGGGCGACGGCGGCTTCATGTTCGCCGTGCAGGAACTCGCAACCGCCGTGCAGTACGGCATTGCCGTGGTCGTGCTGCTCTTCAACAATGCGTCCTACGGCAACGTCATGCGCGATCAGAAGATGGGCTTCGGCAACCGCATCATCGGCTCCGCCTTGCAGAACCCGGACTTCATGGCGCTCGCACAATCCTTCGGCGTAGCGGGCCATCGCGTCGCCTCGCCCGAGGCGCTGCGCCCGGTCCTGGCGAAGGCGCTGAAGTCGAAGGCACCGGTGCTTATCGAAGTCGAGGTCCCGCAGGGCAGCGAAGCCTCCCCCTGGGCCTTCATCCACCCCAAGCCAGTTGTGTGAGTGCCGTCACGCGAGCGCGCGATAGGCCGTGACGACGCGGGCAGCCGAGGAGACGAGGCACACCAGCGCGAACAGCGTGGCGAGCACCGGAAACGCGGCAGGCCAGATGCAGAACAGGCAGAAGACGATGATCGTCTCCGTGCCCTCCGCGAGCCCCGTGAGGAAGAAGAACGACTTCTCCCCTTGCGCCACGGTGGCAAGCCCGCGCTTGGCTGCAATGATCGCGAAGGCGAGAAACGCCGCGCCATTTGCCAGGAACGCTGCGATCAGCAGGGCCGCCGCCAGCGCATTGGCTTTGGGGTCGTTGGCTGCAAAGGCGAGGGGGACGATCGCGTAGAACACGAAGTCGAGCACGATGTCGAGAAAGCCGCCGCGATCCGTGGGTCCTTTCAGGCGAGCGACCGCGCCGTCGAGCCCGTCCGCGATCCGGTTTGCAGCGATGAGCACGAGGCCGAGCGCATACGCGCCGAAAGCGATGGCGAGGCCCGCGCCGAGGCCGAGCACGAAACCGCCGAAGTTGACCTGTTCCGCGGTGACGCCACGGGCCGCCAGCGTGCGCGCCGCGGCCGTGAGCGGAGCATTGATGAAGGGGCGCACTTTGGCATCGAACATGGCGGCGGAGACCTCCGGCCCTTGACCCGGCACTGTTGACGGATATGTGCGTTACCCGCGGCTTGGGGCTGCGACCGGATGGTGCTTATATGCCGGCCGCCGCGCAAGTCCCGCTTCGAGCCTGGCTACGGCTCAAGGAGGAAAATTTCCGGCATGAAACGAACCCGCCACGAGGCCCCGCACACATGATCCGTATCGTCGACGTCGTCGAGGTGACGAAGCCCATCGCGACGCAGATCCGCAACGCCTACATCGACTTCTCGCAGATGACGTCGAGCCTCGTCGGCGTGGTGACGAACGTCGAGCGTAACGGCAAGCCCGTCATCGGCTACGGCTTCAACTCCAACGGCCGCTACGGCCAGGGCGGCCTGATCCGCGAGCGCTTCCGCAAGCGCCTGCTGGACGCCGCGCCCGAGAGCCTCCTCGATCCCTCCGGCGAGAACCTCGATCCGGAGCGCTGTTGGGCAGCCCTCATGCGCAACGAGAAGCCCGGCGGTCACGGCGAGCGCTCCGTCGCCGTCGGCACCATCGACATGGCGATCTGGGACGCGGTCGCCAAGATTGCAGACAAACCGCTCTTCCGCCTGCTGGCCGAGCGCGAAGGCCGCGAGGCCGATCCCAGGGTCTTCGTCTACGCCGCGGGTGGCTACTATTATCCCGGCAAGGATCTGACGGCGCTCGTCGCCGAAATGGAAAGCTACGTCGCGCGTGGCTATCGCGTCGTGAAGATGAAAATCGGCGGCGCCTCCATCGGCGACGACGCGCGCCGCATCGAGGCGGTGCTCTCAGCTCTTGGCTCCAAGGCGCAGCTCGCCGTCGATGCCAACGGCCGCTTCGATCTCGAAACGGCCATCGCCTACGCCAAGATGCTGCGCGAGTATCCGCTGTTCTGGTACGAGGAAGCGGGCGACCCGCTCGATTACGCGCTGCAGGCGGCGCTCGCCGAGTTCTATCCCGGCCCCATGGCAACGGGCGAAAACCTCTTCAGCCACCAGGACGCACGCAACCTGCTGCGCTACGGCGGCATGCGCCCCGACCGCGACTGGCTGCAGTTCGACTGCGCCTTGTCCTACGGTCTCGTGGAGTTCCGCCGCACGCTTTCGGTCCTCACGCAGCAGGGCTGGTCATGGCGCCGCGTCATTCCCCACGGCGGCCACCAGATGTCACTGATGATCGCCGCGGGTCTCGGCCTCGGCGGCAACGAGAGCTATCCCGATCTCTTCCAGCCCTACGGCGGTTTCCCGGACGGCGTGAAACCGGTCGACAGCATCGTCACGCTGCCGGAACTCCCCGGCATCGGCTTCGAAGGCAAGAGCGACCTCTACGCCGAAATGCGCGCGCTCACGGCTTAACCTCTCTCGCACTTCAGCCGGACGCGAATTGCGTTCGACGCGGCAGGGTTCCTTCTCTTTGTCATGGCCGGGCTTGTCCCGGCCATCCAGCCATCAACGGACGCAACGGCCGATGGCTGGGTCCTCGGGACAAGCCCGAGGACGACAGAAGTGGTCAATCCGCGCCCAGTGCTCACGCCCGGCCGGCGACCGCCGAAACGAGCTTCTTGATTGACGCGGACAGCTTGTGGCGGCCGAGCTGGCGCGTCAGGGCGGCATCCGACTGCACCCAGTTGAACATCACGTACTGCCGCGGACCGACGAACGGCTTGTGCCCGTGGTACGACTTTTCGCCCACGCGGAAGGCCGCGAACGAGCCGCCGTTGGGCGGGATCTCGGCCGCGTAGTCTTCGAGGTTGTCCCCGCTGCGCAGCATGCGCAGGCGGCCGCCGTCGTTGTCCCACTCGTCGTTGAGGTAGAGCAGGCACGTCACCACCTTGTCCTTCGTATCGGTGTGGATGCGGCCGTCCTTGGCCTGCGCCTGACCCCGCACCGTGATCATCAGCGGCAGTCCCTTCAGGTTCACCCCGAACTTGGACCCGACCGCCTCGGCCAATTCGTCCGAGTTGATCTCATCGATCAGCTTCTGGAAAGCCGGCCCATAGGAGAGCGCGGAGAGTGGGAACAGCCCGGGCTTGTCGATCTTCGGAAAATCCGCGCGGATCGCTTCGAGATCCGCCTTGTCGAGCACACGCTGTGCGGCGAAGAACTGGAACGGCTCCTGCGCGACGTTGGCGCCGGCCAAGGTGTCCATCTTGATCAAGTGGCTCTCTCCCCCGATGCGCGCCGGACCCGGCGCTGAGTTCGCGGATCGGGAGACTAGGTCGAACCGGGACAGGCGGTTTGACCTGCGTCAAGGCAGCCGGGAAAGGTTGTCCCACCCTGATCTGAAGCGCCGCGCGCGCCCCAGAAACGGAAAGAAACGGGGGGATCATGGACTTCGCGCATACGCCGAAGATGCTGGAGCTGCAGTCGCACCTTCAGGTCTTCATGGACCGCTATGTCATCCCCGCCAACGTGGAATGGCACCGCGAGGTGGAGGCGGGCCGCTATCCGCTGGCCCTCATCGATCGCCTCAAGGAGCGCGCCAAGGCCGAGGGCCTCTGGAACCTGTTCCTCCCCGGTCTGCGCGAGGACGAGCCCGGCAAGCGCCTGTCGAATGTCGAGTACGCGCCGCTGGCCGAGATCATGGGCCGCGTGCCGTGGGCCTCGGAAGTGTTTAACTGCTCGGCGCCCGACACCGGCAACATGGAACTTCTCCACCTCTTCGCGAGCCCCGAGCAGCGCGAGCGCTGGCTCATGCCGCTGCTCGAAGGCGACATCCGCTCCTGCATCGGCATCACTGAGCCCGATGCCGCGTCCTCAGACCCGACCAATCTGCAGACCACCATCAAGCGCGAGGGCGATCACTACGTTATCAACGGCCGCAAATGGTTCACGAGCGGCGCTGCCCATCCGAACGCCAGGTTCGTCATCGTCATGGGCCTCTCCGACACGCGGCCCGAGGCCGAGCCGCACGCGCGCCACTCCATGGTCATCGTGCCGCTCGACACCCCCGGCCTGAGGGTCGTGCGCAACGTGCCGATCCTCAACCATCACTCGCCCGAGGGTCATTGCGAGGTGACCTACAAGAACGTGCGCGTGCCCGTGAAGAACCTCGTCGGCGAGGAAGGGCGAGGGTTCGCGCTGGCCCAGGCGCGGCTGGGGCCGGGCCGCGTGCATCATTGCATGCGCACCATCGGCCAGTGCGAGGTGGCCCTCGAACTCATGTGCGAGCGCGCGCTGGAGCGCAAGACCTTCGGCCGGCATCTGGCCGACTATGCCAACATCCAGGACTGGATCGCGCAATCCCGCATCGAGATCGAGCAGGCGCGCCTTCTCACCATGCGCGCGGCGTGGATGATGGACACGGCCGGCAACAAGGCCGCGCGCAACGAGATCGCCGCGATCAAGGTGGTCGCCGCGCGGCTGCAGACGACCGTATGCGACCGCGCTATCCAGGTCTTCGGCGCCATGGGCCTGACGCCCGATACGCCTCTGGCCTTCCTCTACACCTGGGGGCGCGCCCTGCGCTTTGTCGACGGACCCGACGAGGTCCACCTGCGCACCATCGCGCGACAAGAGATCAAGAAGGCCAAGGAGAACCGCCGCACCATGGCGGACTTCATGGTGCCGCCGCTGATTTGAGAACTACACAGCGTCGGCGCAGGCCTCGCCAAACGTTCGGGGTGTGGCCTGCGGTGACGCATGCTAGGGTATAGAAAAAGCGAGCGGCCCTCGGAGCGCCCCGAAGAAGGGCGGCCCGGATCGCTCGGGGGTAACGTCAAGGCATCGGCATGCGCGTTGCGCTTCTGGCTGACATCCACGCCAATCTGGAGGCCCTGAGGGCCTGCATCGCGGACGCGCGCGACAACGGCGCCGAGCGCTGGGTCTATCTCGGCGACATCGTCGGCTACGGGGCCGACCCGTCCGCCTGTCTCGAGATCGTGCGCGAGGCCTGCGAGAACGGCGCTATCGCCATCAAGGGCAATCACGACGAAGCCGTCAACGGCACGCGCTTCCGGCTGAACCAGATCGCGCTCGCCGCCATCGAATGGACGAGCGCCGTCCTGAGCGCAGAGGAGAAGGACTACCTCGACAAGCTCCCGATGTCCGCCACGGAAGGCAATTGCCTTTACGTGCATGCCTCCGCCGCAAAGCCCGAGGCGTGGCCGTACATCGTGGGGCTCGATCAGGCCGTCGACAGCCTCAACGCGACGCAAGCGCACCTGACGGTCTGCGGCCACGTCCATACGCCGGCCCTCTACAATCTCGCCGTCACCGGCAAGATCATGGTGCACACGCCGGTGACAGGAACCGAGATCCCGATCCTGCCGCAGCGCCGCTGGCTCGCCGTCATGGGCGCCGTGGGCCAGCCGCGCGATGGTAATCCGGCAGCCGCCTACGGCATCTGGGACACACGCGCCGGTACGCTGGCCTATCGGCGCGTGCCCTACGACATCGATACGGCCGCAGCGAAAATCCGCGGCACCGGATTGCCCGATCTGCTGTGGCGGCGCTTGAGCGTGGGGCGGTGAAGCATGGCGACGCCCGTTCTCGAGATAGGCACGCTTCTCGATGGCTTCACCATCGGCCAACGCGTGCACAAGGGCGGCATGGCCCACCTCTACGCCGTCACGCACCCCGCGCACGATATCCCGATGCTGATGAAGGTGCCGGTCCTGCACGAGGGCGAGGACCCGGCAGCCATCGTCAGCTTCGAGATGGAGCAGATGATCCTGCCGCGCCTTTCGGGGCCGCACGTGCCGCGTTTCATCGCGGCCGGCGATTTCAGCGTGCAGCCCTACCTCGTATTCGAGCGGGTGCCGGGCGCCACCCTCTATGCGCGCCTGCCCGATCTGCCGTTGCCGCCGGCCGAAGTGGCCGCCATCGGCGCCAAGGTCGCGGCGGCCCTGACCGATCTCCACCGCCAGCACGTGGTGCATCTCGACATCAAGCCGTCGAACATCATCCTGCGCGAGGGGACGGGCGAGGTCGTACTCATCGATTTCGGCCTCTCACACCACGCGCAACTCCCCGACCTGATGTTCGAGGAGTTCCGTTTGCCCTACGGCACCGCGCCCTACATGGCGCCCGAGCAGGTCTACGGCATCCGCACGGAGCCGCGCAGCGACCTCTTCGCGCTGGGCTCGCTGCTATATTTCTTCGCGACCGGCGTGCGCCCCTTCGGCGATCCGCAGACGCTGAAGGGCCTGCAGCGCCGCGTCTGGTGGGATCCGATCCCGCCTCGGAAGCTGAAAGGAGATATTCCACCGTGGCTGCAGGAGATCATCCTGCGCTGCCTCGCACCCAACCCGGAAGTGCGCCATCCAACGGCGGCGCAGCTCGCCTTCGACCTGTCCCATCCCGATCAGGTGCGTCTCACCCCGCGCGCAGAAAAGCTCACCCGCGATCCCTGGAGCGCCCGCATCAAGCGTCGCTTCCACCCCGACAGCTATCGCCCGACGCTCGACCGCCAGAAACAGGTGAGCGCGGCGGTCGAGACCGCACCCATCGTCGCCGTTGCCATCGATCTCGCCGAGAGCGAGGAGGAGTTGGTGGAGGCCCTTCGCACCACGGTGAAGCGCGTCCTCGTCACCGTCCCCGACGCGCGGCTCGCCTGCCTCAACGTGCTCAAGACCAATCTGCTGGCCATGGACCAGACGCTCGACAAGGAAGGCCACAACATCCACGTGCAGCGCCTGGTCGAGCTGAAGCACTGGGCGCGCGGGCTCGATCTCCCGGCCGACCGCATCAGCTATCACGTGCTCGAAGCCGTCGACGCGACGGACGCCATCCTCGACTACATCTCGAGCAACGCCGTCGATCACATCGTGCTGGGCGCGCGCACAAGCGCTATGCGCAACATCCTGGGTAGCGTGTCGGGCGAAATCGTGCAGAAAGCGCCATGCACCGTCACCGTCGTGCGCAAATCGCGCGCCGGGATGAAGACGGATCCATCGGCTTCCGCAACACCCTCGACATCAGTTCAGGAAAGGGCAGCGATTTGACACAGCAGACGGCGCGAGACGATATCCGCGTGACGACCTATGCCGGGCCTGGCGCGAAGCCAGTGATGCACACCGTGCCCTGGCCCAAGGTTCCGCCGAAGGGCGCGCTCATCAAGATCGGCGCGTGCGGCGTCTGCGGCACCGACCAGCACATCCTCAAAGGCCATTGGCCCAAGCCGCTGCCCTGGCCCTTCACGCTGGGCCACGAGCTTGCCGGCGTCATCGTCGAGATCGGCGCCGAACTCACCAAGGATCACATGGGCAAGCCCATTGGCGTCGGCTCGAAGTTGATGCTGCCGCCGCTGATGCCCTGCGGGTTCTGCGACTGGTGCAAGCGCTACCCCGAACAGTCGAACAAGTGCCTCACGCCCGTGTACTACGGCCGCTACCTGGGCTTCGACAAGCCGCCGCACCTTTGGGGTGGCTGGGCGGAGTATGTCTACGTCGACCTCGGTGAACTGCCGGGAACGAAGATCTACAAGTTGCCGGACGACATGAGCCTGCTGCTCGGCTCCCTGTCCGAGCCGCTCACCTCCTGCATCCGCGGGTTCAACCGCGCCATTCGCGCCGGCGCCTTCAAGTGGGGCGATACGGTGGTGATCCAGGGCACCGGCCCCATCGGCATCCTTGCCATCGCCGCCGCGCTCGAAATGGGTGCGAGCCGCGTCATCGCCGTGGGCGCGCCGGAGACGCCGCGCCTCGCACTCGCCCGTGAGTTCGGAGCGGAGGCGACCGTCGATATCGAGGTGCACAAGACGGCGGACGAACGCATCAAGGCCGTGCGCGACATCGTCGGCGGCTACGGCGCGGACGTGGTCATGGATTGCTCCGGCCATCCGACGGCCGGGCCGGAAGGATTGGAATTCCTCCGCGACGGCGGCTGCTACATCGAAATGGGCCAGTTCACGGATGCAGGCTCCATCATGACCAGCTGGCACCGCATCTGTACGAAGGACGTGACGCTTCTGGGATCCTGGGCTTTCACGGCCAATGATCTGGCGCTCGGCGTCGAGATGCTGGATCGCGCGCGCCACAAATATCCCTGGCGCAAGATGCAGACGCTCTACCCCTTCACACTAGAGGGCGTGGAGCAGGCCGTGGCCGACGCGATGGCCATGAAGACCGTCAAGAGCACCATCGTGCCCTTCGGCAGCTTCGCGGACTAGCGCGCGCTCACGCCCGATGCTGCCGCGCGAGCGGCAGCACGACCCGCATCACCTTGTCGTCGTCGGCATCGGGTTCGACCGAGAATCCGAGCTTGCGGCACATGTCGAGCATGGTGCGGTTGCCGCGCAATACGAGGCCCTGGATCTCGCCGATCCGGTGCGCTTCCGCGTAGGCGATCACCTGCTGCATGAGGCGCCAGCCGAGCCCCAGGCCCTTGAGATCCGAGCGTACCAGGATCGCGTATTCGCCTTCGGTTTCGTCGGGATCGAGGATCAGCCGCACCACGCCGAGAAGCGCCCCGCTCTCCTTGGCGATCGCGACGAAGGCGATCTCCCGCGCATAGTCGATCTGCGTAAGCCGCGCCAGAAACCGATGCGACAGATCGGGCGCGGCGCTGAAGAAGCGCAGGCGCTGGTCGTCCAGCGTCACGTGGGCGAAGAAGTCCTGGTAGAGCAATTCGTCCTCGGGGCGGATCGGCCGGATCAGCACCTTGCCGAGGGTGTCGATCTCCAGGTGCCGCTCCCATTCGCTCGGATACGGCCGGATGGCCATGGGCACGCGCGGCTCCTTGCGCGCATCCGCGATCCTGACGCGCGCGTCGAGCGCCATCGCGCCGGACGGATCGGCGAGCAGCGGGTTGATGTCGATTTCGCGGATCTCGGGGTGCCGCGCCACGAGATAGCTCATGCGCACCAGCGCCTCGGCCACGGCATCGATGTCGACCTTCGGCCTATCGCGGTAGCCCTGCATGAGGCGCCACACACGCGTTTCGCGCATCATGTCGGTCGCGAGATTGAGGTCGAGCGGCGGCAGCGCGTACGCAGTGTCGCGCATCACCTCCACCGCCGTGCCGCCCCAGCCGAACATCAGGAGTGGCCCGAACGCGTCGTCGACCGTCATGCCGAGGATCAGTTCGAGCCCGCGCGCGTTGTTGATCATGGCCTGCACGGTGAAGCCTTCGACGCGCGCGTTGGGCAGCTTCAGCGCGATGCGGGCGAGCATGTCCTCGGCCGCCTGCTTGGCTTCTTCCGGCCGCGTCAGGCCCAGGCGCACGCCGCCCACATCCGACTTGTGCGAGATGTCCTTGGACGACACCTTCACCACGCACGCGCCGTAGTCCTTGATGAAGCTCGAGGCCGAGCAGAACACTTCCTCCGGCGTCGACACCAGCACCGTCGGCACCGTGGCGATGCCGTAGGTCGCAAGCAGATCCTTCGCGTCCTTCTCGACGAGGACGGTTTGCCCCTGCGCCAGCGCCCCCTTCAGGATGTCGTCGGCCGTGGCGCTGTCGAAGGTCTGGCCGCCGGGCAGCGACGGCGGCGTGCGGGCAAGCTGCTCCTGCGCCCGCGAGTGGCGCACGAGATCCATGAAGCCGTCGACGGCATCCGCGGGCATGTCGAACGTGGCAATGCCCGAAGCCGAGAACAGCTTTCGCGCCCCGCGGCTGGCCTCAACGCCCAGCCAGTTGGCGAGCACGGGGATGGTGCGATGGCCCTTCGCGCGCCGCTCCTTGACGACGCCGGTGACGGCAGTGGCGATCTCCTCGCTCGATGCCAGTGCGGTCGGGCAATTCATGACCAGGATCGCATCGGCATCCTTGCTGGCCAGCAGCACGCCGAGCGCCTTGGCATAGCGCTCGGCATCCGCATCGCCGATGATGTCGATGGGATCGCCGTGCGACCACGTCGGGGGCAGCACCTTGTCGAGTTCCGCCCGCGTCGCCTCGCTGAGCGCTGCCGGCTGACCGCCGAGCAGCGCCAGGTGGTCGGCGGCGAGCACACCCGCGCCGCCGCCGTTGGTGAGGATCGCGAGCCGGTCCCCGACGAGCGCCGGCTGCCGCGCGAGGATCTCCGCCGCCGTGAACAGGTCGTGCAGTTCGGGGACGCGCAGGACGCCCGCGCGCTTGAACGCGGCATCGTAGCCGCCATCGGTCCCGGCCATGGCGCCCGTATGCGACAGCGCCGCCTTCGCGCCCGACGTGCCCCGCCCCGACTTCACCACGATGACGGGCTTGGATCGCGAGGCGCGCCGCGCTGCCGACATGAATTTCGCCGCGTTGGTGATGCTTTCCATGTAGAGCAGGATCGCGCGGCTCTTCACGTCGCCCGCGAGATAATCGAGGAGATCGCCGAAGTCGACGTCCGCCATGTCGCCGAGCGAGACGACGTGCGAGAAGCCGATGTTGCGCGACTTCGCCCAGTCGATCACGCCCGTGATCAGCGCGCCCGATTGCGACAGGAAGGCGAGGTCGCCCGCGATCGGCGGCTCGTGCGAGAAGCTGGCATCGAGACCGAGTGCAGGCAGCATCAGCCCGAGGCAGTTCGGCCCTTGGATGCGCAGGATGTTGGGCTTGGCTGCCTTCAGCATGCCCGTCTTGAGATCACCGCGCACGCCCGCCGTGATCACCACAGCTGCGCGGCAGCCCTTGGCGCCTAGTTCCTCGACGATGCCTGGCACCGTCTGCGGCGGCGTGACGATGACCCCGAGATCGGGCGCCTCGGGGAGCGCCGCGATCGAAGGAAAGCACGCCACGCCCTCGATCTCGCGGTGCTTCGGGTTCACGAAGCGCAGCGTGCCCTTGAAGTTCGCGCGCAGCATGTTGCGCGCCATGATGAGGCCCACGCTGCCAGGGCGCTTGCCGGCGCCGATCAGGGCCACGGATTTGGGCCGCAGCAGCGCGTCGAGATTGCGAATGGTCATGGATCAGGGCCCGTATTGTCGGAAGGGGATGAAAGGATATCGTCGAGCGCTCTTTGCGCGGCGTGAAGGGTGGCCTCCGGCGTGCCACCGGCGTCGATCGCCGTCCAGCCTTCGCCCGGATCGCCAGTCTGCCACGCGATCTGCGCGCGCACGACGTCGGCCGTCGCGTCGGAGGCATCGTTGCGCCGGGCGGCGACGCGCGCGATGAGCGTATCGGCTGGCGCCGTCAGCCACAGCCCGCGAAAGGGCACGTTCATGTCGCGCGCGATCTGACGGAGGGCAGCCCGCTCCTCCGCGTGCGCCGATACTGCGTCGGCAACGACGCTCGCCCCGGCACCGAGCGCGATCCGCGCCTGCCGCGCCAGTTCCGCGTAGACCCGTGCGGAAGCCTCCCGCGTATACGTCGTCGCCGGCAGCCGTTCGGTGGCGCCCGCGCCGGCGAGTGCCTTGCGGATGAGATCGGTTCTCAGGTGGACGGCTCCAGGCGCGGGGGGGATGCAAGGCGCAAGGCGCGCGGCAAGTGTCGACTTTCCCGTGCCCGACAGCCCGGCGACCGCGACGAGCACGGGCTGCGTGGCGTCCAGATACGCGACGGCCCTCGCGAGGAGTTCGTGCGCGGCGCGCCGGTCGGCCTCTCCTGCCGCACCGGCCTCTTGCGCCGCCCTCTCGCCGGTGACGAGACCCCGGATCGCCGCGCGCACGGCCAGGAACAACGGCAGCGCCGCCAGACCTTCGAGATCGAGGTCGCTGCGGCCGAGCCAGAGATAGCGGTTGAGGATGGCGTTCGCCGCCGCGCGCTGACCGCGCCGGTCGAGATCCATCAGCAGGAACGCGAGGTCGTAGAGGGTGTCGATCGTCGCGAGGTCCGGATCGAACTCGATCGCGTCGTAGAGAACGGGGCGCCCCTTCCAGACCACGATGTTCGCCGCATGCAAGTCGCCGTGGCAGCGGCGCACGCATCCGCTAGCCGCCCGCCGGTCGAGGAGATCGCGCACCGCCGCGAGGCGGTCCGCGGCAAGCTTTGCAAATTGCTCGACCAGCGCCGGATCGAGCGGCGCCTCGCGCAGCGCATCCACCAGGTTGTGGAGCACGCTTGCTATGCGCGTGCTGCCGCCCACGTCGTCTTCGACCTCGGCCGCCTCATGGCTCGCCTTGACGCAGTCTGCCACCGCCGTCGCGAGATCGAGCGGCAAAGGTCCTGCCGCGGCGTGTGCGCTGAGCAGGTCGTCCTGCGCGAAGCGGTGCATCTTCACCACCCACTCCACCGTCTCGCCGCGGCCGTCGATGGCGAGCGCGCCGGAGGCCGCGCGCGTGATGGGCAGGCAGGCGATGTAGAGGTCCGGCGCCAGCCGCGCGTTGACGGCCATCTCCTCAAGGCACGCCTTTTGGCGCCGGGCGAGGGTGGAGAAGTCCATGTAGGGAAAATGCACCGCGCGCTTCACCTTCCAGGCGAAGGCACCGGCGAGGAACACCACGTTGCCGTGCGTCTCGATGACGTCGACCTGCGACGCGCCTGGATGGTTGGTCGCCTCCGCCAGGAAGCGGAAGACGGGGCCCTGCCCGCCCGCTGCATCGGCCGCGCCTACCGTCATCGCCTTTCGACGCCTAGTTCTGCCGATGCCATTGCGCTGGACCTGCTCATCTCGCTGCCGCGCGTGATGCTGCACGTGCGAAGCGACCGCAGGCTGGGCTCACGCCCGGCCAGGAGCTTTGATACCGGTCAATCGCGTCGGCAAACCCTTACGCCGGGACTTTTTCGACCCGCTCTGCGAGTTCGAGGTCGCACAGCCGCAGCAGCGTGTTGCGTACGGTCTTGTCGTCCCGAGTGACGCAGCAATGGGCGTTCGCACCGAGAATGCGCACGATCGTCAAAGTTTCCGAGCGGCCTTTGAGGCGAACCTTGTCGCCTGGTCGGAAGGGCATGATGCCTCCTCGCGTGTTCAATGGCAGGGCCCTTGAACGCGGGAAACTGGCCCTGAATGCGGCAGTTTCAGACAATTAGGCTTTCAAGATTACACGCGCGCGACAACTGCGATGCCGAGTTGGAAGGACTCTACCAAAGGCCGCGCTTCAAGCCTTCGCACGTCCATGAGCAAATCACGGGCCAAGAGGCTTGCGCGAAGCTTGTGGGCAATTACACCGCTGGCGTGAGCGCGGCCTTGAGCACCCGCGCGTAATTGCCCATGGCGATCTTTTCCACGCTCTCCCGCGGCAGTCCTTGCCCGAGGAGATGCTGCACCACGCGGCGCATGTCCGCACCCGCCGTCACCGCCGGCGATGCCAGCGCGCCACTGTCCGTGCCGATGCCGACGTGCGCGTCGCCGAGAACGCCCGCCATCTGGGCGAGCTTGCGCGCGTAGCCTTCGGGCCCCGGGCCGGCATCCGATCGCAATCCCCAAAGTCCGATGACGCCGCCCTTGTCGGCAATGGCCTTGGCGTGATCGACGCCCAGGTGCCGCGCGAACGGCATCGGCCGCGTCCAATCGGGCGTGCGGCCCGTTGCCAGCGCGCTGTGCGACCACACCACGGGAGCCTTCGAGACCGAGAGCACGTCCTCGACGACCTTCCCCGTCGCATGCGCGAGGTCGATCAAAATGCCGAGGCTGTTGCAGGCGGCAACCGTCTCGCGGCCGCTCGCCGTCAATCCGCCATGCTCCGGCTTCTCCGTCTGGATGTCGCCGAGGTCGTTGCGGACGTAGTGCACGAACTGCACGTGCCGCACGCCCATGTCGTAGGCCGCTTGCAAATTCTCGGGATGCCCGTCGAGAAAGCTCGCACCCTCGACGGAAAGCACCACGTGCGGCTCGCCGGCAATAGCGCGATCGATGTCGGCCGGCGTCAGCGCGACCTTGAGGTCTTGCGCCTCGAGATGCGCTTTGACCCGCGCCAGCTCTATCTTGAGCCAGTCGAGCGCGGCCTCGCCGTCGGGAACACCGGACTGGCGCAAGCGCCCGGATGCGCTACGGATCCACGGCAGATCGCCCACGAGCGACCAGCCGAGGAGCTTCAGCCCGCCCGCCTCCATCGTGCGCCGCAAGGGCACGAGCGGCGTGTTCCGGCCCGGGATGACGCCGGGAAAGAACAGGTGGACGTGCATGTCCGCGACGGGAATGCCGTCCTCCGCAAGAGAAGGGCCCGCGCCTCCGATGGAAAGCGCGAGCCCCCCCGAAAGAAACTGCCTGCGGTTCATGATGCCGGCGTGGCTCTACTCGATGAGGATCGTCGCCACGTAGTCCATCGTGCGGTGCTTGTTGTTGGGCTGCAGCAGCGTGTTGATGAGGTACGAGGTCGGCGAGTAGTTGTCGGGCACGGCCTTGTTGAAGCCGTAGCTGATCATGCGCGCCTCGAAGCCCGGGCCCATCATGCCGAACGAACCCTTGTAGTATTTCTCGAGCGGCTCGAACTTGGGCTTCATGTCGGTTGCCACCTTGCGATGGCCGACGCTCATGCGCTGCAGGCCGGCAGGGTTCTCGACGAAGATGCTGTGCAGCAGCTTGTCGCGCTCGTCCGCCGGCAGCTTCATCGTCTCGACCACGATCAGCGGACCGTCGGCGAGGCCGGAGTAGGACGAGCGCCAGTGACGCCCGACGAAATCACCCGTCACGCGCATCGGCTGCATGATCGGCTCGACGCACGAGGCGACGCTGTCGGACTTGAAAGGATCGGCTTTCGTGGGGTCGCACTTCCTCAGCGACAGCAGCGACCACACGAACTCCGAGCAGAACATGCCGACGTTGCCCTTGGGGTTCTGCCCCAGGCCCGACTGCGCCACGTGCTGCACGAAGGAGAGCGGCTTGCCCGACTGGTACTTCGGCGCGTTGTAGTCGCCGTTGAAGCTGATCTGCGAGGGATAGATGCGGCGCGCCTGCGTGTTGAAGCGCGTCGCCCAGCCCTCGAGGTTCTTGCGCTGCTCGTCCGTGAGATAGCGCGGGCGGATCACGTGCAGCATGTTCAGCGTGTTGTAGTGCACGCTGTTGAGATCGGCGCGGTAGCCGGGCCCCAGGTATTCCTGGTCGAGCGGGTTGTCGATGTTGCGGACGGCGCCGTCCTTCAGATAGGCCATGCCGGTGTGGCTGACGCCCATCTGGATGTTGGGATAGGGGCCGGCACCGCCCCACTCGGGCCGTACGGTGAGCAGGATATCGCCCGTCTGGATCAGGCCGCTCTTGAAGAGGCGCTGCGCGAGACCGGCCCGGCGCATCACGGCGACCCTGAGGCCGATGTCACCCTCCGCCTTGCGTGCGTCCGGATGCTTGAAATCGACCATCCGGTCGGGCGCGGTCAGTTCGATCGTGCTCGGCAGCGGGGCGCGGGCCGACGCTGGGACGGCGAAATAGACCGGGATCTTGAGCTTCTTGGCGAGTTCCGCGTTCGCCTTCTCGTCGAACACGAATTCCTTGGCGGGGGCCGGCCGCCCCATGAGGAGCACGGAGCCGACGGCCAGTGCACTGGCTCCGACGAGGAAAGCCCGGCGCAAATTACTCAACGCATGCAACATCAAGTGTCCCCATTGCACACCCGCAGCCGCCATCACGCTAGCTCTAGCATGTGGCACCCTTGAGACCAAGGCGCGGCGGGCTCGGGGAGGGGTTTCCGGCAGCTCTAGACGTTGATCTGCGTGCCGATCTCCACGACCCGGTCCGACGGGATCTGGAAATAGCTGGTGGCGTCCTCGGCGCTGCCCGCGAGCCAGATGAAGAGCTGGTCCTGCCAGAACGGCATCTTCGATTTGGAGGCCGGCCGCAGCACCCGGCGCGACAGGAAGAAAGAGGTCGAGGCGGAGTCGATGTTGAGCCCCTTCTTGCGGCAGAGCTGCAAGCCGCGCTCGACGCTCGGGGTTTCCATGAAGCCGTACGTCAGCGCCACCCCGATGAAGGAATCGGAGATCTTCTCGATCTTCACCACCTCGCTCGAGGGCACGCGCGGCACTTCCGCCGTCCGGATGGTGATGATGATGTTGCGCTCGTGCAGCATGTGATTGTGCTTGAGGTTGTGCAGGAGCGCGGAGGGGGCGGCGTTGGGCGTCGCCGTGAGGA
Organism: Hyphomicrobiales bacterium; assembly: GCA_003963125.1. Lineage (GTDB taxonomy): Bacteria > Pseudomonadota > Alphaproteobacteria > Rhizobiales > Hyphomicrobiaceae > AWTP1-13. The sequence continues at coordinate 19,384 of RXJK01000293.1, forward strand.
ACACCGCCGTGCCGTTGACGCGGTGCGGCGGCTTCTGTTCGAGCTTGCCGACGAGCCAGGCAAGCGACGTGTCCTGCCGGCGGGACTGGGTGTTGAGGACCGACGTGCCGCGCGCCCAGGTCAGCATGATGATCATGAGCGAACCGGCGATGACGAGTGGTACCCAGGCGCCCTCGAAGATCTTCATGATGTTGGCGGAGAAGAACACCATCTCGAGGGCCAAGAGCGGGGCGAACAGGCCGGCGCTCTGCCACAGCGACCAACCCCACAGGCGCCAGGCGACGAAGAAGGCCATGATCGAGGTGGTGATCATCGTCGCCGTCACGGCGATGCCGTAGGCCGCCGTCAGCGCGCTCGAACTCTTGAAGATCACGACGAGCAGCAGCACGACGACGAGCAGCACCCAGTTCACCCGCGGCAGGTAGATCTGCCCCGCCACGTCCTTCGAGGTGTGCAGCACGCTGAAGCGGGGCAGCAGGCCGAGCTGGATCGCCTGCCGCGTCACGGAATAGGCCCCCGTGATGACCGCCTGGCTGGCGATGACGGTGGCGACCGTCGAGAGCAGCACCATGGGCCACAGCGCCCAGGGCGGATACATCAGGAAGAAGGGGTTCTCGATGGCCTCGGGGTTCGACAGCACCGCCGCCCCCTGGCCGAGGTAGTTGAGCGTGAGGGCGGGCAGCACCACGGCGAGCCACGCGGCCTGGATCGGCTTGCGCCCGAAATGGCCCATGTCGGCGTAAAGCGCTTCCGCGCCCGTCACCGCGAGGAACACGAGGCCGAGGGCCGTCATCCCGATCAGCCCATGGTTCACGAAGAAGGCAACGCCGTAATAGGGGTTGAACGCCGCCAGCACGCCCGGCTCTTTCAGGATCCAGACGATGCCGATGCCGCCCAGCGCGATGAACCACACGACGATGATGGGCCCGAAGTAGGAGGCCATGCGGGCCGTGCCGTAGCTCTGCACGGCGAACAGCAGTACGAGGATGACGATGGACAGCGGCAGCACGAACTTGCCGAAGGTCGGCGAGATCACGTTCATGCCCTCGATGGCCGAGATCACCGACAGCGCCGGCGTGATGGCCGCGTCGCCGTAGAGGAAGCAGGTGCCGACGATGCCGAGGATCAGCATCACCTGCTTGCTGCGTCCCGCCACTCTCTGCGCGAGCGACATCAGCGCGAAGGTGCCGCCCTCGCCATTGAGGTCGGCCCGCAGGACGAGGAACACGTACTTGCCCGTCACCAGCAAGAGCAGCGTCCAGATGATGAGCGACAGGATGCCGAGCACGGCCGGCGCAATGATGCTCGCATCGACCGTGGTGACGGTCGTGCCGTGCAAGCCGGCGGCCGCGGTCACGGCCTCCTTGAAGGCATAGATCGGGCTCGTGCCGATATCGCCATAGACCACACCCAGCGCGCCGAGGGTCAGCGGCCAGAAATGGTGCTCGTGCGAATGGGCTTGCTTCAGGTCTTTGGCAGCCGCCGTCTGGCTTGGCATGGCGTCTATCTTGGTTTCAAAACCAATCGGCCCGCGAGACCGGGTTTGCCGGCGGCATGGGAAGTCGGAGCAGGTGGGCGCCTGTAGCCCATCTCCTTTGGAAAGTCGAGACGGGCAAGCGGTCAAAACGCGGGTATGCCGCCGAAGTTTCCAGGCTGTACGCTGTTTTTAAGGAGTTTCAGCAGGTTAGCTAGCGGCCCGTGAACCGGGGCGGCCGCTTTTCGAGGTAGCTGGCGACGCCTTCCTTGAAGTCCTCCGTGTGCCGGCAGGCGTCCTGCTCGCGGTTGGCGATGGCCGTCGCCTCGGCAAGGCTCTGGAAAAAGGCCTCGTAGACCTGCCGCTTGATGATGCTGGTCGAGCGCGGCGAGGAGAGGTTGGCGATCTCGGCGGCGCGCGCCTCGACGGCTGCGAGGAAGCCCTCGGCGGGGAGCACGCGCACGAGCCCCATGCGCTCGGCTTCCTCGGCCGCAACGGGCCGCGCCGAATAGAGGAGGTCGAGCGCGTTCATGGGGCCGATGAGCTTCGGCAGCAGCCACGCCATCCCGTGCTCCGCCACGAGCCCGCGCCGCGCGAAGGCCGTCGTCAGCTTGGCGCCGGCGGCCATGTAGCGAATGTCGCAGAACGTCGCGATGACGAGGCCGATGCCCGCACCGGGCCCGTTGATGGCGGCGAAGATGGGCTTCGAGATGCCGAGGAGATAGCTGCACTTCTGTGCGAAGTTGGCTGCGATGCCGTCGGTCTCGGTGTCTTCCGGCGCGATCAGGCTGACGTTGCCTTGCGCCGCCGACGACAGCTTCGCCATGTCCGCACCCGCGCAGAACCCTTTGCCCGCGCCGGTGATGACGATGGCGCGGACGGCCTCGTCCGCCTCTGCGGATTTCAGCGCGTGGTGCAACTCGTCCGCCATGACTGCGGTCCACGCATTGAGGCGATCGGGCCGGTTGAGGGTGATGGTCGCCACGCGCTCGGCAACGCGCACGCTGATCTCGCGATAGTCGGTCATGAGAGAGCCCTTTCCGCGCTCGCTACGATGCGCGAGCGCCGCCGCCGCCCCGATAGGCGGCAAGCGAAGATAGCCGAGACGTGGGCCCTGTGATCAGGCGAAGCGGAAATTCAGCGCTTCTTGCGGATGCAGGCTTCGAGGCAGCGCTGCAGCTGCGACTGGCACTTGTTGCGATCCTGGCTCGACTTGTAGCAGCTGCCGTATTGCGCCTTGCAACTGTTCGAGCACGAATTATCGGCGGCGGTCTGCTGCGCGCCGGCCGGCACGGCCCCAGCCAGGAGCGCCAGTGCGAGGATCAGGATGTGCGATCTTTTGAGCACGTGGCGCCACTCCGGAACAGCCGCTCGAGGCTTGGCTTGCTGTTACGCTGCAGCGCATGAACGTCGCCTGAATATGGGCCTCGGACCGCGCCCGGCGGCCTTGAGGCTCAGAACGCGTAGTCGATGTAGAGGGGCTTCGTGGAGCCCTTCCAGGGCCCGTTGTAGCGCGCGAGGATCTCTTCCGCCGGAGAGATGCCCTCGGCCACGATCTGGGCCAGCGGCTCCAGGTAGATCCGCTCGTCACGGCCGCTCGCGTCGAGCTGGGCGCGCCGCGCGAGACCCTGCTGCGCGATAGCGACCGCCTGCCGGGCGACATCGAGCACCGAGCCGCCACGGAAGGGCGCGCGCAGGCCTTGCTTGGGCACCGCGTTGCGCAGGGCCTGGCGATCTTCCGCGCTCCAGCCCTTCACCAGATCCCAGGCGGCATCGAGCGCGGTGCCATCGTAGAGAAGACCGGTCCAGAAGGCAGGCAGCGCGCAGATGCGGCGCCAGCGCCCGCCGTCGGCGCCGCGCATTTCGAGGAAGCGCTTCATGCGCACTTCGGGGAAGAGCGTCGTGAGATGATCCGACCAGTCGTCGAGCGTCGGCCGCACGCCCGGGAGCTGGGGCAGCTTGCCCGCGAGGAAATCGCGGAACGAGGCGCCGGCCGCATCGATGTAGCGGCCGTCGCGGTAGACGAAGTACATCGGCACATCGAGCGCGTAGTCGGCATAGCGCTCGAAGCTCATGCCGGGCTCGAACACGAAGGGCAGCATGCCCGTGCGGTTGGGATCGGTGTCGCGCCACACCTCGCTGCGCAGCGACAGGAAGCCGTTGGGCTTGCCCTCGGTGAAGGGCGACGAGGCGAAGATCGCGGTGGCGATCGGCTGCAAGGCGAGCGAGACGCGGAACTTCTTCACCATGTCGGCTTCGCTGCCGAAGTCGAGGTTCACCTGGATGGTGGCGGTCCGGTACATCATGTCGAGGCCGCGCTTGCCCACTTGCGGCATGTAGCGCGTCATCACCCCGTAGCGCTGCTTGGGCATGCGCGGCGTCTCGTCGAGCGTCCAGTCGGGCGAGAAGCCGACGCCGAGGAAACCGATGCCGAGCGGCCCGCCGACGGCGCGACACTGGTCGAGATGCTGCTCCGTCTCGTCCGCCACCTGGTGCAGCGTGACCAGCGGATCGCCGGAGAGCTCGAACTGGCCGCCGGGCTCGAGAGAGACCGTGCCGCCCGGCTCGCCCTTCTCCCGCTTCAGGGCGATGATGTTGTCGCCCTCCATGATGGGCTGCCACCCGAACTCGCGGATCAGGCCTTCCATCAGCGCCCGCACGCCCTTGGGGCCGGCGTAGGGCACGGGCCGCAGGCTCTCGGTGTAGAACAGGAACTTCTCGTGCTCGGTGCCGATGCGCCAGCCCTCGGCGGGCTTGCAGCCGTCCGCGATCCAGCCGACGAGTTCCTCGCGGGTGCCGACCGGGGCGCTAGGCGCGCTGTCCTCACGGGTGGACATACGAAAGTGTTCCTCACTACGGACCGGCGGTCGGGGTCCTCTTGTTAGTTGATATCGCCCCTGACGCACAAGCGGGCATAAGCTTACGCGGCAGGCCCTTAGCGCCAATCCCCGAGGCAGGCGTTCACAAGCGCGAGAGCGGCCACGGCCGCCGTATCCGCTCGCAAAATGCGAGGCCCGAGCGACAGCCGCACGACGCCCGGCACCGCCAGCACGGCCGACCGCTCCTCGGGCGCAAAGCCCCCTTCGGGTCCGATCAGCAACGCGAGCGGAGGGGAGCCTCCCCCGGCCCCGCCCAGTGCGGCGAGAGGGGATGTCGTTTCGGCGTCTTCATCGCAGAAAATGAGCCGGCGGCCGGAATCCCAGTTGGCGAGCACCGCGCCGAGTTTCTCCGGCGGGGCGACCGACGGCACCCGCAGGATGCCGCACTGTTCCGCGGCCTCGACGGCATTGGCCGCAAGCCGCTCCACATTGACCCGCTCGGCGATGGTCCGGCGCGTCAGGACGGGCCTGAGCCGCGCGACGCCCATCTCGGTGGCCTTCTGCACCATGTAGTCGAGGCGGCTGCGCTTCAGCGGCGCGAACAGATAGTCGATGTCGGGCCCGCCCTCTTGCGGGCGGGTCTGCTCCCCGACGTCGAGCGCCAGCGCCCGTTTGGACCGGGTGCCGAGCCTGGCGCGCCATTCCCCGTGGCGCCCGTTGAACAGCAGCACGGGGTCGCCGTCCTTAAGGCGCAGCACGTTGCACAGGTAGTTCATCTGGTCGGGGGTGGCCGCCACGACGCCCCCTGCGCCGAGATCGCTCTCGACGTAGAGGCGCTGCGTGGTGAAGTCGTAGCGGCTCACGCTGCCGCCCGTCAGCCGGCGAGGCCCAGCATCAGGCCGATGTTCTGCACGGCCGCGCCGGACGCGCCCTTCCCGAGGTTGTCGAGCCGGGCGACGAGCACGGCCTGGCCGCGCTTGTCGTTGCCGAACACGCGCACTTCGAGCACGTCGCTGCCGTTGAGCGCCAGCGCGTCGAGCCGTCCGCTCTTGTTGGAGGGATGCTCGGCCGGGATCACCTGCACGAGCTTCGCGCCCGCATAGTGCTTGGCGTAGACCGCTTCCAGATCCTTGGCGGAGGGCTTGCCCGGCAGCGTATCGAGGTGCAGGGGCACGCACACCAGCATGCCCTGGCGATAGTTGCCGACCGCCGGCACGAAGATGGGCCGCCGCGTCAGGCCCGCCCGCAGGACGATCTCGGGCACGTGCTTGTGCTCGAGCCCGAGGCCGTACATGTCGAACAGCGGCGCGGTGCCGGCCTCGTAGGCCTCGATCATGCTGCGCCCGCCGCCGCTGTAGCCGCTGACGGCGTTGATCGTCAGGGGATAGTCGGCGGGAAGCGCGCCGGCAGCAACGAGCGGCTTCAGGAGCGCGATCGCGCCCGTCGAGTAGCAGCCGGGGTTGGATACGCGCCGCGCGGCGATGATCTTCTGCGCCTGGCCGGCCTCGAGCTCCGGAAAGCCGAACACCCAGCCGTCGGCGACGCGATGCGCCGTGCTCGCATCGACGATACGCGGCGCCTCGCTGCCGAGCGTGTCGGCGAGCGCCACGGCCTGCCGCGCGGCATCGTCGGGCAGGCACAGGACGACGAGGTCGGCCTTCCGCATCAGCTCGGCCCGGGCCCCCTCGTCCTTGCGCAGGTCCGGCGCGATGGCCAGCACCTCGATGCCGGCGACATCGGCGAGCCGGCGCCGGATCTCGAGGCCGGTGGTGCCGGCCTCGCCGTCGATGAAGATGGCGGGCTTCGTGCCCTTCAGCTTGGGTTGCTTGGTCTGGCCTTTGACGGCGGTGATGGTGCTCATGGCAAGCGCTTTCTGTCTGGGATCCGGTCTTCCGGAGGAGGCATAAAAAAAGCCGCAACGACGTGCGGCCATGCGGATGAATGCGGCGTCAGGCCGTCATCGCACGCGCACGGGGCGCCCGGGCCGGCGTCGGAAGCTATGGGTATAAAGCGTGCTCATGGTCTCCCATATGCGGGAGACCGCCCATCCTGTCAATCGGATCCGTGTCGGCGTGGGCAGCTCAGGCCTTCAAGCCCAGCACGCTCTTGAGAATGGGCACCAGTCCTTCGGTGCACCACGCCCCGTTCCAAACCTTGCACGCAACCTCGTGCGAGCCGTCGTAGATCATGTCGAGCGCCACGAACACGATGATGATCAGACCAATCCAGGTGATCCAGGGGAAGCGCAGCAGCAGCTTGGCGATGTAGTTCGCCGCCACCGCCATCAGCACGATGGCGACGCCGAGGCCGATGACGAGAACCTCCGTCGAGCCCTTGGCAGCCCCTGCCACGGCCAGAACGTTGTCGAGCGACATTGACACGTCCGCGAACGTGATCTGCGTGACCGCCGCGCCGAAGCTCATGGTCGGCAGGGCGACAGCCGCGGCGCCATTGGCCCCTTCGGCATGCTCCCCGTGGCCCTTGCTGATCTCGCGGTACATCTTCCAGCACACCCAGAGCAGCAGGATGCCGCCCGCGAGCGTCAGTCCGACGATGGCGAGAAGCTGTGAGGCCACCGCCGCGAACAGGATGCGCAGGCCGACGGCCGCCGCCATGCCCCAGAAGATAACTTTCTGCCGGATTTCGGGCGCCACGCGCGAGGCCGCGAGCCCCACGATCACCGCGTTGTCGCCCGCCAGCACGACGTCGATGACGATCACGTTGAGCAGGGCAATAAGGTCGAGTCCGAACAGAAAGATCATCGAGCGCTCAGGGAAATGCCAATGGTCCCGGCCACATGGGGAGCCTCGCGAAAAATTCAAATGCAATTGCGTACGTAGAAAAGACTGCGGGGCCGAAGTGCAACACTTCGGCCCCGCAACGTACAGAGACGGTAAAGAAACGCTTAGCGCTTCGAGAACTGGAAGCTGCGGCGGGCTTTCATGCGGCCGTACTTCTTGCGCTCCACCACGCGGCTGTCGCGCGTGAGGAAGCCGCCCTTCTTGAGGACGCTGCGCAGCTCGGGCTCGTAATAGGTGAGCGCCTTCGAGATGCCGTGGCGCACCGCGCCGGCCTGACCGGAGAGGCCGCCGCCGGTGACGGTGACGCGGATGTCGAACTGCGACATGCGGTTGGCGGTGGCGAGCGGCTGCTTCAGCAGCATCTGCAGCACCGGGCGCGCGAAGTACTGCTCGAAGCTCTTGTCGTTGACGACGATCTTGCCGGCGCCCGGCTTGATCCAGACGCGCGCCACGGCGTTCTTGCGCTTGCCGGTCGCATAGGCCCGGCCGTGCTTGTCGAGCTTCTGAACGTGGACAGGGGCCGCAGCGGCGGCGGCGTCGCCACCGGACTTGAGTGCGCCCAGGTCTTCCAGGGATTTGGTTTCCAGTGCCATGGCGATCAGGCCCTCACATTCTTGGAATTCAGCGCCTTCACATCGAGCGGTTCGGGCTTCTGGGCCTCGTGCGGATGTGCGCCACCCTTGTAGACTTTCAGGTTGCGGATCAACTTGCTCTGCAGCGGTCCGCGCTTGAGCATGCGGGTCACGGCGAGCTCGAGAATGCGCTCGGGATGCTTGCTGTCGAGGATCATGCGCGGGGTCCGCGCCTTGATGCCGCCGGGGTAGCCGGTGTGGCGGTAGTAGACCTTGTCGTCGGTCTTGTTGCCGGTGAAGACGAGCTTCTCCGCGTTGATCACGATCACGTTATCGCCCGTGTCGACGTGGGGCGTGTAGGTGGGGCGATGCTTGCCCCTCAGGCGCATGGCGATCAGGCTGGCGAGGCGGCCGACGACGAGACCGGTGCCGTCGATCAGCACCCACTTCTTCTCGATCTCGCCCGGCTTGGCGACGTAGTTTTTCATTTTTGCGAATTCCTTGGGCGGCGGGCCGCATGCCTCACCGCGACGGTGCCGCGCTTTTAGGGTGCAATGGCGCCCGCG
>RXJK01000057.1:0-18388 GCA_003963125.1 Hyphomicrobiales bacterium
CAACGGCGCCTCTGAGATCGGCTTCACGGTCATCTCACTGACAGCCTCGCTGCTCGCCGTGTTCATCCCGCTGCTGTTCATGAGCGGGCTTGTCGGGCGCATGTTCCGCGAGTTCGCCCTGACGCTGTCCATCGCCGTCGTGGTCTCGGCCATCGTGTCGCTGACGCTGACGCCGATGATGTGCGCGGCCCTCCTCAAGAAGGCGCACCACGGGCCTCGCGAAGGCGAACGCGAAGGCATGGTCGAGCGCCTCGGCACCGGGCTCGTGCGGTTTTACGAGACCACGCTCACGGCCGTACTGCGTCACCAGGGCTTGGCTCTCCTCGTCGTCGCCGTGACGCTCGCCATGACGCTGGCGCTCTACGTGTTCATGCCGAAGAGCTTCCTGCCGCTGCAGGACACGGGCCTGATCGCCGTGGCCGTGAAGGCCGATCCCGACGTGTCGTTCACGGAGATGACGCGCCTGCAGAGCGTGGCGGCGGACCGCGTGCGCGGCATCCCCGAGGTCGCCGATATCGTCGGCGTGGTCGGTTCCGGCGCGCTCAATCCGACGCCGAACGTCGCCTCGCTCACCGTCGTGCTCGTGCCGCACGAGGCGCGCCGGCGCTCGGCTGCGACGGTGGCGCAGGAGATCGAGGCGCGGATCCGGCAGGTCCCCGGCGTAACACCCTTTGCCCGGCCGGTGCAGGACGTGCAGATCGCCACGCGCAGCAGCTTCAGCCAGTACCAGTACACGCTCGTCGGCAGCCTCGGTTCGGAGGTGCGCCAGTGGGGCCCCAAGCTCATCACGAAGCTGCGCGAGGACGCGCGTTTCCGCAACGTCAACTCGGTGGAAGAGGACGAGGGCTTCGCCACCAGCATCGTCGTCGACCGCGTGCGCGCGGGTCAGTACGGCGTGACCCTGCAATCGGTGTCGGACATCCTCAACGACGCGTTCTCCCAGCGGCAGATCTCGACCATCTACGGACAGTCGAACCAGTACCGCGTGGTGCTGGAAGTCGAGCCGCGCTACCGAACGGATGCCACCGCGCTCTCGGCGCTGCGCTTGCCCGGCACCAACGCCAGCCAGACGCTGACTTCGACGAACGTCATCCCGACCGCATCGGGCTCGAGCGCGGTGCTGGCGACCGCCGGGTCCAACAGCACGCAGGTGCCCCTGTCGGCCATCGCCACGATCCGGCGGGAAAGTGCGCCGCTCGCCATCAGCCATCAGGAGCAGTTCCCCTCCTTTACGATCAGCTTCGACACGGCGGAGAGCGTTTCGCTCGACGACGCCGTGCAGGCCATCTCGGTCGCCGAAGCGGCCATCGGACTGCCCGGCTCGATCAGCGGGTCGTTCGCCGGCGAGGCGGCGGAATTCCGGGCTTCGCTTGCGGGCCAGCCCTGGCTGATCCTCGCGGCCGTCGTGGCGATCTACATCGTGCTCGGCGTCCTCTACGAGAGCTACATCCATCCCATCACGATCCTGTCGACGCTGCCGTCGGCGGGCATCGGCGCGCTGCTGGCCCTGCTGCTCGTCGGCGAGCACCTGACCGTGATCGGCCTGATCGGCATCGTGCTGCTGATGGGCATCGTCAAGAAGAACGCGATCATGATGATCGACTTCGCCATCGAGGCGGAGCGCACGCGCGGCTTGAGCCCGTACGACGCCATCGTGGAAGCCGCGCGGCTGCGCTTCAGGCCCATCATGATGACGACGCTGGCCGCGCTGTTCGGCGCCCTTCCGCTCGCCATCGCCACGGGCCCCGGCGCGGAGCTGCGCGTACCGCTCGGGGTCAGCATCATCGGCGGCCTGTTGCTGAGCCAACTCCTGACGCTTTACACCACGCCCGTCATCTACCTCACGCTCGACGAGTTGCGGCTACGCTTTGCACGCGCGCGCCCCGAGGAACCGCGCCCCAACGTCGGTGAGGCGCCGTGAACCTCGCAGAACCCGCCACACGCCGGCCCGTTGCGACGACGCTTCTGTCGATCGGCCTGCTGCTGCTGGGCTTCGTCGCCTTCCACCTGCTGCCCGTCGCCAGCTTGCCGACGGTCGACCTGCCGACGCTGCGCGTGTCGGCCAACCGGCCGGGCGCCGATCCCGAGACCATGGCGTCGAGCGTCGCGGCGCCCTTGGAGCGCCGGCTCGGCGCAATCGCCGGCGTGACCGAGATCACCTCCGTCAGCTCGCTCGGCAACACCACGATCTCGCTGCAGTTCGATCTCTCCCGCAAGGTCGACAAGGCCGCGCAGGACGTGCAGGCGGCCATCAACGCGGCCGCGGCGGACCTGCCCTCCGACATGCCGACGCTCCCCTCTATCCGGAAAGCGAACCCGGCGGCCTCGCCCATTCTCGTTATCGCCTTGACCTCGCGCACGCTGCCGACGAGCCAGATCTACGATGCGGCGGATACGGTCTTCGTGCAGCGGCTCTCGCAAGTGTCGGGCGTGGGCGAGGTGACGGTGAGCGGCGCGGAACAACCCGCGGTGCGCGTCGAGGTCGATCCGGCAGCCATCGCGGCTTCGGGGGTCACCCTCGAGCAGATCCGCACCCTCATCGCCAACGGCGCGGCGCTCGCCCCTGTGGGCATGCTGGAGGGCAGCCGGCAGGCCGAGATGCTGCGGGTGAACTCGCAGTTCCAGAACGCGGCGGAATACAGCGCGCTCGTCCTGCGGGCCTCCAACGGCACCGTCGTGCGCCTCACCGACATCGCCCGCGTCACCGACGGCGTGCGCAACATCCGCGCGGCCGGCACCTACGACGGCAAGCCCGCCGTCATCCTGACCATCACCAAGTCGGCTGACGCCAACGTCGTGCAGACGGCGGACGCCGTGCGCGAACTCATCCCCGAGCTCAAGCGCTTCATCCCCGCCGACATCGACGTCGCCATCATGTCGGACCGCACGACCACCAGCCGCGCGAGCCTCGCCGACATGCAGCTCACGCTGCTCGTCTCGGTGGTGCTGGTCATGGGCGTGGTGTTCGTGTTCCTGGGCCGGATGGTGCCGATGGTGGCGGCGGGCCTCACCATTCCCCTCGCCTTCGCCGGCACGTTCGCGGGCATGTGGGTGGCGGGTTTCAGCGTCGACAATCTGTCCCTGATGGCGCTCGCCATCTCGGTCGGCTTCATCGTCGACGACGCCATCGTCGTCATCGAGAACGTGGTGCACAAGATCGAGCAGGGCATGCGCCCGCTCGAGGCGGCGATCGACGGCGCCGGGCAGATCGCCTTCACCGTCGTCACAATCAGCCTGTCGCTGATTGCGGCCTTCCTGCCGCTGATGTTCATGGGGGGCGTGATCGGGCGCTTCCTCAAGGAGTTCTCACTCACCGTCAGCTTCGCCATTGCCGTGTCGACGGTGGTGGCGCTCACCCTGACGCCGATGATCTGCGGGCAATACCTGCGCGCGGACAGTCGCCAGGAGCGGCGCGAGCCCGTCGTCGCGCGCGTCATGAACGCGATCCTCGACCGCGTGATCCGCGCCTATCGCCGTTCGCTCACCATCGCGCTACGCCACAATTGGCTGGCTGTCATGGTGATGATCGTGACGATCGTGCTCACCGTGCGCCTCTTCACGACGCTGCCCAAGGGCTTCTTCCCGCAGGACGACACGGGACTGCTGTTCGGCCTCACGCAGGCCTCCGCCGAGGTCTCGTTCGAGGAGATGCGCCGCCTGCAGGACCAAGCCGCCGCCATCGTCTCGGCCGATCCGGCCGTCGCGCACGTCGGCTCCTTCATCGGCAGCTCGGGGTGGATCGCCTCCATGAATACGGGTCGCATGCTGGTCGCCTTGAAGCCCATCGAGGAGCGCAAGATCCCGGCGCAGCGCGTGATCGCGCGACTGCGGCCCAAGCTCGAAGCCGTCACCGGCTTCAACGTGTTCCTGATCCCGACGCAGGACGTGCGCATCGGCGCGCGACAGGGGCGCTCGGAGTACCAGTTCACGCTGTGGAGCGCGGATCTCGCCGAGCTCAGGCGCTGGGCGCCGCTCGTTGCCGAGAAGCTGCGTACGGTGCCGGGGCTCGTCGACGTCTCGACCGACCAGGAGGCGGGCGGCCTGCAGGCCGACGTGACCATCAATCGGCAGGCGGCCTCGCAACTGCGCGTCGGCGTGGAGGACATCGTCGCCGCACTCAACGACGTGTTCGCGCAGCGGCAGGTGGCCGTCATCTACGGCGAGCGCAACCAGTATCGTGTCGTGCTCAGCGTGCAGCCGGCGCTCGGGCGGGCGCCCGAGGATCTGACCAAGATCTACGTGCCGAGCCGCGCGGGCGGCCAGGTGCCGCTTTCGGCCGTGGCCACGACGGGACGGTCGCTGGCGCCGCTCGTCGTGAACCACCAGGGCCAGTTCGCCGCCGTCACCATCAGCTACGGCGTCACGCCGGGCTTCACTGTGGGACAATCCACGCGCGCCATTCGCGAAGCCGTGGCCGGGATGGCGCTTCCCGAGGGGATCCATGCAGAGTTCGCAGGCGATGCGGCGGCCTTCGCGAGTTCGGGCTCCGACCAGGTGTGGCTCGTGATCGGTGCGCTCGTCGCGATCTACATCCTGCTCGGCGTGCTGTACGAGAGCCTGATCCATCCGCTGACCATCCTGTCGACGCTGCCGTCCGCGGGGCTCGGGGCCCTGATGACGCTGTTCATCACGGGGACCGAGCTGACGCTCGTCGCCTTCATCGGCGTGATCCTGCTCATCGGCATCGTGAAGAAGAACGGCATCATGCTCGTCGACCGCGCGCTCGACCTGCAACACCAGGGCGCGGCGTCGGACCAGGCCATCATCGATGCGGCCTGCGAACGGTTCCGTCCCATTCTCATGACGACGCTCGCGGCCATGCTCGGCGCGCTGCCGCTGGCCTTCGGCGAGGGTCCCGGCGCGGAACTTCGCCGGCCGCTCGGCATTGCGGTGATCGGCGGGCTGTTCGTCTCGCAAATCCTGACGCTCTACACGACGCCCGCGATCTATCTCGCCTTCGAGAAGCTGCGCAGCCGGCGGACCTCGCGGCGGGCGCAGCCAGCCGCCGCCTGAGACGTTTCCGACTGGCGCGCAGGCCTCCGCAATGCATTCCCGGAAGGCGTGCGCAAGCACGGCTGTCAGGACTTGCCACGTGCAATAAGATCGACCGCGCAAGGTCCCGGACAAATCGCGCTGGCGCGCGATTTCCGGGAACGCAAACTGTGGGTGCATGGAGCGATCTCGCGACAAGCAATGTCCTTACCCTGAGATGCCGTAGGGTCTTTGGACATGGCGTGCCAAGCGCGGCGGGACAGGCTTCACGTAGCTCGCTATGCTCACCACAGCCGCTGGCCGGTCTGCCAGGCTCACGACGCGAGGTAAGGTCCCTGTTTCCGATCCGAGACAACATCTACCGGACGCACACACCTGTAGTCGTGTGGCTGATCATCGGCACGAACGTGCTCGCGTATCTCTACGAGATGACGCTCGATCCGGCGCAGCTCCAGACGTTCCTCTATCAGCACGGGCTCGTGCCGGCGCGCTACTTCGTGGCCGCGTGGGGTTGGCAAGCGGGCCTCTCGCCGTTCGATTTCACGCCGTTCCTCACCAACACCTTCCTGCACGGCGGCATCCTGCACATCGTCATGAACATGTGGACGCTGTGGATCTTCGGGCCGGCGCTGGAAGACAGGCTCGGCCCCGGCCGCTTCGCGATCCTCTATCTCGCGGCCGGCATCCTCGCGAGCTTTACGCACGCCGTGTTCAATGCGGGCTCCACGGCGCCGGTGCTTGGTGCGTCAGGCGCCATCGCCGGCATCATTGCGGCCTATGCGGTGCGCTTTCCCTTCGCCTGGATCCGCGTGCTCGTGCTGATCGTGATCATCCCGATCTTCTTCAGCGTGCCGGCCGTTGCGTTCGCTGGGATCTGGTTCCTGATCCAGGTACTACAGGGCACGTCGGAGCTGTTCATGCCGAGCGCTGCCGGCGGTATCGCGTGGTGGGCGCACATCGGCGGCTTCCTGTCCGGGTGGATGCTGCTCCTGATGCTGGAGCATCCCGCCCACGCGCCTGTGCGCTACCACGGCGGCCCGTGGGAGACGTGATCTCGGTTCGCCGTGGCGTGTAGCGATTGATCTCACGCTTCAAGATCCCGGACAGCCGTGCTCGCGCACGGCTTCCGGGAATGCATAAGGGACGGGGCTATTCCGCGGGAACGTGGCTCGTGGCTGGAGCGCCAGACTGGTCCTGCTTGCGGCGCGAGAAGAGGTCGATCAGCACGGGCATGACGACCAGCACCAGGATCGGCGCGAGGAGGATGCCGCCCACCACGACGAGGGCGAGCGGGCGCTGCACCTGGGCGCCGATGGCGGTCGAGAACGCGGCGGGCAATAGCCCCACGCAGGCCGCGCAGCACGTCATCATGACGGGGCGGAAGCGGGTGACGCAGGCCATCATGATCGCGGCCTTGCGCGGCCGACCCTCGTCGATGAGCTGGTTGTAGTAGGAGAGCAGGATAATGCCCTCCATGACCGCGATGCCGAAGAGCGCGATGAAGCCGATGGCCGCGGAGACGCTGAAGGGCGTGCCCGTCAGGTAGAGCGCGAACACGCCGCCGATCATGGCCATCGGGATCACGGCGATGCCGAGCAGCGTGTCGATCACGGACGAGAAGTTCACGTACAGCAGCAGTGCGATCAGGAGGATCGTCATCGGCACGATCACCTGCAGGCGCTTGATGGCGTCCTGCAGATTGCCGAACTCGCCCACCCACTCGAGCCTGTAGCCGGCCGGGAGTTGCACCTCCTCGGCGACGCGCTGCTGCGCATCGAGGATGGTGCTGCCGAGATCGCGGCCGCGCACGCTGAACTTGATCGGCAGGTAGCGCTCCTGCTGCTCGCGGTAGATGAAGGAGGCGCCCGACACGAGTTCGACCTTGGCCACTTCGCCCAGGGGGATTTGCGCCGTGGTGTTGGTGGCGCTGTTCGGCACCGCGATGACGAGCGCGCGGATCGTCTCGACGTCGTTGCGGAACTCGGCCGCGAGGCGGACCATGATGGGGAAGTGGCGGTCGCTGCCTTCCTCGTAGACGTCGCCGGCGGCCTGGCCGCCGATGGCGGTCTGGATCGCAGCGTTGATGTCGCCGGGAGCGAGCCCGTAGCGGGCTGCAGCGAGGCGATCGATGTCGATCTTGATGGTCGGCTGGCCCAGCGAGTTGAACACCGCGAGATCAGTGACGCCGCTCACCTTCTTCATCACCGCCTTGATCTTGGCGCCGAGCTCCGTCAGCGTCTTGAGGTCCGTGCCGTAGAGCTTGATGGAGTTCTCGCCCTTCACGCCCGACACGGCTTCCTGCACGTTGTCCTGGATGTACTGGGAGAAGTTGAATTCCACGCCCGGGAATTTGTCCGTCAGCTCGCTGTTGATTTCCTTGATGAGGGCTTCTTTGGTCAGCCCCGCGCGCCAGGCTTCGCGCGGCTTGAGCGGCGCGAAGAATTCCGCATTGAAGAAGCCCGTTGCGTCCGTCCCGTCGTCGGGGCGCCCCTGCTGAGAGACGACGGTCGTCAGCTCCGGCACCTTGGCGATGACGCGGCGGATGTCGTTGGCGACGGTGTTGCCATCTTCCAGCGAGATGGAGGCCGGCAGCGTGGCGCGGATCCAGAGATTGCCCTCTTCGAGCTGGGGCAGGAATTCGAGGCCCAGCGAGCGCACCGCGATACCCGCGATGAGCAGCAGCACGCCCATGCCGGCGAGCGTCGCGTAATGGTTGCGGACGGCGAACTCCAGCATCGGCGTGTAGATGCGGCGCATCCAGTGCACGACCTTCGTCTCGGTCTCGGACACCTTGTCGGGCAGCAGGAAGGCGCTGAGCGCGGGAGCCACCGTGAACGAGGCGATGAGGCCGCCCGCCAGCGCATAGGCGTAGGTCTTGGCCATCGGCCCGAATATGTGGCCTTCGACGCCCGACAGCGTGAAGAGCGGAACGAAGCCGACGATGATGATGCCCGCCGAGAAGAAGATCGCCTTGTTGACCTCGGTGCCGGCCCTGAAGATGGTCGCCAGCTTGCCCCTGAAGCCCGTGGCGTTGTCGGTGCTGCTCTCCCCGTGCGGCGGCTCGGCCAAATGGCGGAAGATGTTCTCCACCATGATCACCGTGGCATCGACGATCAGGCCGAAGTCGATGGCACCGACCGACAGCAGGTTCGCGGATTCGCCCCTAAGCACCAGGATGCCGATGGCGAAGAAGAGGGCAAAGGGGATCGTCACCGAGACGATGACGGCGCTGCGCAGGTCGCCCAGGAACAGCCACTGCACGAAGAAGATGAGCACGACGCCGAACACGAGGTTGTGCATCACGGTGTGCGTCGTGAGATGAATGAGGTCGCTGCGGTCGTAGATGCGGTCGATCTTCACGCCGGGCGGCAGGATGTTGGAGTTGTTGATGCGCTCCACCTCGTCCTCGACGCGCTTGATGGTCGGCAGGCTCTGCTGCCCGCGGCGCATCAGCACGATGCCCTGGACGATGTCGTCCTCGCTGTCGCGGCCGGCGATGCCGAGGCGCGGCTTGTAGCCGATGCGCACGTCGGCCACGTCCTTCAGCAGGATGGGCACGCCGTTGTTCTGCGCCAGCATCGTATTGCGCAGGTCGTCGACGTTGCGGATGAGGCCCACGCCGCGCACCACCGCCGACTGCTGGCCGATGCGCACCGTGTTGCCGCCGACGTTGATGTTGCTGTTGTTCAGGGTCTGGAGCAGTTGCGGCAGCGTCAGGCCGGTCGCGACGAGCTTCGCCAAGTCGATGTCGACGTCGTAGGTTTTCGTCTTGCCGCCCCAACCCGTGACGTCGATGACGCCCGGCACGGCGCGGAAGCGGCGCGCCACCACCCAGTCCTGCAGCGTCTTGAGGTCCATGACGCTGTACCCGGGCGGGCCGACGAGCTGATAGCGGTAGATCTCGCCGATGGGGCTCCACGGCGAGATCGAGGGCTGCGCCTGGTTCGGCAACTGCGGGAGCTGGCTCAGCCGATTAAGGATCTTCTGCTCGGCCTGCTCGTAGGTGAGGTCATAGGTGAACTGGAGTTTCACGTCGGACAGGCCAAACAGCGAAATCGAGCGGATCGATTTCACGTACGGCGCGCTGGCGACGCCGACCTCGATCGGAATTGTGATGTAGCGCTCGATCTCCTCGGCCGATTGTCCGGGGTTCTGCGTGACGATATCGACCAGCGGCGGCACCGGATCGGGATAGGCTTCGATGTTCAGGTTGGCGAAGGCAACGAGCCCCGCCGCCATGAAAAGGCCCAGCATCAGCACAGTGAGCGTGCGAAAGCGCAGAGCGAAGGCGATCACGGCATTCATGGGCAGGGTCCGGCTTCAAGAACTTGGCGAGGCGGTACCGCGCCTGAGATTGCAATGCGCGCACGCTTTCGACGTGTTGCGCGAGGGTGCGAAGAAGCGCTCGCCGCAACGCGGGCATCGGAAACCTTGCAGGTAGGCCGATGCGCCGAAGAACACGGCCATTCCGCCCGCGCCGCCGGCCCAGCCGAACCACGAGGGCACGTCACCGAACAGGGCGGTGGCGGCCAGCATCGCGATGAGCAACGCCGGGACGAACCCGAACACGACGCAGACGTAGATCAGCTCCCTGCGGTCGAGATCGGCCCAGCCCTGTGCTGCATTCGTGGGACTATCGTGCCGCATCGAGGGAGAGGAATCCGCCAACATCGTCTGCGGCCTGGATACCCCCGCCCGCTGACAGCGAACTGACCGGTAACCACGGATGATCCGCATTGCCGACGATCGCGCGGGGCGTGCCCACTCTCTGAGTGCCTGCGTTGGATGCACACTTCGTCGTCATCCAACTGCTGCGGGTCATCAGGCGTTGCGGCCAAAGCGCGCCAGCGGCGAAAACGCCCGGAATTCCATTGACTTACGGCGCCCCGCCGTGCGCACCCCTCGCGGATTGCGGCACTTGCCGCCAAGGAAGGCAGCGCCGATACTGTCGCCCGCAGCCATCCGGTTGCGACAGGAGCATGCGATGCATCAGGCGCTGATCTCGCCGTTGCGGCTCGCCGCCATCGTCTACGATGACGGCGTCGCGGTCGATGCGGTGATGGCGGATTTCGCCCGGGAACTGCAGGCCGCCGGAACGCGCGTGGTGGGCCTCGTGCAGGAACGGCCGGCGCCGCGCAGCACCCCCGGCGCGACGATGAGCCTGCGCGATGTCGACACCGGGGACGTGATGTCGATCTGCCAGGATCTCGGCAGCGGCGCGATGTCGTGCAAGCTCGATGCGGACGCGCTCGCGGACGCCAGCGTCCGGTTGCGGCACATGGCGGACAGGCCCTCCGACCTGCTTTTCATCTCGAAGTTCAGCAAGGAGGAAGCGGCGGGCCGCGGCTTCCGCGCCGAATTCGCGCACGCCGTCGACAACGGGCGCACCGTGCTCACCGCCGTCAAGCGCGGCCTCGTCGATGACTGGATCGCCTTCACCGGCGGGAACGGCGCGCTTCTCCAATGCGAGCCTGCGGTGCTGCGCGATTGGTGGCGACGCGTGCAGGCGCGCGCCGCGTGACGGGCGCAGCCCGCCTCAGCGGCGCGGCAGGGCCTCGTAGGGCACCACCATCTTGCCGATCGGCCAGAGCGCGAGGCGCGCGAGCTTCAGGTGCGCCCAGGCGAACGGCAGGCCGATGATGGTGATGGCGAAGGCCAGCGCCAGCACCACGTGCATGAGCGCGAGCCACCAGCCGGCGAGCAGCAGCCAGATCAGGTTGCCGATGAAGCCGAGCAGCCCCGTGCCGGTGTCGCCGTGGCCCAGCACTTCCTCGCGCGACACCGCCGTCTGGCCGAAGGGCAGGAACGTGTAGAGGGCGATGTTGAAGGCCGCCCGTGCCCAGGGGAGGCCGATGATGGTGATCGCCATGATCACCGCGGCGATCGCCCAGGCGACGGCTGTCGCGAGCCCGCCGAGCAGGATCCAGATCACGTTGAGAGCGAAGGCCGGGAGGCTCATGAGGGTCTCCGGAGAGTGGGTGCGTCGTAGCGTGAAACGTCTCGGCGGCTCGTTCGTGCCGCCGCTCAGGCCTTCGGCATTGTCCACCATTTGCCCGCGACGACAGCGCCGTGGGAGGTGATCTTGCGGTTGCCCGTCACGTGCTCGCCCACCACGTCGACGTAATCGAAGCTGCCTTCGTCGATCGTGAGCAGCGTCGCGTCGCCGGCGCTGCCGGGCTTGAAGGTGCCGAGTTCCGGCCGCTTCAGGGCGTGCGCCGCGTTGATCGTGGAAGCTGCCACCACGTCGTTGAAACTCATGCCGAGGCAGAGAAACTTCGACATGGTCGTGACCTGCTCGAAGGCAGGGCCTTCGATGCAAAGGGCGTGCACGTCGGAGGAAATCGTATCCGGCATGAAGCCGTTGGCGAGCATCGCGCGGGCCGTCTTGAAGGCGAACGAGCCCTTGCCGTGGCCGATATCGAACAGAACGCCGCGGTCGCGGGCTTCGCGGACGGCCTTCTTCACGGTGCCCTGAGCGGTCGCGGGTGAATTGGGGAATGGACGGAAGGCGTGGGTGAGCACATCGCCCGGGCGCAGGCGCGCGATGACTTCTTCATAGCTCGGCGGCGGATGATCGATATGCGCCATCAGCGGCATGCCGAGTTCCTCGGCGACCTCGAGCGCCATGTCGAGCGGCGCCGTGCCTGAGGTGCCGGACGCATGCATGCCGACGCGCACCTTGATGCCGACGATGACGTCGCGATTGGCGTCCGCCACGCGCACGGCATCGGCCGGGGCCATCAGGCGCATGTCCTCGCTCTCGCCCACCATGATGGTGTTGGAGAAGGCGTAGATGCCGGCGAAGGAGATGTGCAGGTAGGCGAGGATGCGCACGCTCGACGTTTCGATGACGTGCTTGCGGAAGCCCGCGAAATTGCCGGGGCCGGCGCTGCCGGTGTCGACCGAGGTCGTCACGCCCGAGATGCGGCAAAGCTCATCCGCGCTGACGCTGAGCGAGGTGCCGCCCCAGTAGACGTGCGTGTGCAGATCGATTAGCCCGGGGGTGACGATGTACTTCGAGGCATCGCGCACGACCGTCTTAGGGCCTGCCGCCAGTCCAGGGCCCACCTTGGCCACCTTGCCGCCGGCGAAGGCGACATCGCAGACGGCGTCGAGCTTCTGCGAGGGGTCGACCACCCGGCCGCCCTTGAGAATGAGATCGAAGTCCATTGCGCTCCCCGGGATGACATGTCCGCCGCGTCTATACGGGAATCGCGACGGCCGGTCATCGTCTCAAGCCGCATGGTGAGACACGGCGTCCCGCCGCCGAAGCATGCCATTGCGCCCCGCACACGGGATTGAGCATAGGCGCCCAATATTTGGGCAATCATTAGCAAACGAATGTTCGTGTGACAACAAACCGCCTGGGCGGAAGCAGGCCATTTCGTTTTCCATGGCCCAAGGCGCGCGGGATGCGCGTCCGATCGAAGGGGCCAAACCATGAGCGCGCTTGCCAGCGAGACCGTCCTCGACGTCCATCACTGGACGGACAGCATGTTCAGCTTCACGGCGACGCGCAGCCCGTCGTTCCGCTTCGCGAACGGGCAGTTCGTGATGATCGGCCTCGAACTCGAAGGCAAGCCGCTGCTGCGCGCCTATTCGCTCGCCAGCACGAACTACGACGAGAAGCTCGAATTCCTGTCGATCAAGGTGCAGGACGGGCCGCTGACGTCGCGACTGCAGCACATCAAGCCGGGCGACCGCATCCTCGTCGGTCGCAAGCCCACCGGCACGCTCGTCCTCGACAACCTGACGCCCGGCCGCGTGCTCTACCTGTGGAGCACGGGCACGGGGCTTGCCCCCTTCCTCGCCATCATCCGTGATCCCGAGACCTATGAGCGCTACGAGAAGGTGGTGCTGGTGCACGGCTGCCGGCACGTCGCGGAACTTGCCTACGGCGACCGTATCCGCAACGAACTGCCGAAGGACGAGTTCGTCGGCGAGATGATCGCGGAGAAGCTCGTCTACTACCCGACGGTGACGCGCGAACCCTTCTGGCACCAGGGCCGCATCACGGAACTTGTCGAGACGGGCAAGCTCTTCACAGACACGGGCATGCCGCCGCTCGAAGCCGAGCACGACCGCGTCATGATGTGCGGCAGCCCGCAGATGATCGCCGACCTGAAGACGATGCTCGAGGCGCGCGGCTTCGTGGAGGGCTCGAACCACACGCCCGGCCAGTACGTGGTCGAGCGCGCGTTCGTCGAGAAGTGATCCGCGGCGGCGCGTTGGGCGCTAAGCCGGGCTTGGCCGGGTCTTCGGCAGGAAGAACGTCAGCAGCCCCAGCGCCGGCAGCCACGCGCAGATCTTGAACATGGCGACGATGCCGTAGGCGTCGGCGACGAGCCCCAGGGCCGCCGCCGAGATGCCGCCGAGGCCGAAGGCCAGTCCGTAAAAGAGGCCCCCGACGAGCCCGACGCGGTGCGGCACGAGATCGATGGCGAAGATCAGGATCGAGGCGAACGCGCTCGAGATGATGAAGCCGATGATCACGCTCAGCACGCCCGTCCAGAACAGGTTGGCGTAGGGCAAAGCCAGCGTGAAGGGCAGCGCGCCGAGGATCGATAGCCAGATCACGCGGTCACGGCCGATGCGGTCGCCGATCATGCCGCCGATGACGACGCCCACTGCGCCGACCACGAGGAACAGGAACAGCATGAGTTGGGACAGCTTCACGCTGACGCCGAAGGCCTCGATCAGGTAGAACGTGTAGAACGACGTGAACGCCGCCTGATACGCATTCTTCGACAATAGCAGCACCATCAGCACGATCATCGCCAGCAGCACGGTGTGCTGCGGTAGGTGCGAGCGCTCCGCCGTCGGCTTGCCCTTGCCCGAGGCGGCCTGCGCCTTGCGCATCTCGGCGTAGCGGGTGCCCGTCCAGGTCATCAGCGCGATCGCGATCAGCGCCACGATCGACACCCAGGCGAGGCTCGTCTGACCGCGCGGCACGACGAGAGCCGCGGCCAGCAACGGACCCGTCGCATAGCCGGCGTGCCCGCCGATCTGGAAGATGCCCTGCGCGAAGCCTTGCTGGCCGGCTGCGGCGTGCCGCGCCATGCGCGTCGCCTCGGGATGGAACACGGCGGAGCCCAGTCCGACCATCGCGGCCGCGACCAGGATCATCGGATAGCTGTGCGCGAACGCGAGCGCGAGCAGTCCCGACAGCGTCGCGCACATGCCCGCGACCATCGCGTAGGGCCAGGGCTTGCGATCGGTGATGAAACCCAGGAGCGGCTGCAGCAGCGACGACGTCACCTGGAAGGCCAGCGTTATCAGGCCGATCTGCGCGAAATCCAGCCTGTAGGCTTCCTTGAGAAGCGGATACAGGGCCGGGATCATCGACTGGATGAGGTCGTTGAGGAAGTGCGCGCCGCTCAAGGCCACCAGGATCGGCAGCAGCGGACGGCGGGCAGCCTGGGTGCCCAAGGCGGAGGGGGAGCTGAGTGTGGTCATGATGCGGGCACCATGCCGACAGCGTGCACACGCGTCAATCACAAGCGCCTGTTTTGGAGCGCGGGGCAAATCTGCATTTGGGGAAATCCGGGCTCACGGCGAAGTGAAGGTGTAGATGGCTCTCCACGGCCCGAAGCCTTCGAGCGATACCTTGACTTGGCCCGGCTCCGGGAGCTTTTGGCGGCTACGGACGATTTCCCGCCGCCCGACATCCAAGGAGCCCCCGCATGCTGAAATTCTATTTCAACGGTTCGCCCAACCCCACCAAGGTCGCGCTGTTTCTCGAAGAGACCGGCCTGCCGTTCGAGCCGCACGCCGTCGATACGCGCAAGGGCGAGCAGTTCGCGCCTGCGTTCCTGGCGCTGAACCCCAATGCCAAGGTTCCGGTCATCGTCGACGACGGCAAGGTCGTGTTCGACAGCAATGCGATCCTGCTCTACCTCGCCGAGAAGACAGGCAAGTTCCTGCCGCCGGCGAGCGCGCGCGGCGAACTCCTCTCCTGGCTGATGTTCGTGGCGACGGGCGTCGGCCCCTACTCGGGGCAGGCCGTGCACTTCAAGCACTTCGCGCCGGAGAAAATTCCGTACGCGGACAAGCGCTACCAGTACGAGGCGATGCGCCACTTCGGCATCATTGACGCGCACCTCGCCAAGCACAAATACATGGTCGGCGACGCCTACTCGATCGTCGACATGGCACTGTGGGGCTGGGCGCGCATGGTGCCCTTCATTCTCGGCGAGGCGGCGTGGGAGAAACTGCCGAACCTGAAGCGCCTCCACGACGAGATCGACGCACGCCCAGCCGCAGCGCGCGCGAAGACCCTGAAGGACCGCTTCGCGTTCAAGACGGACATGGACGACGAAGCCCGCCGGCACATGTTCAAGCACATCTGAGACGGAGGCCTCTCAGTCGCGGCCCGGCACGTAGGTGAAGAGCGTGTCGGGCGCGATCGGGTCCGACACGAGGTAGGCCGCATAGATGCCGAGTTCCACGCCGCGCAGCGTGCGGGTAATTTGCCCGACGGGCTTCACGGAGCGGAAACGGGCGCGCAGCATCTCCTGCTCGTCCCGGTCCGTGCTCTCGACGAAGAGGCCCGGTGACGTCGCGAGCGCGCTGTCGACCGGCGGCAAGTGCACGTAGCGCAGCCGGTCGTTGACCTGCAGCACCGGCACGCCGCCGCGCAGCGCAAAGGCCACTTGGCCCTCGGTTCCGTAGTGACCGGTGCCGATCCATGCGCCCCCCGTTTCTTTGCGCAGAACCTCGATTTTCTCAGCCAACTCCGGCCATCCGCGCATCTGCGAGGTCGGGTCGCGGCTGCCGGGCAGGACGACGAATGGCGCGATCGCGTGCGCGTAGACGAGCGCGGTCATCACGGCGCCTGTCGCCAGTGACGCGACGAGCCAGCGCGGTTTGAAGGCGCTGGTCGACAGGGTGAGCTGGTAGCCGGCGACAAGCGCCATCGCCGGATAGAGCGGGGCCAGCCAGTTCGCCTGCACCCGTGCGTGCAGGGCGTGCACGAGGAAGTATAGCGTCATCGGGGCGAGGCCCGAGACGACGAGGATCGCGCGTTCATCGCGCTTCCGCAGCGCTTCCTGAAGGATGCGGGCGAGGCCGATCAAGCCGATGATGGCGACCAGCGGGCTCGCGAGCCCGATGAAGCCGCCCACCATCTCGAGCAGGAAGCCGAGCGTCCAATCGGCGCCGCGGGCGGCGCGGCCGAGTTGCTTGTCGAATGAGGCCCACTCGTAGCGGGCATTCCACACAATCACCGGCAACGTGAGCAGAATCGCGATGACGCCCCCGGCCCAAAGCTGCCAACTCGCGAGCCAGCGGCGATTGCGTGGCACGGCCAAGAGCCAGACGAGGATGCCGGCCCCGACGAACAGGTTCGTATATTTCGAGAGCAGGCCGAGCCCCGCGAACACGCCGATCGCGAGCCACCAATTGGCGTCGCGCGACACGTGCAGTTCGGCGAGCGCCCAGGCGCACAGGCCCCAGAAGAACACGGACGGCGCGTCCGGCGTGATGATGATCCCGCCGACGGCGATCAGCGGCATCACCAGCGAGAACGCGACCGCCGGGATGGCCACCTCGCGGCCGAACAGAAGGCAGGCCGTGCGCCACAGCACGAAAGGGCCGACGAGCGAGATCGCGAGCGAGGGCAGGCGCAGGCCGAAGGCGGTGTCGCCGGCGATCGCGCGGCCCGCCGTCATGAGCCAGGCGACCAACGGAGGGTGATCGAGATAGGAGAGCGCGGGGGCGAGCGTCCAGAGCCGGTAATAGGCCTCGTCGTCTGTCAATCCCGTGGTCGCGGCGACGAGCCCCCGCAACGCTGTCAGCGCGAGCACCGCGACGAGCAGGAGGCGCGGCATCGGCGGCGTCGCGCGACGGCCTCCGGCGTCCGCCGTCATGCATCCCGCCAGGTGAGCGCGGAGGAGGCGGCGTAGTTGAAGACCACGCCCATGATGGCACCAGCCGTGCCGGCTAGCCACCACAGGGGCTGGGCGCCATAGACCCACGTCGCCACGCCGACATTCGCCACCGTGCCGACGCTACAGACGAGGTAGAAGGTCACGAGGCCGACCACCATCGCGACGCCCTTGAGGCGCTTGTCGCGGTAGGTGAGCTGGTTGTTGAGGAAGAAGTTCCACGTCATCGCGGTGAAGGCGGCGATGGTCTGCGCCCAGTTGAATGGCACCGAGAAGGCGAGCGCCTGGTGCAGGGCGAGGAGATGCACCGCGAGGCCCGTCGCGCCGACGAGGGCGAACAGGATGAAGCGGATGGAGATGCGGTCGCCGGAGAGCTTGGCGAGGAGCAGGCCCAGGTATTCGAGCACCACCATGTTGTCGAGCTTGCTCTCGCCGTGCTGGCGGGCGCCGAACACGAAGGGAAGCTCGACTACTTTCAGCGAACCGCGGCTCGACGCGAGGATGTCGAGCAGGATCTTGAAGCCGCGGGTCGAAAGCTTGGGCGCGAGCTTCTCGAACGCGGCGCGGTCGATCATGAAGAAGCCGCTCATGGGATCCGAGAGGGTGACGCCGAAGAGGCGCTGCGCGAGCATCGTCGCGGCCGCGCTACCGCGCTGGCGCACGCGGGAAAAGCCCTGCTCGGAGCTGCCGCCCTCGACGAAGCGCGAGCCGATGGCGAGGTCGGCGCCCGCCTCGATCTTCCCCAGCATCGCCGGCAGCAATTTCTCGTCGTGCTGCAAATCGCCGTCCATGATGGCGACGGCGCGGGCCGAGGATGACAGCATGCCCTCGATGCAGGCGCCGGCGAGGCCGCGGCGGCCGATGCGGCGGATGCAGCGCACGCGCGGATTGGTGCGGGCAATTTGGCGCACCGCCTCGGCGGTCCCGTCCGGGCTATCGTCGTCGACGAAAATCACCTCCCACTCGATCGCCTTGAGCGCCTCGCCCAAGCGCGCCACGAGAATGGGGACGTTACGAACTTCGTTGAACGTGGGAATGATCACCGATAGCGCCGGCGAGGAGGCCGAGGCCGGGCGCGAGGGAGCGGACGTGAGCTCGGTAAGCATCTGCTGATCGTCACCTTGCGCTGTGGCGCCCGTGCCGCGGCGCCGGTATCCGGGCTGCGGCGATTTCGGCTTATGTGCCAAAACCATCGGCAATTCAAGAATAGCGGCAAACGGGGTGAAGCGCGGTGCAGATTGAGGGGCGGCCTGTGGCACGAGCGCCCGACTTCGAGGCGCAGACCCGCACGGCGGTATTAATCCTCATCGCCGGCACAACCCTGCTGCGGCTGGTGTTTGCCGGGAGCCTCGGGCTCGGCATCGACGAGGCGTACACGGTCGCCACGAGCCGTCAGTTGCAGATGAGCTATTTCGATCACCCGCCGCTGGCCTGGTGGATGGCGTGGGCCGCACGCGCCGTGACCGGCTCCGAGTCGCCGCTGCTCGTGCGCCTGCCGTTCATCGCCGCGT
>RXJK01000057.1:18438-24545 GCA_003963125.1 Hyphomicrobiales bacterium
TCACGTACTGCCTCGCCCGGCTGCTCTACGGCTTGCGCGCGGGCCTGTGGGCGGCGGTCGCTGTGAACCTTCCTCCCGTCATCGCGTGGACAAGCGGTACGTGGGTGCTGCCCGACGGACCGCTCTATGCCGCGCTCACGGGCGGCGCCTATGCGGTGGCGCGCGTGCTGTTCGTGCCGCGCCAGAACCCGCTTTGGTGGCTCGTCGCGGGTGCCGCGGCGGGGCTTGCCATGCTGTCGAAACTGCACGGCGCATTCCTGCTCATCGGCGCGTTCGTATTCCTGCTGTCGACGCCGCGCCTGCGGCCCTGGCTTATGTCGCCCTGGCCCTACGCCGGTGCCATCGTTGCGCTGCTGCTTTTCTCACCCGTGCTCGTTTGGAACGCGGAGCATCACTGGATCTCCTTCACGTTCCAGGCCGCGCGGGGCCAAGTGCGGCAACTCAATCTCGTGGGCTTCCTGCAGGTGATCGGCGGGCAGATGGCCTACCTGCTGCCGCTGATCTGGGCGACGCTGTGGGTGCTGTTCGTGCGCGCGGCCACTGCCGGGCCGGCCCAATCGCGCGACTGGTTTCTCGTCTGTCTCGCCGGCGGGCCGATGATCTTCTTTACGGTAAGCGGCCTGTGGGCGGGCAAGGTGCTGCCGCACTGGGCGGCGCCCGGCTACCTCATGCTGTTTCCGCTCGTTGGCCGCGAGTTGGCGCGCGCACTGGCCTTGTCGCATCGCTGGGCCAGATGGTGGATCGGCCTATGTGCCGGCACAACGCTGCCGCTGCTCCTGGGTGTGATCGTGATGGCCAACGTGCCCTGGTCCGGCGTCTCGTTTGCCGGAAAGCCCGTACCCGATCCCCTCATCGAGACGCTCGATTGGCATGATGTCGCCAGCGATCTCACCAGGCGTGGCCTGATCCCGAATTCAGATCTCGTCGTCGTCAGCCCGCGCTGGCACGAGGCGGGCAAGCTCGCCGTGGCGCTTGACGGCAAGGTGCCGGTGCTGTGCCTGTCGGACGATCCGCGCGGCTTCGGCGTCAACATGCGCGCCGCAGATTCCATCGGGAAGGACGCGCTCATCATCGGCACGGGGTTGGAGCGCAAGGACGTCGATGCGCTCTATGCGACGTACTTCGATGCCATCGAGGACGCCCCGCCCATCACGCTGACGCGCGCCGGCCGTCCGGCGGCCCTGGTCCGCGTCTACCGCGCACGACATCTGCATGCGATCGGCCGTGTCCCGAACCTGCTCGACCCCTACGGCGTGTGGACGCGCTGACCGTCGTCAGCTCGATCGCGCGCGGGCTTCGCGGCCGAAGAACGCGCCGATGCGTCGTCGCAGGTTCGGGGCAATAGTCGGACCGAACATGAGCCGTCGCACGATCAACACCGTCAGCGCCATGAACACGCCGGCGAAGATCACATCCGACAGGAAGTGGCCGCCCTGGGCCATGCGCACGGCGCCCGCAGCGAGGCCCATCGCCACGCCTGTTGCGGCGAGCGGCACGGCCGCCTGGGGCAACATCACGGCGGCGGCGAAGAAGGGCACATAGGTCGAGGATGCCTCACCGCTCACGAACGAGCAGTTGCGCGGGCATTCCCTCGAAAACAGGATCGGCGGCGTGAACGTGCGCGTGCCGCCGAACTCCACGACCTGCTTGGGACGCGCGCGGCCCCACTGGTCCTTGAACATGAGGTTCGCGACGAGGCCGGGCCCGACGCCCAGGCAAATGCCGAGGAACAGCCAATGCGGTGCGGTGAAGCCCAGCCAGCTCGTGCCCGGCTTGCGCGTGATCACGAGCCCGGCGATGGCAAGCGCGACGCAGGCCCAGAAGAAGACGATGAACACGAGGCGCAGGAATTTGATCCAGCCTTCCTCCTGCCCGATGAAGTTGCCACCGCCCCTGTAGAAATAGCTGCCCGCGACGAGATCGAGATCGGGCTTCGTCAGGAAGATGGCGCCCGCGACGAGGGCGACACCCCCAATCAGGAGCAGCGGCAGCCAGCCGATGCTGCCCTCCGGTAAAGGCCGCTGTGGCGCGCGCGTCTCTGGCATGACCCCTAGTCCCCTCGTTCGCTGCCGGCGATCAAAATACCGCAACTTGAACCGTTTGCGCCAATCGAACCCGTCGAATGGGGCGCAAACTGGGTGCGTTTTCTGCGTATTCACAACCTTTGCGAGCAATTTTTGGCGATGCTGCCGGATTTCGGAGGTCCGCCGACAGCATCGCCCGAATCACTCGAAGGCCGCTGTGCCGCCTGACGCAGGTCGGTCCACGTAGGCAAGGCCCGCGCGATCCATTAGCTTCGCCCGCGTTTGCACGAGGGGACCCATGACGCATCCGCAGCGCACCTACCAGTTCTACGAGTTCGTGATGGTGGCCTTCGTGGTGGTGCTGGTCTGCTCCAACCTGATCGGCCCGGCCAAGATCGCGAGCGTCGATATTCCAGGCTGGGGGGCTTACGTGTTCGGCGCCGGGGCCGTGTTCTTTCCCATCTCCTACATCTTCGGCGACGTGCTGACGGAGGTCTACGGCTACGCGAAAGCGCGCCGGGTGATCTGGGCGGGGTTCGGCGCGCTCATCTTCGCCTCCGTGATGGCGACCATCGTCGTGGCGCTTCCCCCGGCGCCGTTCTGGAAGCATCAGGACGCTTACGAGATCGCCTTCGGCAACGCCTGGCGCGTGGTCGCCGCGTCCATGACCGCCTACTTCTGCGGCGAGTTCGTCAATTCGTTCGTGCTGGCGAAGATGAAGATCCTGACGGAAGGCCGCGCGCTGTGGATGCGGACGATCGGCTCGACCATTTTCGGCGAGGCGGTCGACAGCGCCATCTTCTATCCCCTCGCCTTCTACGGCACGGGCATCATCCCGAACGAGGTGCTGCCGCAGGTGATGCTGGCGCAGTTCCTGACGAAAACGTGCGTCGAGGTGCTGTTCACGCCCGTGACGTATCTGGTCGTCGGTTTCCTCAAAAAGCACGAGCACGAGGACTATTACGACCGCGACACCAACTTCAATCCGTTCACGCTGGAGGAGTGATGGTCGCGCGCAATGCGGACGGCCGCCTCGTCCCGAAGCTCCTATCGTTCGACGTGTTCGGCACGCTGATCGACGTGCGGGCGAGTTCGTACGCGGCCTTCGAGTCGATGCTTGCGGACGCGCGCGCGCCGCACGTGGACGTGAAGGCATTCTGGGAGCACTGGGAGGAGCGCAACATCGCGCACTACTGGGAGCCTTACCGGCCCTACAAGGAGATCTGCGCGCTGTCGCTGGCCGAGACCTTCGCGCACTACGGCCTCGATGCGCCGGCGACGCTGATCTCGCGCTATTTCGAGGCCTTCTCGAGCTTCAAGCTGTTTCCCGACGTGACCCCGACGCTCGATGCGCTGGCGAAGCGTTACCGGCTCGCGTTGGTGTCGAACATCGACGACGATCTGCTCGCAGCCACGCCGCTCGCGCGCACGTTCGATGTCGTCGCCACGGCCGAACGCGCCAAGGGCTACAAGCCCAATGGCGATCTCTTCAAGTACCTCATCGCCAACGCCTGCTGCGCCAAGGACGACATTCTGCATTCGGGCCAATCGCAGTTCACGGACATGGTGGGCGGCAAGCCGCTCGGCCTGACGATCTGCTGGATCAACCGCCGCGGTGTCGCCCTGCACGAAAGCGTGCCGAAGCCCGATTATGTGTTCGGCAACGTCGAGAGCCTGCTGGGATTGGTCTAGTAGGTCGAATGTTTGGGCGTCGCTGCGGGCGCAAAAGCTACTCGTACTCTCGCCGCCCCTGGGTCCCGGATATGCGCTTGCGCGCATTCCGGGATGACAGTTGAGAGTGCGTCCGCTTGCTCCTCCTGTCATCCCGGCTGGAGCGAAGCGGAGAGCCGGGACCCAGAGAGGCGACTACCGCTGTCCGCAGAATGCAGCCCGACACACCCGGTGTCAGCGGTCGAATGTCTTACGGGTTCGAATTGGCTGCAAACGCCTCCGGCCGCAGCCGCACATCCGTCCACGTGAAGCCGGCCGTCACGACGCGGCCGGGGAAGAGGAGCGTGGCGGGGTCGATGTGGCGGCCGGAGGCGTCTTTCACCTCGTAGTGCACGTGCGGGCCGGTCGAGAAGCCCGTGCTGCCGAGCGCGCCGAGGCGGTCGCCTTGCGCGAGCATCGAACCCGGCTTGGTGTTGACCGCGCTCAGATGGCCGTAGAGGTGCACGCGGCCCTGCGCGTCCCGCGTGATCACCGCGTTGCCGTAGCCGCCGTACCAGCCCGCGAACGTGACGACCTGCGTGTTGCTCGTCGCCATGACGGGCGATCCGAGCCGGCCCGCAAGATCGATCGCGGGGTGCACGCGGCCGCGATTGAACATGCTCGACACGTGCCCGTTCTCGAACGGCATGATGAAGGTCGGGCCCGGCCGGCGCGCGACCTGCGGCACGGGCGGGACGATCGGGGCATCGAACACGACGCCGCGGGCCTGCCCCGGCGGCGGCAGTGCGGCCAGGCGCGCGCGAGCGAGAAAGTCGGCCCGAGCCTCGCGCCATTCCTGCAATTCGGCTTCGTCCGGCGGCGGCGCGCCGGGACGACGTGCGGGAACTGGAACGGGCACCGGTACGGGAATGCGGATGGTATCGAGGGCGCCGGCGCGGCCTTGCGCGAGCGCCGCGCGCTCGGGCGTTTCCGCGGGCGCGGCACCCGGTGCCGTCGTCAGCACCAGGAGTGCCAGCGCGCCCAGCCTTGGCCGTCCATGCAGCGAGGCCATTCACGTCCCCCGTGAGCCGTGCTCCCTCGAGCGCGGGCTATTCGCCTACATCACAGCCGGTTAAAGCCGCGTTGCGTGACGAGATCAGGGCAGCGTTGG
Source organism: Hyphomicrobiales bacterium (assembly GCA_003963125.1). Classification (GTDB taxonomy): domain Bacteria; phylum Pseudomonadota; class Alphaproteobacteria; order Rhizobiales; family Hyphomicrobiaceae; genus AWTP1-13. Next base: position 23,284 of record RXJK01000057.1, read on the forward strand.
CTCGCTCGCGAGCATTACGGACGGCGCGCGTCGGCGGTTTGAGTTGCCTGCACACGCGGCAGGCCGGTGCCGGCCCACGCGTAACCGTTGCGCACGCCCTTGGGGAAGAGCAGCGTGACGGGATTGATGTGCACGCCACGGCGATCCTTCACCTCGTAGTGCACATGCGGGCCCGTCGAATAGCCGGTGCTGCCGAGGAGACCGAGGCGCTCGCCTTGCGCCAGCACCTTGCCGGGGCGCACGTGGATGGCGCTCAGATGGCCGTAGAGATGTTCGCGCCCTTGCGCATCGCGGGTGATGACCGCATTGCCATATCCGCCGCGGGAGGCCGCGAAAATCACTGTCTGGCCGCTGCTCGTCGCGAACACGGGCGAGCCGTGGCGGCCGGCGAGATCGATGGCGGGATGGCGCCGGCCCTCGTTGAAGAGGCTCGACACGCGGCCGTTCTCGAAGGGCATGATGAAGGCGGGCGCAGCGATGACAGGCTTCGGCGGCTCGACGGCGCCGAGCGGATCGCGCGTAGCGGCCGGCATTTCGGACACCGGCAGGCGCACGCGCCACAGGGGTTCGCGGCGGTGGGAGAGGCCACGCTCCACATGGCGGCTCAAGCGCACGTGGCCCGAGGAGAACGGAAGGAAGACTTTCTGCGGTTCGAGAGCGGGCTCGGGAACGAGCGATCGCGCCGGCGGCGGCGCCGGCATGGCCAGCACGGCGATGTTCGTGTCGCGCGCCTTCGCGGGAGCGTCGCGCCGCGGCAGGGCGGTCAGGGCCGGAACTTTTGGCGTTGCCGCCCAGGGCAGGCCTGTTGCGTCGCTCTTCGGCGCCGTGGGGAGAGGCTGCAGCGCGGTCAAAACGATCGGTCTGTCGCGTGAAGTGTCGAGGGCCTGCAACGGCGCGCGGACGTCGTCGAGCGTCAGCGGCCAGCGCTTCGCCGGCTCCTTCGTCTGGATCTCTGGACGTGTGGTGGCCGGCAGCGGCGCGCTCGCGACGGTGCGGCGGACGAGACGATCGAGAATGGATGGCGGAGGACCGCTCGTTTCGCCGATGCGCAGTTCGTCCTTGCGGATGGCAATCGCGATCGGATCGATCGCACCGCCGGCGCCCAGCGGAGAAATCCTGAAGTCGCTGCGCAAGGACGCGCGGCCCGTTTCCGCCGAAGCCGCACTCGAGACCAACACTGCCGCCATCGCCAAGGCAGCCGCGGGCCGCACCACTCCCGTTGCGTACGCCATACACACCTCGATCTCGCTGATCCGGAGACG
>RXJK01000057.1:24595-27677 GCA_003963125.1 Hyphomicrobiales bacterium
GGCCAAGCCTCAGGTCTCAAAGGTAGGTTGCGCGTGCTCCCCGCAGCACGGCGCACGCAGCCAACAGCAAGAGCGGGAGGGGCGCCACACGCTGCGGTCGAGCGGTGTGCGATAAATTGTCTGCAATTCTGAGGATCTGCGCGTTCGGTTGCACACGCGTCGTGAACACGCGCGTGCAAGCGCAGTCGAGCGAAGTTTTTGCTTCCTCGTCCGGCAGGACAACGGCCGGCGAACGCGGTTCGCCGGCCGTTCAGAATGCGCTAATCGCTTGGTTTCAGTGGCGCAGATCGGGCGGCGTTGCTTCGTCTGCGAGACGGCGCACGATCTCGTCGAGCGGCACGACTTCCTGCGCCTGACTGCCGAGGCGACGCACGGAGACCGTACGTTCCTCCGCCTCGCGCTTGCCGACGACGAGCATGACCGGGACCTTGGCGAGGGAGTGCTCCCGCACCTTGTAGTTGATCTTCTCGTTGCGCAGATCGGTTTCCGCGCGCAGGCCTGCGGTCTTCAGGTGTGCCAGCGCCTCGCACGCGTAAGCATCGGCGTCCGACACGATTGTCGAGACGACGACCTGCAGCGGCGAGAGCCACAGCGGCAGATGGCCGGCGAAGTTCTCGATCAGGATGCCGGTGAAACGCTCGAGCGAGCCGAACATGGCGCGGTGGATCATCACCGGCGTCTTCTTCTCGCTGTCGGCGTCGATGTAGAAGGCGCCGAGGCGCGAGGGCAGATTGAAGTCGACCTGCGTCGTGCCGCACTGCCAGTCGCGGCCGATGGCGTCCTTCAGCACGTACTCGAGCTTGGGGCCATAGAAGGCACCCTCGCCCGGATTGATCGCGGTCTTCACGCGTCCGTTGGACTGCCGCTTCACCTCGTCGAGCACGTCGGACAGCGCCTTCTCGGCCTTGTCCCACAGATCGTCCGCGCCGACGCGTTTCTCGGGCCGCGTCGACAGCTTGATGAAGATGTCCTCGAAACCAAAGTCCTTGTAGATCGAGAGCATGAGATCGTTGATCTTCAGGCACTCGTCCATGATCTGATCTTCGGTGATGAAGATGTGCGCGTCGTCCTGCGTGAAGTGGCGCACGCGCAGCATGCCGTGCAACGCGCCCGAGGGCTCGTAGCGGTGCACCTTGCCGAACTCCGCAATCTTCAGCGGCAGGTCGCGGTAGCTCTTCAGACCGTGCTTGAAGATCTGCACGTGGCCCGGACAGTTCATCGGCTTGCAGCAGAACACGCGCTCGTCGGGGAGCGTGGTCGTGAACATGTTCTCGCCGTAGTTCTCCCAGTGGCCGGACAACTCCCAGAAGTGCTTCTCCATCATGTCGGGAGAGTTCACTTCCTGGTAGTCGGCCTTGTCGAGGCGGCGGCGCATGTAGGCGATGAGCGTCTGGAACAGCGTCCAGCCCTTGGCGTGCCAGAAGATCGAGCCCGGCGCCTCCTCCTGGAAATGGAAGAGGTCCATCTCGCGGCCGAGTTTCCTGTGGTCGCGCTTCTCGGCCTCCTCGATCTGCTTGAGGTAGGCGGCAAGCTCGGCGTCGCTGGCCCACGCGGTGCCGTAGATGCGCTGCAGCTTCGGCCCCTCGCTGTCGCCGCGCCAATAGGAGCCGGCAAAGCGGGTCAGCTTGAACGCCTTGCCGATCTGGCCCGTGGAGGTCATGTGCGGGCCGCGGCAGAGATCGAGCCAATCGCCCTGCTTGTAGATCTTCAGGCTCTCGCCCGGCGGAATGGCATCGACGAGTTCGATCTTGAACAGCTCGCCCTTCGACTTGAAGAAGGCCTTGGCCTCGTCGCGGCTCCAGAATTCCTTCGTGAAGGGCGCGTTGCGGTCGATGATCTCGCGCATCTTGGCTTCGATTTTCGCCATGTCCTCGGGGACGAAGGGCTCGTCCTTGGCGAAGTCGTAGTAGAAGCCGTTCTCGATCACGGGGCCGATGGTGACCTGGGTGCCGGGCCACAGGGCCTGCACCGCCTCGGCCATCACGTGGGCGGAGTCGTGCCGGATCAATTCGAGCGCTTCCGGGTCGGTGCGCGTCACGATCTTCAGGGTTGCATCGGCGTCGATAGGGTCGGCCAGATCCGACAGCGTGCCGTTCAGCACCATCGCCACCGCCTTCTTGGCCAGCGATTTGGAGATGCTCTCGGCCACGGCCTTGCCGCTCACCCCCTTGGGGAAGGTGCGCGCATTGCCGTCGGGAAATGTAATGGAGATGTCGCTCATTCGGTGTCCTCTCACTCGCTGCATACCACGCAGGTAAGTTGGACCCCGGCCGGGGGCGCGAAGCACTTGCCGGGACGGGGTGCGCCGCTTGTGCATGCACGGCAAGGTTTCTGTCAAGGAAGCCTCGTGCAGGCCTTACTGCAGCCTTCCGGGGAGGCTTAGTCCCGCTCGTGGCCGGGCCTGGCAGGCCTTTGGGCGCATTAAGAAATTAATGGCGCCTTTATGCCACAGTGCGAGTCTACTAGTGTAAGAGCAGCAACAACAACCACGTGCGCAGCAGCCCGTCCGTCCAATCGGGCGCAGCGCACCGGCCTGAGGGTCGGAGGGGAGATGTACGTGCGTTCGATCCCGTTGCCTCTTTTCGTGCGTGCCGGCGTTCTTGCCCTGGCGGCGCTCTTTTTCCTTCCGGTCGCTGGCGCGCTGGCGCAGACCCAGTCGCCGGTCGCCAAGCGCATGAACCCGCCGCCCGTTCCCTCCGGCAGCGAACAGAACCGGCTCGCCGCGCTCACCGAGCAGCTCAACCAGAACACCATCACCGTCATCTCGGGCAACACCAACGGCACGTATCTCTATCTCGCCTACGACATGTCGGCGGTGCTCGACGACGGCACGCAGCTGCGCGTCCTGCCGGTGATCGGCAAGGGCGGCTACCAGAACATGATCGACCTCCTGCACCTGCGCGGCATCGATCTCGCGATCACGCAGTCGAACATCATGTCCTATCTCAAGAAGACCAACGAGATGGGCCCCAACATCGACCAGCGCGTCGCCTACATCGCCAAGCTCTACAACGAGGAACTGCACGTGCTCGCCGGGCCCGGCATCCGTCGGATCCAGGATCTCGCCGGCAAGAAGGTCAAC
>RXJK01000229.1 GCA_003963125.1 Hyphomicrobiales bacterium
CCGTGGCGAGCGTGTTCGCCATCCTCGCCTCGCAACTCTCCGACATCACGGGCGGCGAGGACGGGCGTTCGTTCCGCGTGCCGGAAGTGCTGCGCCCCGGCACGAAGCTCTTCGAGTTGCCGCTCCTCGGCGAGATCACCGGCCGCACGCTCTGCTACTACCTGATCTTCGTCGTCAGCCTCGCGCTGTTTCTCGGCGCGCTGCGCATCGTCAACTCGACCTTCGGCCGCGTGCTGCAGGCGATCCGCGAGAACGATTTCCGCGCCGAGGCGCTGGGCTATCGCACGGTCTACTACCGCACCATCGCCAACTGCCTCGCCGCCGGCATGGCGGTGTTCGCGGGGGCGCTCAACGCCCTGTGGCTGCGCTACACGGGGCCCGACACCACGCTGTCCTTCGCCATCATGCTCGACATCCTGCTGATGGTGGTGATCGGGGGCATGGGCACCATGTACGGCGCCGTCATCGGCGCGACGCTCTTCATCGTGGCGCAGAACTACCTGCAGAAGCTGATGGCGACGGCGTCGAAGGCGACGGAAGGCATTCCGCTGATCCCGCAGCTCGTCCACCCCGACCGCTGGCTGCTCTGGCTCGGCGTGCTGTTCGTGCTCAGCGTCTACTTCTTCCCCACCGGCATCGTCGGCAAGCTGCGCCAGAAGCGGGCTGGATAATTCGCGTAAGAGAATTGCGCCCCGTCCCCTCTCCCCATCCTTATGGGGAGAGGGCTAGGGTAAGGGGCAGACATACACGATGCGCCTGGAGTGAGCCGCTGCCCCTCACCCCGGCCCTCTCCCCGCACGCGGGGAGAGGGAGAAGCGCCCACCGAGGAAACGACGGACTTCCATGCCCAAGATCACGTCCCGCATCTCGACATCGTCCGATGAATTCGCAGCCAATGCGGCGGCGATGCGCGCACTGCTCGACGATCTCGCGGCCAAGCGGCGCGAAGCCGGCAATGGCGGCCCCGACAAACTTAAGGAGCGCCACGCCGCCCGCGGCAAGCTGCTGCCCCGCGACCGCGTGCTGCGGCTCATCGATCCGGGCTCACCGTTCCTGGAGTTGTCGCCGCTCGCAGCGCTCGGCATGTACACGGGCGACATCCACGGCGCGGGCATCATCACGGGGGTGGGTCGCGTCTCGGGACGAGAGTGCGTGATCGTGTGCAACGACGCCACCATCAAGGGCGGCACCTACTACCCGATGACGGTGAAGAAGCACGTGCGCGCGCAGGAAGTGGCGCGTGAGAACCGGCTGCCGTGCATCTACCTCGTCGACTCGGGCGGCGCGAACCTGCCCGTCTGGACGGAGGTGTTTCCCGACAAGGAGCACTTCGGCCGCATCTTCTACAACCAGGCGACGCTCTCTAGCCTCGGCATCCCGCAGATCGCGTCCGTGATGGGGTCGTGCACGGCGGGCGGCGCGTACGTTCCGGCCATGTCGGACGAGAGCATCATCGTGCGCCGGCAGGGCACCATCTTCCTCGGCGGGCCGCCGCTGGTGAAGGCCGCAACCGGCGAAGTGATCTCGGCGGAAGACCTGGGCGGTGCCGAGGTGCACGCGCGCCAGTCGGGTGTCGCCGACCACTACGCCCTCAACGACGACCACGCGCTCGACATCGTGCGCTCCATCGTCGCCAACCTCAACACGGTGAAGACGATGGACGTGGCCGTGCGGCCGCCGCGTCCCCCCGCCTACGATCCGGCGGAACTCGACGGCGTGATCCCGGCCGCGCTCACGACGCAGTACGACAGCCGCGAGATCATCGCGCGGCTCGTCGACGGATCGGAGCTCGACGAGTTCAAGGCGACCTACGCGCAGACCATCGTCACGGGCTTCGCCCACATCGAGGGGCTGCCCGTCGCCATCCTCGCGAACAACGGCATCCTCTATTCCGAGACGGCGCAGAAGGCGGCGCATTTCATCGAGCTCGCCTGCCAGCGCAAGATCCCGCTTCTGTTCCTGCAAAACATCACGGGCTTCATGGTGGGCAAGGCGGCCGAGGCCGGCGGCATCGCGCGGGACGGCGCCAAGATGGTCACGGCCGTGTCGTGCGCGCAGGTGCCGAAGCTCACCGTCATCATCGGCGGGTCTTACGGCGCCGGCAACTACGCCATGTGCGGCCGCGCCTTCGGTGCGCGCTTCCTGTTCACGTGGCCCAACGCCCGCGTCTCGGTGATGGGCGGCCAGCAGGCGGCGAGCGTGCTCGCGACCGTCCGGCGCGACAACATCGAGGCCGAGGGCAAGGCCTGGAGCACGGACGAGGAAGCGGCCTTCAAGCAGCCGATCCTCGACGCCTACGAGCGCGAGGGGCATCCCTATCACGGCACCGCGCGCCTGTGGGACGACGGCATCATCGCGCCGTCGGAGACGCGGCGCGTGCTGGCGCTCGCCCTCTCGGCCGCACTCAACGCGCCGATCCCCGATCCGCGCTTCGGCGTGTTCCGGATGTAGCCGCCCTGTGAAACGGGCTGCCGCGGCGTCCAGTGTTTAAGAAAGCAGTGCAGGCTATCCGCGCAGGATCTTGTCCATCGCCTTGCCCTTGGCGAGTTCGTCGATGAGCTTGTCGAGGATGCGGATCTCGCGCATCAGGGGCTCTTCGATCTCTTCCACCCGCACGCCGCACACGACGCCGGTCACCAGGGATCGCGACGCATTCAGCTTCGGCGCGCGCGCGAAGAAGTCCTCCAGGCTCGTCTCCTTGGCGATTTCGGCTGCGAGCCCGGCGTGATCGTAGCCGGTGAGCCAGCGGATGATCTCATCCACCTCGGCCCGGCTGCGCCGCTTCTTCTCCGCCTTGGCGACGTAGGCCGGATAGAGGCTCGCGAAAGGCGTCGCATAAAGACGGCGCCAGTTGGCGGCGGCCCTAGCCGTGGCCTTGGCTGTTGCCTGGGTCATGCCGACGCGTCCTCCGGCGGTTCCGTGAGCACCGGCATGACATCGATGCCGTCGCCTGGGAAGATGGCTATGTGCGGGTGATCCTTGAAGAGGTCGGCAGCCGCGTCGATGTCGGCTGCCTCGACGATCACGAAGCCGGCGATCGCATTGCGCGCCGCGGCGCTGCCGGCCTTGGTGACACGCCGGGTCTTGCCAAGCATCATGTCGCTCGAGACGATCGCCGCGGCATGGCGTTGCCGCCACGCCCCCCAGGCAGCGAGGCCGGCCGCGTCGACGGCCTCCTGCTCGGATTGGGGGCGCGCGCGAAAGGCCGCGACATCCTCGGGCTGCATGGTGTAGACGGCGGCGAAGCGCGGCATGAGCAAGCTCCGGGCGTTGTGAGGCGCATGATAGCGAAGCGACCATGGCAACGCGAGGGCGGTGCAGATTGGTTATCCGGCCGATCATGGGAACCGAGAACATGAAATCTGCCGTGTGGGGGGTGATCGTGCTGTGTTCGCTGAACGTCCCGACCGGCGCCTTCGATCTGCAAGGACATCGCGGGGCGCGTGGGCACAAGCCTGAGAACACGCTGCCGGCCTTCCAGCAGGCGATCGAATTCGGGGTGACCACGCTCGAGACCGACCTTGCACTGACGCGTGACGGCCATCTCGTGCTGTCGCACGAGCCGTTGCTCAATCCCGACCTGACGCGCGACGAGACGGGGGCGTGGCTCGAAGCGCCCGGCCCCGCCATACGGACCCTGACATTGCAGGACGTGCAGCGTTTCGACGTGGGGCGCCTCAAGCCCGGCACGCGCTATGCCGCCCAGTGGCCCGCGCAATCGCCGGTCGATGGGACGCGCATGCCAACGCTCGCCCAGCTGTTTGCGCTCGGAACCGCGTCCAATCCGCGGCTGCGCTACAACATCGAAACCAAGCTGTCGCCGGACAAACCTGCCGAGACCGCCGACCCCGACACGTTCGCGACCGCCGTCGTCGAGGCCATTCGCACGGCGGCATTGGCCGACCGCGTGACGGTGCAATCCTTCGACTGGCGTACGCTTGCAGCGGTCAAGCGGCTTGCGCCCGAGATCGCCACCGTGTGCCTGACCATCGACACGCCCAATGCGAGCACGGTCAAGCCGCGCGACGGGCGGGCGTCCCCCTGGCTGGCGGGGTTGGACCCCGCAGCGTTCGGTGGCTCCATTCCCAAGACGGTTCAGGCAATGGGCTGCAGCACCTGGTCGCCGTTCTGGCGCAACATCGCGGCGGCGGCGGTCGCGGAAGCTCAGGCCCTGGGACTGAAGGTCATCCCGTGGACCATCAACGAACCCGCCGACATGGCGGCCGTGATCGACATGAAGGTCGACGGCCTGATCAGCGATTATCCCGAGCGTGCGCGCGCGGTGCTCGCGGCCAAGGGCATTGCGCTCGCGCCTTGAGGCGGAAAGCAAGATTTCGAAATGCAAGCGGACGGAAGCGCTCCGGCTCCCGTCCGCGGCAGTCTACGTTAGGTGGCTCAGTTACGGCTCTTGTCGACGAGCGCCTTCTCCTTGATCCAGGGCATCATGGCGCGCAGCTTGGCGCCGACTTCCTCGATGGAGTGCGCGTCGTTGAGGCGGCGGGTGGCCTTGAACTTCGGCTGGCCGGCCTTGCACTCGCGGATCCACTCGGAGGTAAACACGCCCGACTGGATGTCGTGCAGGACGCGCTTCATCTCGGCCTTCGTCTCCGGCGTGATGATGCGCGGGCCCGTGACGTACTCGCCGAACTCGGCCGTGTTGGAGATCGAGTAGTTCATGTTGGCGATGCCGCCCTCGTAGATGAGGTCGACGATCAGCTTCACTTCGTGCAGGCACTCGAAGTAGGCCATCTCCGGCGCGTAGCCGGCTTCGACCAGCGTCTCGAAGCCCGCGCGGATCAGCTCGACGAGGCCGCCGCAGAGCACGACCTGCTCGCCGAACAGGTCGGTCTCGCACTCTTCCTTGAAGGTGGTCTCGATGATGCCGGCGCGG
>RXJK01000333.1:0-2172 GCA_003963125.1 Hyphomicrobiales bacterium
AGGGGCAGCAGCTTGCTCGGAGGGAAGCGCGAGTCGCGGCCCCTCACCCTAACCCTCTCCCCGTTCCGCCTGGGCTCCACGGGGGGAGGGGACCCGGCGTACATAGCGGCGAGGGATCGTAAATCTTCGGGGGAGATGGCGCGTAGCGGCGGGTGTCGCGCTCGAAACAACCCCATCGCGCATCTGCCGGGATCCAAACCGGGAGCATCGGCATTGATAGGAGCCGCGTCCGGAAAGTGTTCCGGAATCGGACAGACTGTGGTGCGCTCAATCCCGGGGGGCAATACGGCGTCGAATGAGAGCGCGCAGCACACTCCCGGTCCCGAAAGGCAGGCCCGTCATGGCGCCTGAAACCGCACAGAACTTCGAGGCGCTGACCGCGCAGACACAGCGCCTGATGGGCGTGTTCACGCGCGCGCGCTACGAACTCGTCGCGCCCGCCGTGATCCAGCCGGCCGGGCTGTTCCTCGACGTCATCGGCGAGGACCTGCGCGCGCGCACCTACGTCTTCGCCGACCCCGAGGGCGAGGAGCTGTGCCTGCGCCCCGATCTCACCGTGCCCACGTGCCGCCTGCACCTTGCCCGCCACGGCGAAGGCAACGTGCCCGCGCGCTACTGCTACAACGGCCCCGCGTTCCGCTATCAGCCCGGCGGCGGCGACGCCTCGCACCCGCGCGAGTTCCGCCAGGCCGGCATCGAGTGCTTCGCGGCCACCAACCGCGAGGAAACAGATGCCGAGGTAACGGGCCTCATCGCCGAAGCCCTGCGCGAAGCCGGCTTGCCCCGCGCCGCGCTGCGCATCGGCGATCTCGGCCTCTTCACCGCGCTCGTCTCCTCGCTGCCGATCCCGGCCCGCTGGCGCCGCCGTCTGCATCGCAAATTCTGGCGCCCGGCGGCGTTCCACGCGGAGCTGTCGCGCCTGTCGTCCGCCGCGGCGCTCGCCGCACATGGACTGCCGGCGAACCTCATCGCCGCCGTCGATCCGGATGCGCCGGACGCCGCTGCGCAGATCGTCGAGGCGCATTTGGCAGAAGCCGGCGTCGATCTCATCGGCACGCGCAGCCTCGCCGAGATCGCAGGCCGCATCGTCATCGCCGCGGCCGACGCGCGCGAGGCGCCGCTGTCGGCGGCCACCGTGCGCCTGCTCGAAAGCTACGTCGCCGTGCGCGCGCCCGTGCGCGAGGCGACGGCGCGCATCCGAGCCATCGCCAGCAGCATCCCGAACGCCGCCGCGCTCGATGCAGCACTCACCGCCTACGACCGCAGGCTCGGCCTGCTGCAAGAGGCCGGTGTCGATCTCGATGGCGCAACCTTCTCCGCCGAATTCGGCCGCAACCTCGAATACTACACGGGCTTCGTGTTCGAGTTCATCGCGCCGGGGCTCGATGCCCGCAGCGCCGTCGCCGGTGGCGGCCGCTACGACAGCCTTCTGATGGACGTGGGCGCCCCTGCGTCCATTCCCGCCGTCGGCGCCTGCATCCACACCGAGCGCCTGCTGAACGCACTGGGAGGCCGCTCATGAGCGACAAGCTCATTCTGGCGCTGCCCTCCAAGGGCCGCCTGATGGAGCAGGCCGCGGCTGCATTCGCCAATGCCGGCCTGACCGTAGCGAAGACCGGCGCCGTGCGCGGCTACCAGGGCGAGATCGCCGGCTGGCCCGACATCGAGGTTAATTTCGTCTCGTCCTCCGAAATCGCGCAATTCGTGCGTGTCGGCAAATGCCACCTCGGCGTCACGGGCGAGGACTTGCTGCGCGAGACGATCCCGGATTGCGACGAGCGCGTGCGCTTCGTGGCCCCGCTGGGCTTCGGCTTCGCGGATGTGGTCGTCGCCGTGCCCGACTGCTGGATCGACGTGCGCCGCATGGCCGATCTCGAGGAGGCGGCCGTCGCCTATCGCCGCGCACACGGCCACCGCATGCGCGTCGCGACGAAGTACATGAACCTCACGCGGCATTACTTTACCGAGCGCGGCGTCGGCACCTATCGCATCGTGGAGAGCCTCGGCGCCACGGAGGGCGCACCCGCGGCCGGCCTCGCCGAGCTGATCGTCGACATCACGACCACCGGCAGCACGCTCAAGGCCAACGCGCTGCGCGTTCTCGACGACGGCGTCATGCTGAAATCCCAGGCGAACCTCGTCGCCTCACGCGGCGCCGCCTGGACTCCTGAC
>RXJK01000333.1:2312-3544 GCA_003963125.1 Hyphomicrobiales bacterium
CGAAGTGGGCCCCGGCAACGAGTGCCGGGGCGACAGGGGCGAATGCACGTTCCCGGTGAGGAAGAAGCGCCACTCGGCGTATATCCCCCTCCCTGTCGTCCCGGTGCTTGTCACCGGGACCCAACTCTCCGCAAGCGCCGAGCAAGAGGTCGAGTGGGCCCCGGCAACGAGTGCCGGGGCGACAGCTTTTATCCGTCCAGCGGTGGGAGCAATGCGTGGCGTTCAGGCGCCCCGCCCCGCCCCGCCGTCACCGCACCGCGGGGTAGCGCCAGAAGTCGCCCTTGGGCGTGGCGACGCGCTGCAGGATGGGGATGCGCGCTTCCGGCGGGCGCTCGCCCGTCGTCAGCAGCAGCCCGATGTCGTTGAGCAGCGCCGACGTCTCCGCGTAGGTCGAATGATTGAGCGCGAGGTACTCGGTGCTCGTCTGGCTGACGTCGATGGTGTCGATGCCGTCGACCACCACGGGCCCCTCTGCGCTTACGTCGCCTGCGCGAGGGATTCCGCCGGCCACGCGCCGCGCCGCCGCCATCGCGCGGTCGTTGGACGAGCAATAGAGCGTTACGCCTTTCCCGTATGGCCGGATCGTCGAGGCGAGATTGGCGAACACGTCGCGGTCGACATCGGGCGCGGCAAGAATGATCTGGTTGAGGCGCACCTCGGCGGGCAGTTGCGGGCCCAGTGTCTGCAGCACGCGCAGCAGCGGCAGGTTGCCCATGCTGTGCGCGATCACGCTCACGCTCTTGGCCCCGGTGTCCCGCAGCACCATGTCGAGGAAGTCGCGCAGGTACGGCTCGGCCTGCTCGCTGCTCTCCCGATCGTACACATAGCCCGTCACATCGCCCGCGGACGGCCAGCTGTAGAGAAACGTCGCCCCGTCGAACTTCAAGTCGTAGGCCATCTGCGCGCTGCGATAGAGCGCGTAGTCGAACTCGGTGTTGTAGCCGTGCACGAAGACGATGGCCTGGTCCTTGAACGCGTTGCCGCCGCTGATCCGCTCGCGCGCCAGCGCCATGAACTGCTCGCGCGTGAGGGCGGCAAGCTCCTTGATCGTGAAATGCTGCTTGGGGTCTTCGGCCTGCTCGTAGACGGTGATCTGCAGGTAGGGCACGCGGATCGCGAACGGCCGCTCGATGTTGGGCACCTGGTGCGACTTCGGCACGGTGACGAGCGCACGTCCAAGGTCGAGGCGGCGACCGCGGTCGGCGGTGTAGCGCAGGCGCTTGCCGGCCACG
>RXJK01000333.1:3594-5466 GCA_003963125.1 Hyphomicrobiales bacterium
GGAGCCCGTCGGTGCCGTAGAACACGGGCACGACGTCCCAGTCCGCTTCCTGCTGCGCATGCTCGCCGGGGCGCGGGCCGTCCGGCTTGGTCTCTGGCGAACTGTCTGCGGGCGGGGGTGGAATGGCTTTCGGCGCATCCTCTGCGGGCGGCACGTCCGCGCGCCGCTCTGGCGGCTGTGAGGGCTCTGGCGCAGTCACCGGGGGCGGCGGTGTGATCTCCACGCGGCGCTCGACGGGCGGAGGAGCAGGCGCGGGTGGCGGCTCCGGCGCACGCTCGGCCCGCTGCTCCACGCGCGGTCCGCCCGGACCTTTCGAAGCGATTTGCGTCCGCTGCGTCTGCAAGAGCAGCAGGACGGGGATCACCAGCATCAGCGGCATCAGGCGGACGAGCACCTGCGCGAAGCGCGAGAAGCCCCGCGACGCGTACCAGATGGCGCCGTAGACAATGAGGGCGCCGACGGCGAGGCCGACATCCAGGGCAAAGGGTGGCAGGTTCCCCATCGGGTGTCCTCGAAATCGATGGCGACGGGCACTGGGCCGGCGCCCGTACCTCGATCGCGCAGGGAATGAAGAGACGCGCCCCGCATGCCGCGCCGACCCCTGACGATCCGGGGGCGAAGCCGCGCGAACCTACGCAACCGCCTGCGCTCCTGCAACTGGCTCGCGGGCGCCCCGCCGGGCGGCGCTTCGCCTCTGGTCGCTGGCAGCCTTTCGCGCCGCGGCCCCATCTAGCCCATTGGAAAAAGACCAAAATTGGCCAGGGGCATCGTCGCAGGGGCGGATGCGCACCGGGTGAAGTGTGCTATGGCAGCCACCACGCGTGGCCCGATCGCGGAATTCGTTTCAGTCTCCGGCTCGCCCGGGGGAGTTGGGCGATCCGAGGAACACGAGAAGATCAAAGAGGCCCGTGGGCCGGGACCAGAAAGCATGTCTCCCGACTGCGCCGAAATCTTGAGGAAGAGGCTCCACGTCGCATGACATCCGCCCCCGCGGCCGTCCTGTTCCTCGTCGCGGCGATGACGCTGACGGGCTCCAACGTGCCGCTGGCCAAGAGCATCGTTGCCGGCCTCCCGCTTAACGCCTTTCTCTTCTTCCGCTTCGCCCTGTCGGCCGCGGCACTCGCTGTCCTGGCCCGCTATGAACCGGGGCCGCGCCTGCGCGACATGCGCCCGCGCCAGTTGGCGGACATGGCCGCGATGGCCGCAGTCGGCATGCTCGGCTACACGGTGCTGATCTTCGAGGCCCTGCGTCGGACGACGGCGGTGGATACGGGCATCATCGCCGCGACGCTGCCCGCGGTCGTGGCTGTTCTGGCTGCGCTCATCTATGCCGAGCGATTGCGGCGCGATCAGGTGCTGGCCGTGGCGCTCGCCGTGGCAGGGCTGTTGCTCGTGGCCGGCGCCGCACGCAGCCTCGGCAGCCCGGGCTCCCTGTCTGGCAGCCTGCTCGCGGCCGCCGCGGTGCTGTGCGAAGCGGGCTTCGTCGTCATCGGCAAGCGGCTGGCGCCGCCCTACCGGCCGTTCCGTCTTTCGCTCGGCGCCAACGTGGTCGGCCTGCTGCTGTCGCTTCCTCTGATGCTGTGGGAGGGCCGGCTCGCTGATCTCGCCGACATGAGCCTCGCGCAGTGGACCGCCTGCACATGGTACGTCCTCTCGGCGAGTGTGTTCGCGCTCTGGTTCTGGTATCGCGGCCTGCCGGGCGTGCCGACGTGGCTCGCCGGCGTCGCCACCGCCGCGCTGCCCGTTTCGGCGCTGGCCATTTCGGTCGCGCTGTTGGGAGAGACGCTCGCGTGGCCGCAGGTGCTGGGCGCAACGCTCGTTCTGGCGAGCATCGGTCTCGGTGCGCGCGCGGCTCGCGGTCTCTCCGTCACC
>RXJK01000333.1:5627-32957 GCA_003963125.1 Hyphomicrobiales bacterium
GGACAGGCGAGGTCGAGGCTGATCTGAGCTTGCTCCGCGGCCGGCGCGATGACGCTGAGGCAGCTTTCCGCGATCGCTGCAGGGTCGACGTCCTTGAACCGCAGTTCGCGCTGGGCGGACTTCTGCGCCAGCGGCGAGGCGCTCAGCATGCCTTCCACCACGCCCAGCGCATGCCGCGCGCTGTCGTGAATGATGCGCGCGTAGTCGCGGTAGCGCGGCTCGCCGATCGGGCCGAAATGCTCCTGCGCGATCACTTCGGAATAGGCCGCAATGGCGCCGAGCGGCGTGCGCAATTCGTGCGCGAGCTTCGCGCCACGGCTGGGCTTGGCCCGCGGGGCAGGTTCGCCCGTCTCGCACGAGGCGGCCGCAGGCCCGGCCGACGTCAGGATGGCGAGACCTTCCGCGGCATCGATATCCGCGAGGCGCATCCGGAGGGGCCCGCTGGGGCCCCACAGCAGCAGGTCTTCTATATCGGCTTCGCCGGCGCGCAATCTGACCAGGGCCGGCATCGCCGCATCGAGAGGTTGCGGCAGGGGTAGCGCTTCGCCGCGCGCGCGCCAGAGTGCGAGCCCCGCCGCGTTGCCATCGACGAGTTCCGCGCGGCGCACATCGACGAGCAGCGCCGGATCCGCACGCTTGCGCACGTCTTCCCAGGTGGAGGAAACACTGCAACCTGCGGGCGTTGATCGCTGCATGGCACGTGCTTATGGACGGGTGGCCGATGGACGGGTGGATCTGGGCGCATGGCCTGCTTAGCCCGCTTGGCCCGGGGCGTCCACGGGAAGCCGCCAACCGCCGAAATGACCTGTTCGCAACTGCACCGGTACTGGCGGCGGCCCTCGAAGCAGGCCAAGGCGCACATGCACCCGACCTAGCAAAACCGGGCGCTTCTGACGCAGCACCTGCAAGTTGTCCCTGATTCACGGGCACTTCCGGCTTGTCCAAGCCCAGAAATCGTGGCAAACACGCCACTCTTGCTGCCTCCGGGCGAAAATTCCCTAATTTTCCGTTTGAAAAACCTGCGAATTTTTATATTTCCGGACTCGCAGCGGACAAATCCTCCCAAAACAGAGAGAGCAGAGGGCAGATAAAATGAAGAATGCAAAGCCAGTGAAGAAGGCCGTGAAAGTCGACACCGTCACCCTGAAGCACCTCGCCACGGCGCTCGCCGAGAACCACGGCGTGCCGAAGGCGCAGATGAACACCATCCTCACGGAGATGGTCGACAACATCGGCAAGCACCTGAAGAAGGGCGCGCGCATCCGCATCGCCGGTCTCGGCATCCTGCAGGTTCGCAAGCGTCCGGCGCGCATGGGCCGCAACCCGGCCACGGGCGAAGCCATCAAGATCAAGGCCAGCAAGAAGATCGCCTTCCGCGCGGCCAAGGATCTCAAGGAAGCCATCTGAGGTTTCTGGCTATTCGGGCCTGCGGGCACGGGGAACCGGGTCCGCCGAGAAAGCCGGAAAAAGGCTCAGCTCCGAATTGAAACTGAAAAGCCCTGCCGCGAGGCAGGGCTTTCTTATTTCAATGACCCGTTGCGAAACCAGCGTCAGCCGAACATTTCGAGATCGCCGTCGCTGTCCTCGCTCATGGCATCGGCCTGCGCCCTGAGGCGCCGGGCGAGATCGCCGAGCGTGATCTGGCTCACCGCGTGCCCGGCATCGACGTGCCAGTTGTCGGAGGCCTGCAGCGACACGTGCTGCAGGAAGCCCGCGAGCCCCGTCAGCATCTGCTCCATGTGGTCGATGCCCTGCATGGCCTTGAGGTGGTGCGGATCCTTCGATCCGACCTTGGTCGTGATCAGGTCGACCAGCGGATGCAGGCTCTCCATCGATTCCTCGAGAGCCATCAGCTCCTGGTGCACACGCCGCAGCAGTTCGGGCATGGACAGAATGGTGTCTGCTTCAGAAGACATGGCACTCCACTCGAATCTCGCCTTCCAGGCCCCTAGAACAGATCCACATCGCCGAGCTGCGTGCTGGCTGCGGGTGGCGGTGGCGGCATCGTCTCCACCTTGGCGTGGCTGCTGAAGAGCACCTGGCGCGCCCGGCCCGAGACGGGCCAGTACTCGATGCGCCGGCCGCGGTCGCCGCCGAGGTGGCCGCCCATCAGGGCAATGCCTTCGTTCTGCAGGAACTCCTCCGCGAACGCACGGTTCATGGCGCCGATGTCGCTCAGGCCCATCATGGTCCGGGCCCCGCCGAACAGCTTGGCCTCCAGCCGCGAGCGCTTGGCGCCCTTCTGCATAAGACCGTTGATCAGAAGTTCCATCAGATACACGCCATACCGTTCCGCATCCTTGCCGGCGGCCCTTTGCGGATCGCCGGGCAGCAGGAAGTGGTTGAGCCCGCCGACCTTCGCTTCCGGATCGCGGATGCACGCCGCCGCGCACGAACCGAGGATGGTCGTGAAGCAGACGTTGGGATCGTCCGTGACCCGGTACTCGCCCTGGATGATCGTGATCCGGCGCGTGGCGGGGGCTGCAACTGTCAGTGTCATTGTAACTTTCCGACGACAGCCTCGATGCCTGTCTTCAGGCTCGCGAGGGTGAACGGCTTGGTGATGTAGTTGTTCACGCCGAGCTTCGCCGCCTGCTCGATCACCGCACGGTCACTCTTGCCCGTGAGGATGATGAAAGGCGTCTTCTTGGTCGGCGGATGCGCGCGGATGGCCTTCAGCAGGCCGAGGCCGTCGAGCTTGGGCATGTTGAGGTCCGAGATGACGAGGTGCGAGGGCGATGCGACCATCGCCTTCAGCGCCTCTTCACCGTCGTTCGCGCTCGCAATCTGCGTCATGCCGAGCTGCTCGAGCGCATCCCGGATGAGCATGCGGCTCGTCGATGTGTCATCGACGATCAGCACGCGCATATTCTTCTGAAACATGAGCTTTCTCCTGATGGGTCGAGCGGGTGAGCGAGATGAGTTCGTTCGCGATGCTGTTGAGCGGCATCTGCCTCTCCACTGCACCCAGTTCAAAGGCAACCTTGGGCATCCCGTAGACGATGCAGGACGCTGCATCCTGGCCGATCGTGCGCGCGCCGGCCTTGCGCATGGCGAGCAGGCCTTCGGCGCCATCCCGGCCCATGCCGGTGAGGATCACGCCGATGCCGCGCGCGCCTGCAATCTTGGCGACCGAGTGGAACAGCACGTCGACTGACGGCCGGTGTCCGGAGACGGTATCGCCGGGCCGCAGGCGGCAGCGCGGACGCGTGCTGCCGGCGACGATCTCGAGATGGTTGGCGCCGCCCGGGGCGAGATAGACGCGGCCGATCTCGAGCACGTCGCCGTCGGCGGCTTCCGTCACCGTCGGCTGGCTCAGGCGGTCGAGGCGTTCCGCGAAGCTCTTCGTGAAGGTCTGCGGCATGTGCTGCGTGATCACGATGGGCGGGCAGTTCTTCGGCATGTGGCTCATGATGGCGATCAGCGCTTCGACACCGCCGGTCGAGGAGCCGATCGCGATCACCGAGCGCGTGTCGGGGCGGTAGGCGCCCTGCGGGGCGGCCGGCGCGGTCGGCCGCGGCGCGGAAGCGGCCTGCGCGACGCGCTTCTTCAGGGGCGACTGCGCGGCAGCGCGGACGAGGTCCGGCAGGCTGCGCAGCGAATCGGGATCACCGTCCGTCGGCTTGCAGACGCAGTCGAAGGCGCCGAGTTCGAGGGCGCGGATGGTGGCCGCGGCGCCCCGGCTCGTCAGCGTCGACACCATGATCACCGGCGTCGGGCGCAGGCGCATGATCTTCTCGAGGAAGTCGAGGCCGTTCATGTTCGGCATCTCGATGTCGAGCGTGATGACGTCGGGGTTGAGCTCCTTGATGGTCTCGCGAGCTTCTAGGGCGTCGCGTGCCTCGCCGATCACCTCGATGCCGGGCTGCCCTTTGAGGGCATTGCGCACCAGCAGGCGCATGGTAGCGGAGTCGTCTACGACCAAAACTGAAATCGGCTTCACGGGCGCACCTCTACAGCTTCTGATAGGTTGTGATACCGGCATTGCCAAAATTGGTGGCAGCAGGTCCTGTGATCCGCTCCGAATGGCCGATGTACAGCATGCCTTTCGGGGCGAGCAGCGGTAGGAAGCGGCTCCAGATTTTCGCCTGGGTCTGTTCCTCGAAATAGATCACGACGTTCCGGCAGAAGATGGCCTGGAACGGGCCTTTCAGCGGCCATTGGGCGATCAGGTTCAGCTCTTTGAACGAGATCAGGCTGCGCAACTCTTCGCAGGCCCCGAACATGCGGTTGCCTTCGGTCTTGACGAACCAGCGGTTGCGCAGTTCGGCCGGCACTTGCGAGAGCGCGTTCGCGTCGTAGACGCCCTCGCGGCCTTTCGCCAGCATCTTGGTGTCGATGTCTGTCGCGAGGATCTTGATGTCGTAGTCGTTGGCGTTCGGCATCAGCGACAGCACGGTGAGCGCGATCGAGTAGGGCTCCTGCCCGTCGGAGCAGGCAGCCGACCAGATGCGCAGGCGCGTGCCGCGCTTGGCCGCTTCGAGCAGCGGCGGCAAGAGCTGCGTCTTCAGGTGCTCGAAGTGATGCGGCTCGCGGAAGAACTTGGTGACGTTGGTCGTGAGCGCGCAGATCATCTGCTGGCGCTCGTCGAGGCCGTCGGCCCCGCATACGAGTTCGCAGTAGTCCCGGAAGTTTTCGAGCCCCAGCGCCCTCAGCCGCTTGGCAAGCCGCGAATAGACGAGCGCGACCTTCGCCTCGGTCAGGTGGATGCCTGTTTCCGTATGCAGCATGTTGGCGATCTGCCGGAAGTCCTCTGCGGTGAGCAGGAACTCGCCGGGCACGAGAGGCGCCTTGCGCGACTTCGGCGCCTCGACCGTTGGCAGGGTACTCACGTTACCTCGGGACATGGATCAGCTCGCCATTGCCAGACCGGGGTCGCGGTAGACATCACCCCGCGCGTCGGCGACCACGGCATCCACGTCCACGATCAAGGCGACGCGGCCGTCGCCGAGGATGGTTGCGCCGGCAATGCCGGGAACGCGCCCGTAGTTGGCTTCGAGGCTCTTGATGACGACCTGGCGTTGGCCCTGGATGGCGTCGACGAGAAGCGCGTTGCGTGCGCCGCCCTCGGTCTCGACCAGCAGCGCCACGCGCGTCATCGGGTCGGCGGCTTCGTAGCGGTAGCTCAGCACCTGGCCGACATCGACGAGCGGTACGAACCGGTCGCGGATGGCGATCACGCGGCTGTCGCCGCCCATGCCGTGCACATCCGCCTGCTTTGGCTGCAGCGTCTCGACGATGGCCGTCAGCGGCACCACCAGCGTCTGGTCGGCGACGGTGACCACCATGCCGTCGAGCACGGCGAGCGTCAGCGGTAGGCTCATGGCGAACGTGGAGCCCTTGCCGGGCACCGACGTGATGGAGATGCGGCCGCCGAGCGCCTGCACCGAGCGCTTCACCACGTCCATGCCGACGCCGCGGCCGGAGATGTTGGAGACGGTGGAGGCGGTCGAGAAGCCCGGCAGGAAGATGAGGTTGTCGACCTCGTCGTCCGTGAGCTGGGCGTCCGCGGGGATCAGGCCCTTGTCGATGGCGATCTGCTTGACGCGGGCCCGGTTGATACCAGCGCCGTCGTCGGCGACCTCGATCACGATGCGGCCCGACCGGTGCATGGCCGAGAGGCGAACGGTGCCCTCTTCCGACTTGCCGGCAGCGCGCCGCTTTTCGGGCGACTCGAGGCCGTGGTCGATGGCGTTGCGGATCATGTGCGTGAGCGGGTCGGCGAGGCGCTCGATGACGGTCTTGTCGACCTCGGTGCCTTCGCCGTCCATGATCAGGCGCACGGACTTGCCGGTCAGCGTCGCGACCTCGCGGGCAAGACGCGGCATGCGCTGGAACACGCTCTTTACAGGCTGCGCGCGAATGGCCATCACGCTTTCCTGGATCTCGCGCGTGAGTTGCTCGAGCTCATCGAGCGCGACGGACGCGCTGGAAGCCTTGCCGTGGTTGCCCTCGGTGATGCGCTGCGCGAGCATGGCCTGGTTGATCACGAGTTCGCCGACGAGGTCGGCGAGGCGATCGACGCGGTCGAGATCGACGCGGATGGTGGTCTGGGCCGTCACGGCGATGCCGGCATCGCCCTTGCCGCCCGCTGCGGGATGATCACCGGAGGCGGCCGCATTGGCGGGCGCGCTGGCGGCGGCCGGCGTGGGCGCCGGGGCAGCGGCTGCCGGTTCGGCCTCGGCGGGCGCCGCGGCTTCCGTCGCCTGGCGGATGAGCGCGGCGATGTCGACGTCGGCGGCACCCGGCGGGTCCGCCTTCTCGACGGTGAGATCGCAATCGGTATCGACGAACTCGAACACTTCGCGGACGGCCTGTTCGTCCTTCTCGGTGTTGAGCGTGAT
The DNA here is from genome assembly GCA_003963125.1 of Hyphomicrobiales bacterium. Lineage (GTDB taxonomy): Bacteria > Pseudomonadota > Alphaproteobacteria > Rhizobiales > Hyphomicrobiaceae > AWTP1-13. The sequence goes on from RXJK01000333.1 coordinate 11,972, forward strand.
GTTCCAGATCAGATAGGCTTCTTCCGGATCGAGTTCGCCGAGCTTCGGCAGCTGGCTCTCGTCGCAGACGATCTCGGCGGTGCCGAGCGAAGACAGCTCGCGCAGGATCAGCGTCGCGTCGTTGGCCTTGGCGTAGAGCGCGCGATGCGGCTTGAAGCTCACCTTGAAGGTGTTGCCGGCGTCGGGTGCCGCGCCGGAGAAGTCGACGTCGTCTTCCGTGATCTGGATGGGCACGAAATTCAGGCCGGCGAGGCTGTCTTCTTCTTCGGCTGCGGCCTCTTCGGCCGCAGGGGCGCCGCCGCTACCGCCGCTCCAGCGGGCGAGCTCGTCGGCGAGCGCTTTCTTGCGGCCCTCTTCCACCGTGCCGCCGTCGCGGGCGGCACGCACGAGATCGGCGAGCACGTCCGCCGATCGCAGCATCGTCTTCAACAGTTCAGGTGTGGGCGCGAGCTTGCCGCCCCGGACGTGATCGAGCGTCGTTTCGAAGATGTGGGCAAACCCGACGAGATCGTCGAGATGGAACGCACCCGCACCACCTTTGACCGAATGCACCGCGCGGAACACAGCGTTGATCGTCTCGAGGTCGGACTGCCCGCCCTCGATCGCCAAGAGACCCGACTCCAACTCGGCGAGTTGCTCCTCGCACTCTTGGAAGAACGTCTGCTTAATCGCTGCCATCGCGTCCACGGGCAGGTCTCCTTCAGGCTGCAACGCCCGATACGCGGCGAATAGCGTTCACTAGCTTCACGGGGTCGAACGGCTTCACGATCCAGCCCGTCGCACCGGCGCGGCGCGCACGATCCTTCTTCTCGGCATCGCTCTCGGTGGTGAGCACGAGGATCGGCACCGCGCGATGCTTGTCCGACTTGCGCACGTTCTCGATGAAGCCGAAGCCGTCCATGCGCGGCATGTTGATGTCGGTGATGACCACCTGAGGCATCTCGTTGCGCAGCACCTCGAGGCCGTGCACACCGTCTTCCGCCTGCACGACCCGATAGCCGGCGTCGGTCAACGCCAGCATCAGCATGTCGCGCATGGTGCGCGAATCATCGACCGTGAGAATTGTGGTGCTCATAGTGATCAATCCTGCGTAACAAGGGTTGTGGGCTCGACACCGAGAAGCCTCAGGCCCCCGATGAATTCCTGCGAAGGTGCGACCACCTTGAAGATGGCGTGGTCGGCCTTCCAGGTGGCAGCGGCCGACAGGAGCACCTGCAGGCACTGTCCACCAATTCTCATGACTTGCGAGGCATCGATGCGCACGTCCGAGCCGCGCATCGACAGGAGCGTCTGTGCGAGCGGCTTGGCGGCGACGAGATCGAGCGTCTCGGGCAGCGCGATGCTTTCCTCGGCGCTCATCAGGCGGCCTCCATCTCGAGCGACGGCAGCACAGCATTGAGTGCGATCAGGCTGATCATGCGGCCGTCGGTGGCGATCACGCCGCGCACGAAGCGCTTGGCCATGTCGGAGGCGACGTCAGGCGTCGGCTGAATGTCGCTGTCGGAGACGGTGAAGATGTCGGACACGCCCTCGACGAGAAGGCCCACCACCTGCTGTCCGATTTGCGAGACCATGATGGCATGCCGCGCGGTCGGCTCGGACGGCGCAAAGCCGAGGCGCACGGCGAGGTCGACGATCGGCAGCACGGTGCCGCGGAGATTGATCACGCCGCGCACGAAACTCGGGGACTTGGGGAGAGGCGTGGCGGGCGTCCACCCGCGGATTTCCCTGATCGACATGATGTCGATGCAGAATTCCTGCGTGCCGATGCGGAACGCGATCAGTTCGCGCGTCTCGGCGTTTCCTGATTTGCTCACCTCGGTCATGAGTCCGTCCGTCGCTGCTGTCGCTGTTTCGTATCCGTGAGCCGGCGGAGGCGAGCGAATATCATTGCGGTAAAGGAATGAACTTCTCCGCCCCCGGAGTGTTATGTTTAAGGTACGAGTCCTAACGGCGGATTAATCTGAGACGCGCGATGGCACCGCGAAGGTGACGCCTGTTCGATTTCCAGGCGGATTAGGCGCGCGGGTGTGCTTTGTCGTAGACAGCGAGAAGCCGGTCGCGGTCGACCTGTGTATACACCTGCGTGGTCGAAAGGCTGGCGTGCCCCAGCAACTCCTGGATCTGCCGCAGATCCGCTCCTGAAGACAGCAGATGCGTCGCAAACGAGTGACGCAGCGCATGTGGTGTCGCCGTTTCCGGCAGGCCGAGCGCTTCGCGCAGCCGCTGCATCTCGAGCTGGATGATTCGCGGAGACAGCGGTCCCCCCTTCGCGCCGCGGAACAGCGCGTCATCCGGCTCCAAGGGGAACGGGCACAGCGCGACGTAGCGGCTGACGGCCTCCTGCGTGATCGGCAGGACGGGCACCATGCGCTCCTTGTCGCCCTTGCCTGTGATTCGCAGCACCTCGACCCCGGTCATGGGTGCCTCGCGCCGCGTGATGCCGAGGGCTTCCGAGATGCGCAACCCCGATCCGTAGAGCAGGAGCAACACGGCCGCATCGCGCGCCGCCACCCAGTCCTCGCCCGGTTGCTGAGGCACCGTCACCGCGGCGGCCTTGTCGACTGGCAGCGGCTTCGGGATGCCGTGCGGCACCTTAGGCGAAGCAACTTGCAGCAGCGCCCGGTTGCGCAGGATTTCCTCGCGCTCGAGCCATCGGAAGAATGTGCGCAAGGCAGAGAGCGACCGCGCCAGCGTGCGGCTGCCGACTCCTTGCCGCCGGCGCGAAGCGAGAAAGGCCCGCACGCGCTTGGCGTTCACGTGCCTGAGGTCCGCAAGGCACGGCGCGTGGCTGAGGTCGCCCTTGAGCCAGTCGAGGAACTGGCGCGCGTCACGCTCGTAGGCGGCAAGCGTATGATCGGAGGCGCCGCGTCCGCTGGCCATGGCGCGCAGCCAGCGCTCAACGGTCTCGCGTAGATCGCTGGCGAGCGGAAGGCCATCGTCGGCAAGCACGCGGTCGAGCGGCTTCATGTCCATGCCCGAGCAGTGCTCTACAGGGGTTAAGGATCGGTTAAGGCCGGTCGGGCAGCCGCCGGTGAACCGGGAACGGCGCGCGTGCGTGCGCGAGGCAAAAATGCCCGACGATGTCGGCGAACGGCAGCGCATCGCGCGCGGCATCCTGGTTGGCCTCGTCGAGGCGTTGGGCCGCAGCCTCCGCCTCGCGCCGCACGGCTGCTTCGTCGATCGTGAGGAGCTTGCCCGCTTGCAGCACGAGGCGCCCGCCGACCATGACGCTGTCGATGGCCGCCCCGTTCTCGGCGAACACCACCTGCAGCGCCGGCGCGCGCAGCGGCACGTAGTTGATGTGGTCGAGGCGCAGGAACACGATGTCGGCGAGGTAACCGGGCTCGAGCTTGCCGAGTTTGTCGAAGCCGAGGATCGACGCGCTCGTCTCCGTCGCGGCCCGGAACGCTTCCTCCGCGTCGAGCCAGCGATCTGGATCCTCGCTCGCAATGCGCGACAGGAATGCCGCAAGCCGCATGGCCTCGAACATGTTCTGCCCGTCCGACGTGTTCGACGCGTCCGTGCCGATGCCGAGACGGCCGCCCGCCGCCAGGATCTCGCGCGCCGGCGCCACGCCCGACCCGAGCCGCAGGTTGCTCGTCGGATTGTGCACGATCGCGCTGCCCGCATCGGCAAGCCGCTTGATGTCGTCGGGCTCGAGCCAGATGCCATGCGCGCCCGACAGCGCGGGCCCGAGCAGCCCGAGATCGGCGAGATGCGCGACGAGGCTCTTGCCGAACTTCGTGTAGCCGAGCACGGCCTGCGTCTTGCTTTCGGCGAGATGCGTCTGGATGCGCGTGTCAAACTCGGCGGCGAGGTCGCGGCAGCCGCGCAGGAAGTCCGTCGAGCAGTGCAGCGGAATGGTCGGGCCGAGTGCGGGTCGGATGCGCGTGCGGTCATGCTGCCAGTGCACGAGGATGTCGCGCGCGGCCGACAGGATGGCGCGCGTCGGCTGCGCCTTCATCGCCTCCGCCTTGCGCCGCAGCGGCTCGGGCAGGGCCTCCATCAAGCCCGGCAGCGCATCATAAAGCGTGTGATCGGCCATCATCGGCGCCAGCACCGCGCGCATGCCGACCTCGGCGTAGGCCTCCGCCACAGCGTCCATGCCCTCGCGCGACGGCAGCGGATATTCGACGTAGAGGTCGAAGGCGGCCGTGCAGCCCTTGCGCACGAGTTCGATCGCCGTGAGGGTGGCGCTGAGCCGCTTGTCCGCGAGCGTGCGGCTGCCGTTGATGGCGCCGCTGGCCGTGAGGAAAGTCTCGAGCGGCGCGCGATCCTTCACGGCGCCTTTGCCGAGCCCGCCGTGCCCGTGCGTGTGCCCGTTGACGAGGCCCGGGATCAGCAGGCGATCGCTGGCGTCGATGCGCTGCGCATCCGGCCGGCCGATGCGTCCCGGCGGCTCGATGGCGAGGATCGTCTCGCCGTCGACGAGCATGTCGGCAGGCTCCGCCGAAAACTCGCCCCGGAGCACCCGCCCACCTTGAATGAGTGTCGCCGTCATCTGTCGCCCTCCGCCAGCCTCGCACGCCGCACGTGCGAGTATAGGCGGATTTCGGAAGGCCGCGCACGGCACCCGCGACGTCGCTCGCTTACGCAGCCGCCTCCGAACGCGACACCGTCGTGCCGCCGAACCGGAACCCAGCCATCAGGTCCATCATGGCCGACGCCTTTTCCGTGAGAGACCGGCTCACTGCCGTGGTTTCTCCCACCATGCCGGCGTTGCGTTGCGTCACCTGATCCACCTGGTTGATGGCGGCGTTGACCTCGCCGAAGCCCGTCGCCTGTTCCGCCGCGCCCGCCGCAATCTCGCCGACGACGCTGTTGACCTTCGTCACACGATCCAGGATCCGCGTCAGCGACGTGCCCGTGTCGCCCACCAGGACGACGCCCTTCTTGACCTGCGCCGACGAGGCATGGATCAGGCCCTTGATCTCCTTGGCAGCCTCGGCGGAACGCTGGGCGAGGCCGCGCACCTCGGATGCAACCACCGCGAAACCACGTCCCGCCTCTCCGGCGCGCGCCGCCTCGACGCCGGCATTGAGCGCCAGAAGGTTCGTCTGGAACGCGATCTCGTCGATAACGCCGATGATCTTGCTGATCTCCTGCGCCGACCGCTCGATGTCGCTGACGGCGCTCACCGCCTGCGTGACGATCTCCGCGGCGTGCGCCGCATCCTGCGTCGCGTCGCGCACCACTTCCCGGGCATGCGCGGCGCCACGTGCCGTCTTTTGCACGGTTGCCGTGATTTGCTCGAACGCCGCCGTCGTTTCCTGCAGGCTTGCCGCCTGCTTTTCCGTTCGACCGGACAGCTCTTCCACCGCGCCCGAGATCTGTTGCGCCTCACGGGCGAGAGCCGCCGAGTTTGCGTTCACCAGCCGCAGGGCATTTTGCAGCCGGTCCATCGTCGCATTGAAATCGCTCTTGAGCGCCTGGAACTCCGGCGAGAGCTCCTGCGCGATTCGCACCGTGAGATCGCCTTCGCGCAGGCGCGCGAGGCTCTCGCTCAGGGCGCCGATCAGCGCGCTCTGCCGGGCATTCAGAGCGGCTTGGGAATGGGCGGCAGCCTCGCGCTCGGCATCGTTGGCTTTGCGCTGGGCCTCGGCCTCCACTTGCAGCCGCAGTTTGAGCGCGGCGTCGTCCTTGAAGGCCTTGAAGGCCCGCGCAAACACGCCGATTTCGTCGGTTCGCTCGACGCCCGTGAAATTCACGTTGAGATTTCCGGCCGCGAGGTCGACCATCACGGCGCACATGCGGTTGAAGAGCTTGATCACCGTGCGATGAACGAGATAGGCGCCGATGGTGCCGATCAGAACGGATAGCGCGATCATCGCGGAAAACAGCGTGAAGCTCGCTTCGCTGAGCACGTCGCGCTTGCGTTGCGCGTCATGCTCCTGGTCGACGAAAAGCTTCGTCAGCTCCTGCAGGGAGGCATTGATCGCTGGACGCGACGGCGCGCTCTCGATGCTGACGCCGATGTCGCGCGCCGTGTCGAGATCACCCGTGCGGCCCGCCTGCAAGACGCGCCGCTGGGTCGCGATGAACTCGTTCACCGCGGCAGACAACGTTGCCAGATGTGCGCGTTCGCCCGCCTGCGCCGCCGCCTGCCAGTCGATGATAAGGCCGTTCAGCTTGCCGAGGTGACCGTCCAGGCCCTGGATGTATCGGCTGGCCTCCGCCCCCGAGCGTGCCATGGAGATACCGCGCGCATCCATCACGGTCGCGTAGATCTGGGCCTCGATCTGTGCCAGACGCAGCGCGCCTTTCGACGCGACGAGCGCGGCCGCCTCGATACCTTGGGCCTGCTGCCGGTCGTAGGCGATGGCGCCCAGGCAGCCGATCGGGACCAGGCTCACCAGAGCCATGAACCCGAAAACCCGTTGCTTGAGAGTGAGGGCACGGAGAAACCGCAGGCGCATGGCGAATGCCGCATAAATATTGTTTCGAATCAGTCTCTAAATCTAACCTATAGTGATTAAAGGAATGCATACGTCGCGGCTTGAGCATGCAACTGCAAATCGCAAGGTTGCATTACCCGCACGCGAGCCGGAAAGCCGGGAATTGCCTTAAGCCACCGTGCGTCGTTCGCCCGCGTCTGCGAGCGCGGCCTGATAGCGCCGCAGGATCCACACGCGCACGGCGCTGGAGAGGCCGCCCTCGGGCCCCCGGGTCTGGTCGATGCGCGCGATCAGTTGCGCGACGGGCAGCCGCTCTTCCGCGGCCAGCGCCTTCAGGGCCTCCCAGAACGAGGCCTCGAGCGAGATCGACGTGCGGTGGCCCGCGATCGTGAAGGAACGTTTGACGGGTCTGCTCATGACGTCCTGGCAGATCCGGTCTGCCGTCGTTGCCCGTCGATACGCCGGGGATGCGCCGCGAAATCCTGCGGCCAGAAAGAAATCAGTCGGAGCCGGTGTCGCTGTTGCGATCCTCGAAGCGGTGGCCGTCGAGCCGGCGCTTCTCGATCGAATGCTCGGCAGCCTTTTTCTCGCGCTCCGCCTTCGGCATGCCGAAACGCAGGCGGCGCTCGTTCGCCCGTCGCTCGCGTTCGGCCGCCTGCTTCGCCTTGCGGAACCGGTTGAGATTGACGACTGTGCCCATCATGCCTCCGGTGCGATCATCTTCCTCGGATCGACGACGCGATCGAATTCCTCGGCCGTGACATAGCCACCGCCGACTGCTTCCTCCTTCAGGGTGGTACCGTTCTTGTGCGCGGTCTTGGCGATCTTGGCGGCGTTGTCGTAGCCGATCTTCGGCGCCAGCGCCGTCACGAGCATCAGAGAACGGTCGAGCGCGGCCTTGATGTTGTCTTCGCGCGCCTGGATGCCGACGATGCAGTTGTCGGTGAAGCTCACCGCCGAGTCGGACATGAGCTGCACCGACTGCAGGAAATTGTAGGCCATCACCGGATTGAACACGTTGAGTTCGAAATGGCCCTGGCTGCCCGCGAAGGTCATGGCGGCATGATTGCCCATGATCTGTGCGCACACCATGGTCAGCGCCTCGCACTGCGTCGGGTTCACCTTGCCCGGCATGATCGAGGAGCCGGGCTCGTTCTCGGGCAGCGCCAGCTCGCCGAGGCCCGAGCGCGGGCCGGAGCCGAGGAAGCGGATGTCGTTGGCGATCTTGAACAGCGCCGCGGCGGCCGCATTGATGGCGCCGTGGCTCATGACCATCGCATCGTGCGCGGCGAGCGCCTCGAACTTGTTCGGCGCCGTCTTGAACGGCATGCCGGTGATCGCGGCGATGCGCTCGGCGACCTTCTCGGCGAAGCCGACCGGCGCGTTGAGCCCCGTACCGACGGCGGTGCCGCCCTGCGCGAGCTGCATCAGGTCCGGCAGCGTGCCGTCGATGCGGCGGATCGCGTTGGCGACCTGGGTCGCATAGCCCGAGAACTCTTGGCCCAGGGTGAGTGGCGTCGCGTCCTGCGTGTGCGTGCGGCCGATCTTGATGATGTGCGCCCAGGCCTTCGCCTTCGCGTCGAGCGCGGCGTGCAGGTGCCGCAACGCCGGCAGCAGGCGGTGATGGATCTCCTCCGCGCAGGCCACATGCATCGCCGTCGGATAGGTGTCGTTCGACGACTGGCTCATGTTGACGTGGTCGTTCGGGTGCACGGGCTTCTTGGAGCCCATGACGCCGCCAAGCATCTCGATGGCGCGGTTCGAGATCACCTCGTTCGCGTTCATGTTCGACTGCGTGCCGGAGCCCGTCTGCCAGACCGATAGGGGGAAATGCGCATCGAGCTTACCGTCGATCACTTCCTGTGCGGCGGCGACGATGGCCTTGGCGATGTCCGCCGGAATCTTGCCCAGCGACAGGTTCGCTTCGGCAGCCGCCCGCTTGACGATGCCGAGCGCGCGCACCACCGACTTCGGCTGCTTCTCCCAGCCGATCTTGAAGTTGCCGAGCGACCGTTGCGCCTGCGCGCCCCAATACTTGTCCGCCGGCACCTCGATGGGGCCGAACGTGTCGGTCTCGATCCGGACTTTGCTGTCAGTTGTCCCCGTCATGGTCGCGAACCTTTTGAGCGCTGTGCGAGGGGCTCCCCTAGCATGCGCGCCGCCGGCCCTCCAGCCCTCCCAAATGCAAAGTCCAAGGCGTGTGGCTCAAGCTATCAGAGCTTATGCTCCTCCCTGAAGTGAACTCTTCGTAACGTCCGCCAACTTCAAGGGCTTGGCTTCCCCGGTTCGGTCCTGTGGAGCAGGCCCGGAAAGGCAGCTTGTCTCCTCCGGGCATCGCGCCGGTGGAGGCGCCGTGAGAAGCTGCGCCGGCAACGTGCTGCGGGGGCAACAACGCCGGTTCACGCGTGCGGCGAAGTTGGGAAGGACAACGGGACATGAAGATCACATCCGTCGAGACGCTGGCCTGCGATGCCGGCTGGCGTAATTACCACTTCGTGAAGGTGTCGACGGACGCCGGCATCGTCGGCTGGAGCGAGTTCGACGAGGGCTTCGGCTCGCCGGGCGTCGGCGCTGTCATCGCGAGGCTCGCTTCGCGCGTCGTCGGCCAAGACCCGCGCCGCCACGAGCGCATATTTGCGGAACTCACCTCCGCCACCCGGCCCGCCTCGGGCGGCGTGGTGGCCCAGGGGCTCGGCGCCATCGAGAACGCGCTGCTCGACGTAAAGGCGAAAGCCCTCGGCGTCCCCTGCTACGATCTCCTCGGCGGCAAGGTCCGGGACAAGGTGCGGGTCTACTGGTCCCATTGCGCCACCTGGCGCATCAACCACCCGACCTGGTATCCGCCGGCCATTACCGGCATCGACGGCGTCAAGGCCATCGGCCGCGAAGTGCGCGAGAAGGGCTTCACTGCCCTCAAGACCAACATCTTCATGTACGAGGACGGCAAGCCCTCCGGCTGGCGGCCGGGTTTCGGCTCGCCCTTCGCGCCCGAGATCAACGTCGACCGCAAGGTGCTGCGCAACCTGCGCCAGCACCTCGAAGCGATCCGCGAGGGTGCTGGGCCCGACGTCGACATCCTCCTCGACCTGAACTTCAACGCCAAGACCGAGGGCTACCTCAAGATCCTGCGCGAGATCGCCGACCTCGACATGTTCTGGATCGAGATCGACACCTTCAGCCCGGAGGCGCTGGGCTACATCCGCCGTCAGAGCCCGCACCCGGTCTCGTCCTGCGAGACCCTGCTCGGTCTGCGCGAGTTCCTGCCCTACTTCCGCGAGCAGGCCATGGACGTCGCCATCATCGATACGCCCTGGAACGGCGTGTGGCAGTCCATGAAGATCGCGGCCGCCGCCGAGGCGCACGAGGTCAACGTCGCCCCGCACAACTTCTACGGCCACCTCTGCACGATGATGAACGCGCACTTCTGCGCCGCCGTGCCGAACCTGCGCATCATGGAGACCGACATCGATCGGCTGGCTTGGGACCACGAGATCTTCACCCACGTCCCGGAGTTCGAGGCGGGTCACCTCATCGTGCCCGATCGCCCCGGCTGGGGCACCGAGCCCAACGAAGAAGCGATCCGCGCGCGGCCCCCGAAAGGCGACGCCGGTTTGTTGGACTACGGCCGCAGAAGTTGACGCGAGAACGCGCCGCTCGAAATGGGAGCCTCAGGCTCGGAACAGATACCGCTGGAAGCCATCGAAGCGATCGAACGCGACGACGTCCGTGCCGGCCACGGCTTGATGCAGCGGATGATGCATGGGGCCGCCGACCCAGAGCGCCGCCGTGCCCTTCAGCATCTTGTGCAGTCGCTCGATCGCTTTCACCTGCTGCTGCGGCCGCTCGCTCGACGCAACGGAGATCACGACCGCATCCGCCTTGAAGAGCTTCGCCGCCTGCGCGATCTCCGCATTGGGCAGACTGGGGCCGAGATAGACGGCATCGAAATTCGAAGCGGAGGTGATGTACCACGCGCACAAGATGCCGATCTCGTGCTGGTCGCCCTCGAGGGTCGTGAAGACGAGGCGCCGGCCCGATTGCGCGCCGCGCCATGATCCGGCGGCTGTCAGCAGAAGTTGCCGCGTCACGGCGGTCGCCATGTGCTCCTGGAAGATGGACAGCTCTCCCCGCTCCCAACGCACGCCGATCTCGCGCATGACGGGCCCGATGACGGTGCCGACCACTTCGCACGGCGCGAGGAACGCGATGGCATCGCTCAGCAGGCGACGAAAGCCGATTACGTCGTTGCGCCTGAGGAGTTCGATCAGGCGCTCGTGATAGGGCGAGCGCGGTTCGGCTTCGCGCGCCTCGCCCTTGGCCATCGCATCCTGGATCTGCGGCAGCGTCAGTCCGGCGATGTCGCTGATGGCGTGTCCCTGCGCGACGAGGTCCGCGACGGCCTTCAGGTACTGCACCTGATCTTCCGTATACAACCTTCGTCCGTTCCCGGCGCGCGCGACCTCGGGAATGCCGTAGCGGCGCTCCCACGTCCGGATCGTCGATGAATTCAAGCCCGTCAGCCTGCAAACGGCGCTTATTGAGTACATGGCCAGCCCCCTCGGGATGACTATGAATAGCTTTGCACAATTAAGCAATTGTTCAAGGCTGGGCATTACAAAGACTGTCCGATAACGGACAAATCTTCGAAGCGGCCTGCTCGGTCGAGAAAAGGAAAGCGGAAATGCTTGGTCTTGGATCAGCGGATCGTGCCACCGTGCAGGCTCTGAAGCGCTCGCTCGCCGTGATCGAGTTCGCTCCGGACGGCACCGTCTTGAAGGCCAATGCCAACTTCCTCGACGTGATGGGCTACGCCGCTGATGAAGTCGTCGGCAAGCATCACCGCATGTTCGTCGACGCCGAGCAGGCAGGCAGCCCCGAGTACGTCCCGTTCTGGCAGCGTCTCGCCCAGGGCGGTTTCCACGCGGGCGAGTTCCGCCGCAAAGGCAAGGGCGGTCGCGATGTGTGGATCGAGGCCACGTACAACCCTGTCCTCGACCGGCGCGGCCGCCTGAAGCGCGTCGTCAAACTCGCCTCGGACGTCACCGCGACGAAGATCGCGGCGCGCGAGAACGAGGGCAAGCTGGAGGCGCTGTCCCGCTCGCAGGCCATGATCAGCTTCACGCCGTCGGGCGAGATCCTCGAGGTCAACGACAACTTCGTGGCCGCGACGGGCTACGAGAGGCACGAAGTCATCGGCCGGCACCACCGCATGTTCATGGATCCCGCCGACGCGAGCGATCCGTCCTACGACGAATTCTGGCGCCAACTGGCGCGCGGCCAGTTTCTTTCGCAAGAATTCCGCCGCATCGGCAAGGGCGGAAAGATCATCTGGATCCAGGCCTCCTACAACCCGATCTTCGATGACCACGGCCGCGTCGTGAAGGTGATCAAGATCGCCACCGACCTGAGCCAGCGCATGCGTGCGATCGAGAAGCTCTCGGCCGCGATGGAAAAGCTGGCCGCTGGAAATCTCTGCGTGCGCCTGGATGCGCCGATGGTCGACACCATGGAAGGGCTCCGGCGCGACTACAACAAGGTGGCCGCAAAACTCGCGAGCACGTTGGGCCAGGTGGGCACGTCGGCCGATGCGATCCGACACAACACCAGGGAGGTTGCCCAGAGTGCCGATGAACTCGCCCGCCGGACCGAGCAGCAGGCCGCGAGCCTCGAGGAGACGGCGGCAGCCCTCGATGAAATCACCGCAACCGTGAAGAAGTCCGCCGAGGGCGCCGAGAACGCGCGCACCCTGGTCGCTGCCGCCCAGAAGGACGCCGCGCAAGGCAGCGGCGTCGTCCGCGAGGCCGTCTCGGCCATGAGCGGCATCGAGCGCTCGGCGGGGCAGATCAATCAGATCATCGGCGTCATCGACGAGATCGCCTTCCAGACGAATTTGCTCGCGCTGAACGCAGGCGTCGAGGCGGCAAGAGCGGGCGAGGCGGGACGTGGCTTTGCCGTCGTGGCATCTGAAGTCCGCGCGCTGGCACAACGCTCGGCGCAGGCCGCGAAGGAAATCAAGGGGCTCATCTCGACGTCCTCTGCCGAAGTGGCGCAAGGCGTGCGGCTCGTGGCGGCGACGGGCAAGGCGCTGGAGCAGATCCTCGCGCAGGTCAGCGACATCAACCAGGTCGTCGTCGACATTGCCGCCGGCGCGCAGGAGCAGGCGACGGGCCTCGCGCAGATCAACACCGCCATCAACCAGATGGACCAGGCGACGCAGCAGAACGCGGCCATGGTGGAAGAAACCACGGCGGCCAGCCACTCGCTCGCTCACGAAACAACGGAGCTCGCGCAGCTCTTGGAGCAGTTCGAGCTGGACAAGGCCACCACCTCACCGTCGGCACCGCGCATGGTCTACACCCGGGCTGCTGCGTAAAGGCAGAGCACGCCTGCATCGTGTGTCTGCCACGTCACCGGCGTGACTCTTCACACGTGAGTCATCTACAAGACCGCGCGCGCGTGAGCCTGCGCGCAGAGCAGGATGCTTTGCATCGAGGCAACGCGCGCCAATTGCAAAGGCCACGCGAATTTTATGATCCGCGTGTCACGTGTTCCTTGCGGAACTGATGCTACGCTTCTTCCGGTTAACCATGACGCATCGCTGCGTCACCGGGAGGCACACATGGTCACCGTCGCTAGGACCACCGATCCGAACCTCATCCGTTTCTTCGAGAGGCGCGACACGCCGCTTATCTTCGATCACCTCCAGCGACTGAGCGATGCGTGCCGGCGCTGTCGCTTTGGCAACGAAGTCAGCGACGCCTTCCTGCAGAACTATGTGGACCGCATCGATCACGCCAACACGGATGTCGCCGGCTATGTGCAGGATGGTCGCGTCATAGGGATCGCCGAGTTGCGATCGCTCACCGCCACATGGCAGGCCGGGGCCGAAGTGGCGTTCTCGGTGGACGCGGCAGAGCGCGGGCGTGGCATCGGATCGGCCCTCATGACCGTCGCGTTGGAGCAGGCGCGGGCGCGTCGCATCAGCAGAGTGTTTCTCATCTGCGATCAGCTGAACCGCCCCATGCAGCGGGTCGCGGAGAAGTCGTTCGCCATCATGGAATTCATGGACGGCGATTGCCACGCCGAGATCCCCGTGCCGCTCCGCCACCGCGCCGCCGCGTGAGCTGCGGAGCGTCGCTGCGCCGAGCCCTTGTCGCGCTACTTCGCGCCGGGCACGCCGAGGTCGGTGAGCCAGCGCCGGTACACGACGGACAGCTTGTCGGCGCGCACGTGCAACTCCTGCCGTAGCGCCTCCGGGATCATCGCCGGCCGCTGGCTGTTGACGATCGGGATATCCTCGCCGAATACATCGGCGTTGCGCTTGGTGATGCGCGCCTCCCCGCCCTCCTTGTCGAAGTTGGCGCTGGTCAGAACCCACATCAGCGTGACGTCGTTTTCGACCGGCGTCACGGGCATGAAGTGCGAGAAGCAGCGCTCCGCATCGAACGATTTCATCAGGTACGGCATGAACGGCCGCGGGATCCAGAAGCGGTAGGTGCTGCGCACGGGAATGCGGCGATGGTCGCCGGCCGGCTGCGACACCACGATGGGCCCCGCGCGTAAGCCCTCGTTACTCTGCTCGACGTCGTAGTTCTCGATCTCGTCCGGATCGCCCGCCTGCCCCAACATGGAATCGTGCACGAACGGGAAGTGCGAAACGTCGATCACATTCTCGACCGCCCGCGGCGCGCTGGCCTGGAACGTATAGGGGCCAGTGAAGACTTTGAGAAAGTCGTCGTTCTCCCATTCGGGATGCACCGGCACGTCGTGCGCCGGCTCGCCGAGGCAGACCCAGATGAACCCGTTCTTCTCCTGGCAATGGTAGGTCTCCGCGCGCGCCCGCGCGGGGATCGGGGTCTTGGGCTGCGCGGGGATGAGCGTGCACTTGCCGTCGAGATCGTAGCGCCAGCCGTGATAGGGGCAGACGAGCTCGCCGTTCGTAACGCGCCCGAGCGAAAGGCGCGCGCCGCGATGGATGCACAGGTCAAGCCACGCCGCCGCGCGCCCCGCATGTCTCCAGAGCACGAGATCCTGTCCGAGCAGCCGGACGAGCCGCACGTCTCCGTCGGCGAGATCCTTCGAGCGGTAGACGACGTGCCACTCGTTCTTCAGCGCTTCGCTCTCGATCATCGCTCCGCCCTCGGCTGCTAATCTCGGCCTGCCTCGCATTGCGTAACACGATGCAGGCGATGCGCCAGCGCGTTTCGCGATGTATCGCGCGCGTGCTGCCGAAGTGGGCAGCCCCGGCTCATCGCACGGGCGAGAAGACAACAGAGAAACCGATTTGAAGATTTCGGAGCGGCGTTGGCTTCAGAAGACGGCGAGAAGGGGCATCGTCCGCGCCGGCTCACCCATGCCGTTCGCCCCAGGCGTAGAGCGCGCGGATCACGGGGCGCAGGGCCTCGCCCTTCTCGGTGAGGAAATATTCGTAGCGCGGCGGATGCGCCTCGCACAGGCGCGCACCGATCACGCCTTGCGCCTGCAGCGCCTTGAGCCGCGCGGACAGCGTATTCGGCGCCAGCCCCGGCAATCCCTCTTCGATGGCCTGGAAGCGCAGCGGCCCTTTGCGGAACAGATCGCGCAGGATCAGCAGCGACCAACGCTCGCCCACCACGTCGAGTGCGCGGGCCACGGGGCACTTCTGCCCATAGCTCTTGCGGTCCAGGAGCTGCGTCATGCTGCAGTGTTAGCCCAGCAGCTATGCGCAAGCAAGTGACTTTCGATTGCTAAGTCACTTTCTCGGTGATAGCGGTGGGGCAACGTGCTTTCGCATCAGAACGAAGCCGCCGAAATGTTCGCTGCGAACGGTTGCAGCCCCGGGAGGATGATCGATGGCAGAGGCAGTGGCCGGCTCACCGGCGCGCGCGGGCGGCGCAGATCGAATAAGCGCCGAGGAGCCGCGTCGACTTCCGCCGAACCCTCTCGTCACGGCGCCCATCCTGCCGACGCTGCTGCGCCTCACGGTTCCGAACCTGATCGCCATGTCCGTGACGGCGCTGGTCGCCATCTGCGAGACGGCCTATGTCGGCATCCTGGGGACCGTTGAATTGGCTGCCATCGCCCTCGTCTTCCCGATGGTTATGCTGATGCAGATGCTGTCTTCAGGCGCCATGGGCGGCGGCGTCTCCTCCGCCGTCAGCCGGGCGCTTGGTGCCGGCGACGTGCCGCGCGCCGCAGCGCTCGCCCTGCATGCCCTGTCGATCGGCGCGATCGCCGGCATCTTCTTCACCGTGGCCTTCACCGCGTTCGGCGACAGCATCTTCTCCGCGCTCGGCGGGCGAGGGCCCGTGCTCGCCAAGGCGCTCAGCTATGCGCACGTGGCGCTCACGGCGGCGGTGCTGATCTGGCTCGTCAACACGCTCGCCTCCATCGTGCGCGGCACGGGCAACATGAACGTTCCCTCCTTCACGCTTCTGGCGGCCTCGCTCCTGCAGATCGTCGTCGGCGGCACGTTCGGCTTGGGGCTCGGCCCGATCCCGCGCTTTGGCCTGCCCGGAGTGGCGATGGGGCTCGTCGTCGGTTTCGGCTGCGCGGCCGTCTATCTGCTGTGGTTCCTCATGTCCGGCCGCGCGCGCATCACGCTGCGCTTTGCGGGTGTGCCGCTGAACCGCGAGATGTTCTTCGACATCCTGAAGGTCGGCGGCGTCGCTGCGCTCTCGCCCTTGCAGTCCGTGCTGACGGTGCTGATTGTGACGAAGCTCGTGTCCTCGTACGGCGTCGAGGCGCTGGCCGGCTACGGCATCGGCGCGCGGCTGGAGTTCCTGCTCGTCCCGATCGCCTTCGCTGTCGGCGTGGCGACGGTGCCCATGGTCGGCATGGCGATCGGCGCCCGCGACGTGACGCGCGCTCGCGCCGTGGCGTGGACGGGGGCCATCGTCACCGCGGTCGCGCTCGGCTTCATCGGCGTGGTCGTGGGGCTGTTCCCCGGCCTGTGGGCCGCCATCTTCACGGCCGATGCGGGTGTGCGCGGCGTTGCGGATACCTACCTGCGCCTCGCCGGTCCGACGTTCGGCCTGTTCGGCCTCGGGCTGTGCCTTTATTTCGCGTCGCAAGGCGCGGGCAAGGTGCTGCAGCCGGTGCTCGCCGGCACGCTACGTTTGGCGATCGTCATCGCCGGCGGTTGGTATCTGACGTCGACGGCCGCGCCGCTGTGGGCGCTCTTCGCCATGGTCGCCCTGTCGCTGGCCTTGTACGGGATCGCCACGGGCCTCGGCGTCTACGCCACGTCGTGGGCACCGGCAGCGGGCAACAAGGCCTGAGCCTCAGGCCTTCGCGCCGGCGATCGGCACGGCGACGACTTCGCCCTTCTCGATCCGCAGCGCGAGTTCGCCGCGCTTGAGCTGCTCCACCTGCGCGCCGAACAGGTCGAAGCGCCAGCCGCGCATGGCCGGCACGTCGGGCTGGGCTTCGGTGGCGAGCCGTTCCAGGTCGTCACCGTCCGCGATCAGCCGCGGCGCGACCTTGTTGCGTGCAGCGCAGGCCTTCAGCAGCACGCGCAGGAGATCGACGAGGGCCACCTTGTCGGCCGGCAGCGGCACGCCGGAACGCAGCGGCGGCACAGTCCGCGGATCCCGCGCGAGCCCCTTCTGCACCGCGTCGATAATTTCCTTGGCGCGTGCCGACCGCGAGAAGCCTTCGCTCAGCGTGCGCAGTTCGGCGAGCTTGTCCGTCGTCGTCGGCGCATGGCTGACGATGTCGTAAAGGGCTTCATCGCGCAGCACGCGGTTGCGCGGCACGTCCTGCGCCTGCGCGGCCCGTTCGCGCCACGCCGCAACCTCCATCAGCACGGCAAGCGCCTTGCGGTTCTTCACCCGCAGCTTGAGCCGCTGCCAGGCGTGCTCGGGATCGGCGCGATAGGTCGCCGGATCGATGAGGTCCGCCATTTCCTCGTCGAGCCAGTTCGTGCGGCCCGTACTCTCGAGCTCCGCCTTGATCTTGGGGTACACGTCGCGCAGGTGCGTAACGTCGCCGAGGGCGTAGGCGAGCTGGTTCTGCGACAGCGGCCGGCGCGACCAGTCCGTGAAGCGCGAGGTCTTGTCGAGGTCGCGCCCCAGCACCTGCTTGACGAGGTTCACGTAGCTGACGGACTCACCGAAGCCGCACACCATGGCGGCGACCTGCGTATCGAACATCGGGGCGGGGATCGTGCGCGCCTGGTTCCAGACGATTTCAACGTCCTGCCGCGCGGCATGGAACACCTTCACCACGCCCGTGTCGGCCATCAGCTCGTAGAACGGCTTGAGGTCGAGGCCTGGCGCGAGCGGGTCCACCAGAACCTCGACGCCGGGGCCGGCCATCTGGATCAGGCAGAGCTTCGGCCAGAAGGTCTGCTCGCGAATGAACTCCGTATCCACGGCCGCAAAGGGGTGGCGGGCAAGCTCGGTGCAGGCTCGGGCGAGGTCGGATGTGGTGGTGATGAGGCGCATGCGCGCGGTTTTATAGCTGAATCTCCCGCGGCTTGTCCTCCCCTGCCTCGTTGCCGAGTGGACACAAGTGTCGCACCGCGGGCACAGCCCTCCGAATCAG
The DNA here is from genome assembly GCA_003963125.1 of Hyphomicrobiales bacterium. Classification (GTDB taxonomy): domain Bacteria; phylum Pseudomonadota; class Alphaproteobacteria; order Rhizobiales; family Hyphomicrobiaceae; genus AWTP1-13. The sequence goes on from RXJK01000333.1 coordinate 29,896, forward strand.
CGGGTCAGGATGACGAAATCCGTGGTCTTGCCGGTCTCGTGGCTGGGGCCCTGGTCGGAGATGATGAGCGTGGCGCCGGTCCACAGCCGCTCGGCGATGAAGGCCCGGGAGGCCTCGCTGAGCTCGAACTTCTCCAGCACGCTCTCGGCCGTCTCCTTGGACGCCACGGGGGCCGCGGCCGCAGCCGGCTTGCGGCCGCGGGCGCGCACCTCCGGCGCCGGGGCGCCGCCGTTGAACGAGACGGACGTCCAGCGCAGGGACTGGCCGTCCTCGCCGGGCTCCAGTGCGACGTACACGTGCGTGCCGAGGGGCTCCGCGCCGCCGGTAAAGGTGGCGGGCGCATCGTAGAGCGTCTCCCAGCCCTGCCGGATCTGAATGCGGCCCGTCTTGCGGCTGACCAGGATGCTGATCGGCTCCCCCGAGGCAGTCTTTTCCGCGCTCTTGGCGGCGATGGCGGCCCGCTCGCCCTCGAACTCCGCGCCCCACGCCTGCGCGGACGCCTCGAACGCGGCCGCCACGGCCGCCTCTTCCTTGGCTTTCAGCTCCGGCAACGCGGCGAGCGCCTGTGCCTCGCGCTCTTCGACGGCCTTCAAGGCCTCCCGCGCCTTCTCCGCGAGCGCCGGCCGCTGCCGCTCGATCTTGGCCACGTAATCGGCCGTCGAGGCCCGCTTCGCCTTGGCTTCCCCGATGGCCCGCTCGGCAAGAACCACGGCCTTGATCGCCGCATTGGCCTCCCGCGCCTTTTCGACGGCCATAAGCGACAGCTCCTTGGCTTCCTGCGCCTTCGCGGCCGCGCGCGCGGCGAGGGGTGCCTTCCGGAGCCGTGCCCACTCGATCGGGTTGTGCGGCTTGGGCGCCGGCGGAGCGGCATCCGTCCGTTCGTTGCTCTCGGCGGCGGCGGTCTTCACGGCCTGCGGAGCCTCGGCGACGTCCGGCGGAAACAGCGTCGGCGTCGGCAGCTTGGCGTGCGCGACGGCCTTGGGCTGCGCCTCGTCCGGCATCACCACAACCCGGGCGCCGAGCCGCGTCATGGCCCAGAGGTCCTGCGCGAAGTTCATCGGCAGCCTGATGCAGCCGTGCGAGGCGGGATAGCCCGGCAGGGCGCCGGCGTGCAGCGCGATCCCCGACCACGTCAGCCGCTGCATGAACGGCATCGGCGCGCCGCTGTAGATGTTGGAACGGTGAAACTTGTTCTTCTGCAGCACGGTGAACACGCCCGTCGGCGTGGCGTGGCCCGGCGCGCCGCTCGAGATCGGGCTGTGCCCGAGGACGCCCTGCGGCCCGTATATGGTGATCCGCTGCTTGGCGATGGAGACAACGGCGAGCAGCGCGTCCTGCGCTTTGGGCTGCGGCTTCTGCAGCGGCTTGCGCTGGGCTTCGAGGGCCGCGCGCGCCTGCGGACGGCCATGGCGGTAAGTGCGCGCCTCGGCGTCGAGTGCCGAGCCCATCAGCAGGCAGGCGCCCATCGCCAGCGCCGAACACCGCAGCATAAGGCCTTGATGCCGATCGAATTGACGCAACACGGGCTCCTCTCCAGGCGCTGCCGGCCGCAACCGTTTGTCCGTAGGGTGCAAATATAGGGGATGGCCGTGCCCGCGCCCGTCACTCTTCCGCCACAGGCCGGCGATCCTTGACAAGGGGGGATGGCCATGTGCTCTACGCCCCGCAATCCGGAAAGATGAAAAGCATCACCACCATGGCTGAACCGAGCACCCCCCCCCGCGCGCCCATGCACCGCTATCGCACCCACACCTGTGGCGGCCTGCGCAAGGCCGACAGCGGCAATACCGTGCGCCTGTCCGGCTGGGTGCATCGCGTCCGCGACCACGGCGGCGTGCTCTTCATCGACCTGCGCGACCACTATGGGCTGACCCAGGTGGTGGCAGACCCCGACAGCGCCGCCTTCAAGATGGCCGAGAAGGTGCGCTCCGAATGGGTCATCCGTGTCGACGGCAAGGTGCGCGTGCGTCCCGAAGGCACCACCAACCCGGAGATGCCGACGGGCGAGGTCGAGCTCTACGCCACCGAGATCGAGACCCTGTCGGAAGCCAAGGAGCTTCCCGTCCCGGTGTTCGGCGAGCCGGACTACCCCGAGGACCTGCGCCTGCAGTACCGCTTCCTCGATCTGCGCCGCGAGACGCTGCACAAGAACATCATGACGCGCTTGGCCGTCATCAAGTCGATCCGCAAGCGGATGGAAGCGGCGGGCTTCAACGAGTTCGATACGCCGATCATGACGGCCTCGTCCCCTGAAGGGGCGCGCGACTTCCTGGTCCCCTCGCGCATCCATCCGGGCAAGTTCTACGCCCTGCCGCAGGCGCCGCAGCAGTACAAGCAGCTGCTCATGGTGTCGGGCTTCGACCGCTACTACCAGATTGCGCCCTGCTTCCGCGACGAGGACCCGCGCGCGGACCGCACCACGGAGTTCTACCAGCTCGACGTCGAGATGAGCTTCGTCGAGCAGGAGGACGTGTTCCAGACCATGGAGCCGATCCTCACGGGCGTGTTCGAGGAGTTCGCGGGCGGCAAGACGGTGACCAAGGGTTGGCCGCGCATCCCCTACGACGAGGCGATCGCCAAGTACGGCACCGACAAGCCCGACCTGCGCAACCCCATCGTCATGCAGGACGTGACGGAGCACTTCAGGGGCTCGGGCTTCAAGGTCTTCGCCAACATGATCGAGAAGGACCCCAAGGTCCGCGTCTGGGCGATCCCTGCGCCGAAGGGCGGCTCGCGCGCCTTCTGCGACCGCATGAACGGCTGGGCGCAGAAGGAAGGCCAGCCGGGCCTGGGCTACATCTTCTGGCGCGAGGAGGAAGGTTCTGCCGGCGCCGGTCCGGTTGCCAAGAACGTCGGCCCCGAGCGCGCCGCCGCCATCCAGAAGCAGATGAGCCTCGCCACGGGCGACGCCTGCTTCTTCACGGCCGGCGATCCCGCACGCTTCTACAAGTTCGCCGGCCTCGCCCGCGACGAGGTCGCCCGCGAGCTCAAGCTCGTCGACGGGAAGGCCTTCGCGCTGTGCTGGATCGTCGACTTCCCCTTCTTCGAGTGGAACGAGGACG
>RXJK01000277.1 GCA_003963125.1 Hyphomicrobiales bacterium
TGACCCTCGGCGACGGTGAGCGCTCAGACCCTCTAGCGTCCGAATTTACATGGCCAAAGCGGACATTCCCGTCTGCTAGCCTAAATCCGAACTAAGGGATCGGCTAAGACGCCGGAGATGGCGGGAGGGACGCTGGAAACACCCTCCCGCCTATCCGTTCCGACTACAAGGGGACAACTCGTGCCGGCGCAAGGACAGTAGCCCACTGAAATGAATGATCAGTTATCTGACTGCGGACGTTGTGCCTTCGATACGGAACGATAGTCCAGGCGCTTTCGTTTATCTGCAGACTCCCTGCGTTCCTTCAGCCCCTCGCCCTCATCGGCTGCGGAGGCTTTTTTTTGCCACTGGTCTAGAACTCGAGGTTCGAAAAGCAGCGCTCGTATTCCGCTTCTGCGACCCCATACAGACCGTCAGCCATTTCCTCTAGGCCCTCGCGATCAAGAACCTTCACCAAACCTCGCGATGTCGATATCAGGCCTCGGTGCTCGAAGTCGTGCAGGGCGCCCGTGACGCCTGCTCGTCTGACGCCAAGCATCAATGAAAGGAAATCATGTGTCAGCACTAGCTCATCAGTAAGCGACCGATCACGGGCCATAAGCAGCCAACGCGCGAGCCGCTCAGGAATAGTGCCTCTGGCGTTCGCCAAGGCCGTGAAAGCGCCCTGCACCACGAATGTGTGTACGTAACGGTGCATGAGGTCCATCATCGACGAGCTTTGCAGAATTGCCGCCCGGAAGTCGGAACTTGAGATTTTTTGGCCAACCCCTTCTACCTGCATGAAGATCTCGCACGGCGATCGCTCGACGCCCAGAATGATCGAACAGCCCGCCAACCCTTCATCACCCACCATCGTCACTTCCGCCTGTCGCCGTTCGCCCCCTCCGATTGCAATAACGGAGGCAATTCCGTGCTCAATGAAATAGACATCGGTGATGGTGCGGTTGGCGCCCTGCAGGCGCTGCCTGAAGTTCAGATTGGTGGTCGTCAGAAGGGGCTGGAGCGTTTCAAAGTCCTGCTGGGACATTCTGCGCAACAGCTTGTTTCTAGTTTTCGCCGCCTCAAGGATCATGGCTGCCTCGGCCTGCTGGGTGGGGAGCGGCCAACGCCTAGACCCGATTCCCCGAATGTGAATCCAGCCAGATGGACATCAGCCAACACTGAAGCGCGAAACTTGTCAGGGTCGACTTGGAAGAGGCCGAGTCCGCCTTGCGCAGGCGGATCAGGTATCGCGCTATCAGCACTATGTATGCGATCGTCCCGCGTCGGAGGAATTGTCTGTGCAATTCCGCACCCTCGCATGGTAAATCCTTGGCACTGCACGCTATTGCGCTGTTGAGGTGACTGTCATCTAGCTGGGGTGTCGGCAGCTTCCTTGCGACAGCTCGTAGCCCAGCCCCACCGATGCAAATGAAATTGTCGCTTCTATGCGCCCGTTCTCATCGGCAATCTCAATGCGCCAGCGCAATTGCAACAGCCGCCGAGATTTGAGAGCGTTAGCCATCAACTCCCTTGCAGTATCCTCTGCTGCCAATATGGCATCGCTAAATGTGCCGAACACTTCACCTTCCGGATCTTGGATGACACCTCGGTCCGTAACAACGTTCAGGAATTTTCTCATTCCCACAGCCCCATGCGCTTGCGAGCGCAGTCGATGCTCTCTGACGCTTGACGAGAACGTAAGTCGCGTCGGCGCGGATCATGTCGGAGTGCGTACGGGATCGCGCCTAGCTCGATGAACACGATCCTCACCGGGCAAGAGTGCAATGGTTGTCGCTTGACCGCGTGTGCGCCTCTATCTCGAGCTGCAAGAGCAAAACGGACAAAGTTCACGCGGAACCATTCGGCGCTGGAGCGTTGCTTGAAGGTGCGCACCTGTCCCCTCAGGATCCCCGAGCGCACAGAGCCGGCCCTCGTCTCCTCGCGTCCCCAGCCCGGAGACGAGGGCACCTGTCTCGGAGCGATTGCGTCGCGCACGAGAACACTTCGCTGTCCGCGTGACCGGCTCGCGGCGGGCATCGCTCCGAGCTGGGCTCTCACCTCATAGGCCAGAGGTGGGGGCTTAGCCGGCCCGCTCCAAGCACGTTCGCTGAGCTGAACTGGCTACTGATCGTGCCGGGGAGGGCCGCGGGCAACGCCTTAGTGGGAAGCCGCCCCTTGCGTACTTCCCCCTCGCCGCGGTCGCAAAGAGATAGTCCTCTATCGTCCAACTGCGTCATCTTAGTAGGAGGAGGTCCACCTGGCCTCATGCTTCGTTGGTCAAAATAGGCTGAGGAGAACTTCTGCATGACCAATGTCGACAAAACGCACGCAGACTTGGTGGAGGCGGGGAACCGCACGCTAGATCTCGCGCGCCAATTGGCGAAGAACATCGCAACCAGCAACGTGCCGCGTGCGCATTGGCCCGAAGTGTTAGCCCATTTGGCCGATCTAATTGAGCACCGCGAGGAGGGCGTTGACCACCTTAAGGGGTGATCTTCGGGGAGTAGCTCAGTGGAAGAGCTGCGGCGGTCCAACGTCGACGACGGAGGTCGATCCCTTCCTCCCCTGCCAAGGCTCAAATCCGCAGACCCGCAAGATCCGGCATGCCTGCCTCGCACCTTGCGGGTGAAGTCGGTCGACGCCTCGGACAGTCCGCAGTGAAGTTTGCCAGCACCTCGGACAACTTGGCGTCTGCGCCGTATTCATGGATCAAGTTGGCCACCAGGTACCGCCCGGCCTCGAAGCACCTGTCGCATTCTACTCGCAGAACACCGACCTTGCCGACGAGGTCGCCGAGTGTCACTGCGCCGGCGCTAGGCATCAGCCCTTCCCGCCTTCGATCTTGCCCAAAGGCCAGCGCTTCAATTCGTAGGCATCGAGCGCGTCACCAATCATGGCCAACTCTGGAACGTTCGCCGAGTTTGCATGAGCGATACTAGCTTCAAGGACTGCAGCGCGATGCATGAGGAGTGCGTACATGCGGTCGGCTTCCCAGGTGATCTCGGGAGTTTGCGCGGATAGGTTCCACTCAAGGCCATCCCAGCAGTAACCGCGTTCTTCTAGGAGTTCGACTGCCCGAGAGCGTTGGCGGTCGATATTGCTCATAGCTTCGTCGCCTCCTCGAATTCGGCCGCGAGCGCTTTCGCTGCGCCGGCATAGGGCTCCGCCTCTGCCGCAGCAATGTAGCGGGCGGCCATGGCGCAGCGCGTGAGGCTGTGCGCCGTACAGTCCCATTCGAGGGCCTGCACCTCGGGCAGAAGGGCGGCGTTGACGTTCGCGAGGTACGCAGCCGTTTCTTTCCATCGCGCGAGAACGTGAGCCGGTAGATCAATCTCGCGAAGATGCTCCGGTCCAGCCATGGCGGCGCCTCCCGTTGACCTAGCCAAAGGCTGGCACGACAATATGGAGATGTCACGCCTACGCTTCCTCGAGCCCTGCAAGCCGACACTGGCCAGCAGGATCCCCACCGGCCCCAATTGGACCCACGAGCCCAAGCTCGACGGCTGGAGGCTGCAAATCATCAAAGATGGCGATAACGTGCGACTACTGTCCCGCCGCGGTGCCGACTACACCGCGAGGCTTCCGGGCCTTGTGGCGGTCCTGCAAAGGCTTCCGGACGCGGTGCTGATCCTCGACGCGGAGCTGACGGCGGCGGACGGCTTCCAGGCCCTGCAGAGCCTCATGCGGCGCTCTGGCCCAATCTCTGATGGCGTGGCGCTCTATGCCTTTGGCTGCCTCTGGCGACACGCGATCAGATCCGCATTTACCGAAAAATGATGTGTCTCCGGTATCTTGATACCCCAGCGCGCCGATCCCCTGACGAGCCGCTAAGGCCGGGATGGAGCGCAAGTTTCGATGTTGTCGCGAATGTACCTGCGTGGGTCGCACCGGACGGTCGCCGCCCTGTGCGCCCTTGGGCTGGCCCTTTGTGGTCTCCTATGGAGCTTGGTCTGGCTGCAAACGCGCTCCGAGTTTGCTTCGCAACAGAAGTCTATTGGGCAGGACCTTGCCAATCTCTCTCTGGCAATTGGGCTTTCAGCCCTTCACGTCGTAGAGAACGCGGACGTCAGCCTGAAGGCGCTCCGCACGGCATTCATCGACAACGGGTATCTTCACCACGCGGCTGATTTCCAACGGGAGGTGAAGCGGGCGAACGTCCACACCACCTTTCTCGCCGCCATAGATGCTCAAGGTCACATCGTGGCTTCGAGTAAGGATTGGAGTGCGCTTGCTTCTACCGACTTTTCTGACAGGGGTTACTTCACCCATCACGCGCGGGCTAATAGGGATGACCTGCACATCAGCAAGGCGTTGCGCAATCGTGTGGACGGTGAATGGCGTCTGTTCCTTTCGAGGCGCCTGACGAATTGGGATGGCTCCTTTGCAGTCGTCATTGTTATCGGCATCGATCCCCTATCGCTTTCCCGGACCTATCGCGGTCTCGATCTGGGAGACTCCAGCGGCGTCGCCATCATCGGCGATGATGGGTTGGTGAAGGCTGGCACAGGCATCCTGTCCAGTCAGATCGGAAATGGTTTCAAGGAAGGGCACATAACCGGGGGGCAAGAAAACCCTGATGGCACGGGCATCATCCACGAGATTTACGAGGGGAAGACCCGCACGTTGTTCCATAGGCCAATAGCTAACCACCCATTGCAGGTCCTCGTAGTTGCAGGCGGTTCGCGTTACGCAGCGCTCTCAAGAGATAACTCTCGCCGATATCAACTGGCTGCGGGCGCAGCCACAGCCATCATCGTTCTAGTGGTCGCGCTGGCGTCGCGCGCCCACCTTCGGAACGACGGCAAAATCCGTGCGATGGCCTTCACGGACAGCCTCACCGGCCTCGCCAATCGCGCGCAGTTCAGAGCAGCGCTTGAGGCCTCCGCGACGACGGGGCAGCAGTTCTCGGTCCTCTTGCTGGACCTTGATGGCTTCAAGGGCGTCAACGACCGCTACGGGCATGCGGCAGGCGATCAAGTTCTGATCGAGGTCGCCGCTCGATTGAGGCGAAAAACCCGCGATAGCGACCTCCTAGTTCGGCTCGGTGGGGATGAATTTGCAGTCATTTGTGAACCCGCAGACCCTGCGGCCGAATTAGCGATTGGCCAACGCCTCTGCCATGCCATGGCCGAGCCATTCCTCGTGGAGGGGCACACCGTGGGCCTCGGAGTGAGCGTCGGCATCGCAACTACGATCGGCGCTTCAGTATCGCCCCAAGAAATTGTGCGGCAGGCGGACGTTGCGCTTTACGCTGCGAAACGCGCAGGTCGCGGGACCGCCATTCCGTATAGGGAAAAGTTGGATCGTCAAGCGGCGTAGTAGCCAGCTGATCGAACAGCCTTAGACTCTTGACGGTGGAGTCTCCGAGGTAGGGGAAGACGGAGCCCTGCAGCCCTCGGCTTCCGTCTTCGGCGAGGGCGCATCCGCTTGTCCCGCCATAAGCCTGAGCCCTCGCCCTACTTCCCGTCGGCCTCCACGTGGCAACAAGCTGAGCCCGATGCGGGCGGACGCGAAAACGGGCCGTCCATTTAAGGATTCGGCCCGCTTGGGTACTCAGAAGAGGTGGGGGTAGATTATGCGTTCTTCATTGCCGTGGCGACGTTGTTGAACGTTCCGCTGACCTGGTTGCCGAGGCTTTTGGCAGCACCAATGATGCCAACGGCAATAAGCGCGGCGATGAGACCGTATTCGATCGCAGTAGCACCACTCTCATCGGCCACGAAGGATTTGAAGATTTTCGTCATTTAGAGACCCGTCACGTTGTTTGCCTGTCCTGTTATAGCTCCGCTTACGTCACCCTCTGGTTAAGGTCGGGACCGCGATTGCGCTATGGTCGAACAGCCTTAACGCTTTGCCACCCTCGCGCGCCGCCGATCGAGGAGACGCCCCGCAAAATCTGCGTGTTGGATGGCCGTGGCGTCGAGATGCTCACGATCCACGTGTCGCCGCACGAGGATCCGAACCGGCATCTCGGTCGACCATTCTCGCAGCTTAGCCGCCGACACGCTCGCACGCTTGCAAGGGCGATCTGCAGGATGGTTCGGAGAGAGACACGCTAGAGCTGGAATTGAGGCTTCTTCGCTCTGGGCCCGACAAATTGGATCACCTCGTCGGCTGAAATTGCGCCAGGCGGCGGCGCCTGGCCAGGCAGCACGTTCACGACCTTGATGTACGTGTCTTGCCCGGGCTTGATGAAGCTGTGAGCCTGAGCAGGCGTGTAAGTAGTCATCGCGGTGTTGCCTGATACCGTCGTTTGGGCCTGCCCCGGCGTCACGATGGTCCCAGTCCGCGATGCGTCTGCGGCACCGACTATCATGAAATGCGTGCCGCCAGCCTGCTTGGTGGTCTCGGCCGCCTTCAACACAGTGTAGTCCTGAATGGTGGTGGAGGATGTGTAGCCGTTCCCGCGCGCTACGATGCGGTACGTGTCGGTTGTCATCCGTTCGGCGTCGACGCCGCCACTCCAGCCCATGGTTTGATAGGGCGTGGAGCAGCCGGACAGGATCACAGCCAAAAGCATCAACAGGTAAAACATGGGTCCCCGCAGACCGAAATGGATCAATGCGTCGGACTTTAGCGGATGGGATGCAGTAATGAAATGAGCGAAAATCGATCGCGAACAGACGTCTCAGCAAAGCTGAAGCATGCAACGCATCGGGTAGGATCTGCTACGCCGCGAGCGCGTAATGCGGAGAAGGTTCGCTGTCCTCAGTCGTCGTCCGCTCGCCGACGTCGGCAGAGAAGTTCGCCGTCTTCCACAACGACTTCCCGATGGCGCACTTTGCAGCCATGGCGCCACTCCGCCTCGGCCACCGACATGCGTTCTGGCGGCATAGCGCAGCCAGTTACGGCCAGGAGCGCCAAAGGAGCGATGCATCTGAGGGCAGCCGCACGCCAACCGACGTGCGCGACAAACGATCGTCGCTCCCTGGCCCTTGAACGCGAATTGACGCTGGACTTCACGCACCACCCACACACACGCCGCCGCCTCTCGGCCGACGGGCCGACGATGCGCAGACGAATTTGCCCTTAGAGCAGGCGTGCCACCACCGGCTTAATGGCGGTTGGGGAGAACGGCTCGCCTTGGGTGCCAATCACCCCTCCACCATCCTCTTGATCGCAGTCGGCGTGAACGGCGTGCCTGCGGCGCTCAGAAAGCCAGCGCCAGCCAGTTCATCTGCAATCTCGCGTAGGCTTCGACGCTCGCCTGTCTTGGGTGACTTCCGGTAAAGCCGCTTTGCCATCGTGACCATCTCGGGGGCGAGCTCGGCATAGCTCTTGCGACCTTCGACCTTTTGTCCGGTGGCGCGCTTGCGGTCGCGGGCAACTTTCAGCTTCTTCACAAGACGAGTCTTCTCAAGCTGGCTGAACACGCCAACGATCTGGCGCATGGCCACCCGCATCTCGTCGTCGGAATCCGTCAGGTCATCCCCTCGTGAGGTGAGCACGCGCACGCCGAGGCCTACCAACATGGCGATGCCGGCCTCCTGGGTCATGAGCGTGCGCGCGAAGCGGCTGGCGTCCTCGACGATAACCGTGCGTACGCCATTGCCCATGATGCGCTCGAGGAGCGCCTTGAAGCCGGGACGGCCCTCAATGGGGTCGGCCCCCGAGACCGCGGCGTCGTAGAACTCGGCGACCACCTCGATGCCAGCATGCTTCGCATAGGCCGAGATGGCCTCACGCTGGCGCTTATCGCTGTCCCGATCGGCGCCGACGTTCGCTGCGCTAGAAGTGCGGAGGTAGGCAAAAGCCTTGACCGGTTCTTTGCCCCGCTTTTGAGCCTCTGTCATGGAGTTACCCGCTAGGTTTGTATCAATTTCCTGAGAAAATGATACAAACCGACGGCGACGTCAAGATGAAGAAAAGAGCTGCTGCAATCTTAGGGTGTCGAAATGCCTATGCATCCACACCGCAAAGTACAGTGCAGGTCTAGGAATGCCATAGTCCGACATCCATACTTTCCGCCCTGGGACTTCGAAGACGGAGACTTCAATGGTCACTGTTAAGAAATTGGATCGCGATATGCGCGCGGAGGGCGATTTTTGGTCCTGGTTCTTGACCACAATCCTCGGCAGCATCTCACTTGTCAGCCTGGTCGCCAATTTCACCGAAACTACGTTTGTCGGGCTTGTGAGCGCGGTAATCACCTTTTATCGGACCCACCTTTATTTCGTGGTGGACCTGTTGACCTCGTACCTCGGGTTCAAGCTTCCGGGTGTAGTCAAAGATACAGTTGCACTCTCATTACTTGTGTCAGCAGCCACGGTGCGATCTTTTCGCCGCGCAGGGCATACCCTGCATAACACTGTGGTAATGGGACTTACTACGCTCGCATGCGTAGGGCTACTTGTGACGTGTCAGATGATATTAGCTTCCCAGGTTGTTGGCTTCCGACCAGAGGTAGTTGGCATCGTCGTTGGAGGTGCATTGCTTCTCCCAATCGCACTTATGATTAGAATGTCGATTGAGCACCCGATGCTTGGAACGCGCGCGGTGGTGAGGGCCTACGCCATTACCGTGGTGGCCATGTTGGCAATGACTGTTGTCGTGTTTGCAACGAATTTTCCGGTTGGGAGCTAATTAGTGGGGGTGCTTCTCTGGCGCCTCATCGCTGATCGCCTTTCTTCCGGACGCCTGCTACCTTGCGACCCGCGATGCGCGCGCGGCGTTTGTCATCCTGCACTTTGCACTGCTTCTCGATCTCGTCCGTGATCCCGTTGTGGTCGTCTTCGGTGAGGATCTCGTCGCCGGCGAGAAGGCCGAAGTTGATCCACCGTGGCCGTTTGCCTGGTGGCGTGGTCGAAATGAGAGGCTCGTAGGTCTCTTTGAGCCAGCCGGGATATTCCTCGCCGTCGCGGTCGACATGCGGGAATTCAGGGCGGCACTTCCAATCAAGCTTGCCGTGCCGCTCAATGACGTAGTCGCCGAGGCGGATCGTCAGCGTGAAGGGCAGCTTTCCCTCGAACGGGTAGTAATGGAACTCCTGTCGCTCAAGGGGGCCCATGCGCTCCAACTTGCGGCCATCGCGCGTGACGGCCCGGTTGTTTTTGCGAAACTCCTCCATGTCGATCTTCGCCTGCTCGGCGAGTTCAAGTAGGCGCTCGTCGCTGACCTTCGTGAACGGCTGCTTTCGCTTCTCTCGCAGCATCTCCGGCAACGTGTTCAGGAGATCAACGAGCTTGGCGCGTAGCTCCCGGTCCATTCTCACGGCGCGTGCCTTCTTTCGTGTGCTCGTTACTTCAGTCCCTAAAAGCGGCGGGTAAACGTAGGGTTGTAGAGCCTAGGGTGATCTTAGGGTATTTCGTTCTAATACTGGCGCCCAAAAGCGCTTTTCTCGCACGAAAACATGGGGTGGCCTTGGGGTTGCAGGATTAACATTTCCTAACTACTTGCACCGGGCAAATAGGGAAGATGTTTTGCGGTCTGATCACTGGGTATCTCGCTGGCGATTGCGCTCATGCGCCAAGGCAGCCGAAGGCCCTGCGAGTGAGGCTGTGGGAGCTGCTGACGGGGTCGTCTGTCCGGTCGCCAGGCGTGCAGCAGCGCGGCCCTTCATCTCGGGCACGCCGCTGATCGAGTAGACGGCACGCAAGGGCACCGTGATCTTATGCCCGAAAGGTATTGCTTCCATAATCGTACCGAGCATCTCTTTCGCGAACGCCGCCACCGCGTACCCGGAGCCTGAAGGGTTCGGGTCCTTGTAGGTGATCTGCTCAAGCGCGCGCATAAGCTTGCGGATGTCGCGCAGCTCGCCGGGCTGGTAGAGGCGGCTCATCACCGTGCCCTGCTTGTCGAAGGCGGTCTTCAGACTGTTGAGCATGACGGTCGGCGAGGCGAGCTCGCCTTTGCGGTCCGTAACGAGCTTGGTCCAGTAGGCCGTGCGGATGTCGTTCCAGACGTTCTGGCCCTCGGGGCCGCCAAAGCGTTGAAGCGCGTCGCGCATCCGATCGAGCGCGTCGATCGTGCCGATCTTGAGGCCGCCGTTGGGTCCGTTGCCGAAGAGCGCCTGTACGACGGCCTCGGGACTGTCGGCCTTCTCAACCACCTTGCTCAGGATGTTTGCGGCCGCCGTCTGCTTCCCCTGCTCGCGGGGCTGGAAGAGGTCGCGGATCTCGCGGCTGATCTGGCGAGCCCCTCGGAGGGCTGCCGCAGCGTCTGGATGCCCGAGAAGGAGCTGCGCGTCGGCGGCGTGGCCGATCCAATCGTTGAAGCCGTCGTAAATCCGGCCAGCAGCGGCCCGATCTTGCGGCGTGCCGGCGTTGCGCATCGTGTTCAACAGCCGCCTGCGGATTCCGTCGACGGTCGGTGTCGCCATGTTCTGGCCGAGCACACTCAAGGTTTCGTCAGCAGCTTCGCCCGTCATGTACCGCTGTAGGATCGTTGCCATGCGGTAGGCCGCCGGCGTCGAGACCTGGTCTATCTCCCGTTCGCCGAGGGCCGCACCGATTGAATGGGGCAGCAGGTCCATGGCTTCGGGATGCGCTGTGATTGAGTGGAGGCCCTGCCAGGCGTCATTCTCGGCTTGGCGAGCAGATGCACGCGCGCCGCGGAGGCCTTCCTGGATCGAGTGCCCAAACTCCTGCGGGGTCATGCTCTCGACCGGCCGTGCCGGGTTCATCGACGCTGCGAGGCCACGGCTATTCGGCAGATTGCCTGCGCCAGCATTCTCTGCGTCGCCTAGGGCAGCGTTAAGAAGCTGCTGCCGTTGCCGCTCGTCGAAAGCCCGCATTTCCTGCTTGGCACTTTCTCCGTAGATGCCGCGGCGCATGGCGCCCTCCTCGAGGAGCTGCTGGGCATCCTTGGTGCGCTGGCCGACGGTGCTTTCGATGCCGAGGTCGTGGCTGGCGAACTGTCGACCAGCCGCGGCAGCCTCCCCGGTGCGCGCGTAGGTCTTGGCAAATTCGTGTCCGATGCGGCCGGTCAGGGCGCTGGGGTCCAGGCCCGCATCGATAGCGATCTGCGCTCCCTTGGGCGTGAGCTGACCACTGGCGCGATCGAAGAGCCCTGGCACGGTGACGAACTTGCGCCATGCGGCAGTGATCGGAACCGAGAAGGCTTCTCCGGCGGCGCCAGCAGCGCCAGCAACAGCCGCTCGCTCGGGGCTGACGCCTTGCTCTGATCCGAGGGGCTGGGCCGCAAGATCCTGTCCGACGCTCACGCCTGCTGCCGTTGCGCCTTGCAGCAAGGATCGGGTCAGCAACCCAGCTTTCACCGCGCCGGCGCCAAGGCCACCGATCACGTAGGGTACGGCCTGCGTAATGCCGCGGGAAATGTCCTCGCTATCCAGACCAGGCCGATTGACGTAAGCGCGCTTTTCGTGCCCGTCGTCGCCGCGATAGACAATGATCGGATTGCCGTATCGATCCTGCTCTCGGCCGAGGTACCGATCGCCCAGGGCATTGGCCATGACGTCGCCATAGGCCTCATCAGTCGCCGCGAACGGAACTGCGGCGCGGATTTGGCGCTGCTCGGGGCTGGTTAGAAAGCGGCCCTGTCGCTTGCCCTCCGCGGTTAATGCCTCGTCGAGCGTCGGCAGGCCTTTGTAACGAGGATCCTCCCTGCCAACGATGCTGTCGTAGGCCCACTGCCCCCAGCCGCGGGTATCGGCGTCAGGGTCGTGCGGCGCTTTGCGATCTGGGGCGGAGGGAGTGGCGTTGTTTGCGAGGTGTGGGCGAGCGAAGCTGGCAAGCCGCGTGCTGCCACGGGCCTCGAGCTCGCGGGCGAAGGGGTTGGCCGTCGCCGGCGTGGGCGGATCGATCGCTTCGTAGCCTGGCGGCAAGGGCGGAAGACCGGGCGGAGTAATCGCACGGTATCCGGAAGGCAAAGGCCCGGGCGGGTGCTGGCCCTGTCGGCGCCTCAGCTCGTTGTCAAACGGGTTGCCCTCCTCCGCCATGACGCTTCCCCTTACCTGTTGCCGCGCTTGCGGCTGGCTTCAGGGTCATCGGGACCGCAATCGGCTGCGCCGCCGCGTCGGTACGCCGGCGCAATGCCGGTTTTCTGCAGTCGCTTCAGAACGGCGCCGAGAGGCTCGCCGAGGCGTCGACTCCGCTCCTCCTTCTCGGGTGCGACCTTGTCGAGATAGGCCTGCTGCTCTTCGGTCGGCTCGTAGCCGCGCATTGCGCGCTCTTGGATCTTGCGCGGCATACGCTCGTCGGCGTCATCGCTTACGAGCCCGCCGGGCGCATACTGACGGCGAGCGGGGCGATCGAGCCGGCCGCGCGCCGTCTTTCCTTCCACTTGGATCGACTTGCCGCGCAGGAGCTTGTCCGCCTTGGCGAGGATCGCCGCGTGCTCCTCATCCGAGATGCGACCGGCAGCCAACAGGCTCTCGGCCACGTTCTTTGCGTTCTCGGCCTCGTCCGGCGTCGAAAAGTCGAAGGCATTCACGAGGGCTTTTGCCATGGGCTTCACGGGATCAATCCTTAGCTGGCGCCGGCAGGCGCTTGAGGGCCTGAATGGTGTCGCGACGCACTTTCTTCACGAAGAGATCGAGGATGCGGTGGCCCTGCTCCACGTCGCCGTTGCCAACACGGGCGACCTGTTCTGGGCTGAGAACTGCCTCGCCGCCGGCGGCAATGATGGGGATCGCTCCGCCTTCCGCACGCGTTGCGAAGGGTCCGAAAAGCTGCTCGGCTACCTGGAAACCTGCGTTAGTGTCGCCCTGGCCAAGGCTGGACAGCGTGTCGGCCGGCAACACGTAGCTGCCTGAAGCCACGTGCATTGGCGCGGTGTCGGTTCTCCCGCCGTCGGCAACGTGAGTGATGGGGCCTGCATGCACATTCGCGACACGGCCGCCGGCAGCACGCCTTGCGATTGCAAGCGCACGCCTCACGGCTCCGCCAGCGTTGCGAAGACCCGGATCTCCCTCATCTTCGCCGGGCGATTTCTTCGCTCGCCGCGGCGGTGCCTCTCTTGGGGTGTAGTGCTGTTTCGGTATCGGATGACCGGTGTGCGTGTTATAGATCACACCATCGGATCGACGCGCCCAACCTGGCGGCAAGGGCATTTCAGATGACCGCGAAGGCATCTTTGGATTTCCAGGCGATGCGCTCCCAGGCGCAAGATCTGGAAGTGATGTGCGACCTGCCGGAACGAGAGCTGTCCCTGGACCAGCTTCGGGCGATGCTCCGGATGGACCCCGGTAACGCGGCATTGCGCCAGCTTCTAGTTCGTCGGCTTCGCGAAGACGCTGACCTTGCCGGACAAGCTGCTGCCGACCTTTTTGCAGAGGCCCTTCGATCGCGGCGCGCTTAGCGGCCTCTTCTGCCGCCTTGGCCTCGCCCGCGTGGTATCCGGCCTTTACCTGACCCGGGATGCTTCCGAAGAACTGCAGCCCTTTGCCCGGCAGCGTTGTCGCCTCGGCGCCCAACAGACCGGCTAGCGTGCCCTCCCCTGCTCCAACCAACGTGCGTTTGGCCAGGGATGGCAGATCAAAGAACTCTTCCGACGCTTGCTCGCGAAGCGGGTTCTTCTTCGGCAGCGATGCCGCGAGCTCGAGGGCCCGCGCTTTTTGCGGGTCGCCCTCCGGTGCTTCCCGTGCGTAAGCCTCGTAGGCATTCCGCATGGGGTTGTCGGGCTCAGTGAAGAAGGCGTTGTACATGAGCGGCCAATTCGCCGCGAGTGCGCCTGTGCCGGCCCCGACTGCCAGCGGTAGCTTGTATCCGCCGTGCGCGACCTTGCTCACGGCGCCAGGCACTGACGCCATGATCGCCGGAGCCAAGATCCCGAACTTGTCGTAAAACTTGCCGAGTTCGGTGTTGCTGAAGCGCTTGTCGCGCGCGAGCTCCGCGGCCTTCGCATTCTCAGCGTTGAGCACGGCGCGATTGTAGGCGGCGAGCTTGTCGGCCTCGCCCTGGTTCGCAGTCTCTGCCGCGAGACGGTTCTTCGTCTTTGCGGCTTCGTTCGCGATGTCTTCAAGCTGCTTGATGCGCGCCATGCCCTCTTCGCGATGGCGGGCGTTTTTCCACTTGTAGTCCCGGTTGGTCGCCCGCAGGTCCTCGAGCTCCCTGTTTTGCACCGCGGACAGGCCCTCAAGATCAGCTGCCTTTGCCGACGACAACCAGTCGAGGAGCCCGGTATCTTTCGCCCCTGCCGCTCCGGCGCCGGTGGCTGCGATCCCGAGAGCGTATTTACTGGGAAGGAATGCGCTCGTAGCCGCGTTGATGCCGAGGTCGGTCAGGTTTGCGATCGACGGATCTTGATAGGTGTTGCGTGCAGCCTCGACCGTGCGGAGCATCGACGGCACGCGGGTAATCTCGGCACCAATCGCGCCTAGGGTTCCGGGAAGTTCGGATCGCGCTTCCTTGCCCGGTGCGGCTTCGCGCAGGAACGCAGATTGCTCTAGTGTCGGCTCCAAGCCTGCCATCGCGCGCGCCGAGATCTGCCGCGCGATACGGGCGTCGGGCATCGGGATTTCGGCGGGAGCGATTCCGCTGAGAACGCCGTCGAGTTCATGGCTGCGCCGCTCTCGGTCGGCCATGCCGCGCTCCGCAGCAATGCGCTGCTCGGGCGTGAGGTCTCGTCCTTCGCGAACCGCAGCAACCCGCTTCAGATAGTCCACCTGCTCCGGCGTGGGGTCCAGGCCCCGCATGGCGCGGTTCTGGATGGCACGCGCCATATGGGCGTCATCTGGTGCGCCGCCCTCGGCATAGCCCTGTACGGCCCCGCCAGAGGCCTTGCGGGCTAAGGCCTGCGCCGCGGCCAGCGTCTTGGATCGAGGGGGAAGAGACATGCGCGGAGCCTTGCTCATTGAAGTTGGACGTCAAGTGGTGCGTAGCCGGCACGGGCTGCCGCCGTTCGACTGATCTCGACGGCCCGCCGGCGAACCGCAGCGAAGGCACGCTCGATGGCTTCCTGTTCGGGCACGTCCGGCCACATGCGGGACGCGTTCGCCGCCAATGCCCAAAGCAGGAAGGCCTGCGCCTCGACCGCGGCGCCGACGTGCAGCCCCTCAAGCACCCGCATGCATTGCTGTGCCGCTGCGCTGATCGTCGATTGGCTTGTCGAGGGGCTGGCCCTTAGTCCGCACTCGTCAGAGGCATCAGTCTGGCCGGCGTCCGGTCGCATCAGTGAGCCTTGCGCTGAGGGTTGGTGCCAATGTCGAGAAGCGGCGAATGAAGCGCCTGCGCGCCGATCTGCAGCGCAATGTTCTGCAGGAGGTCGTTCATCATCATGTCGTTGACTTCAGGCGCTACACGGAGCGTGAGCCGCTGAAGAAGGTGGGCCATGGCCATGATCGCCATGGCGACCGGCTGAGGGTCCAACTGGGCGCTGCAGGCCGCTACGACTTCGCGCAGCTGCTGCTGGTTGTCAGGATCGTCGAAATTTACGGGATCGGTCATCGGTCAGTTCCGCGAGCAGACGATGAAATCGGCGTACTTCACACGCATATCGAGGCCGTGTGTGTGTGATCCGCCGCCGCCTGTGTTGACCGTATCCAAAGCCGCGTAATCACCGCCGCCGGTAAACGATCCGCCATCCGTGATCCCTCGCGGTGTCGTCGACCCGTAACCCTGCTGGGCGGTCCCGCTCTTGATCACGCCGTGCTTGTGCGAAGGGATATCTGCGACCTGAAGCACGTACCCATCGACGCTCGTGCGCCCGAACAAGGTGGAAAAGTTCACGCTCCCGCCGATGCCCCCGCCCGTGCCACTCACGAGGCGCAGCGAGCAATCGTTCAGCGACGTGACCTGCGTCCATCCTGTAGGTGCAGCTGCTTGGTAGAACGACAGCACGCTGCCGCTGGGGATTTCGGTACCACTCGACGCATTCACATCCGACATCGCTCGGGGACCAAACGTCGTGTCGAGATAGAACACTCCGCGATGCCCTTGCGGGACCGTGCACGAACCACCCGCATTGGACAGCGTGATCGTGAAGTTGCCCGTGGTCAGGTTTTCGATCATGCGGACGCCGTTCCAGAGCACGCCACCGCCTGCCGAAATCGTGCAATTTTGCAGCAACGTGCCCGTGATGCGAAGGGTCATTGAGCGCGCTTCGCTGGCGGACAGAGCGTAGGTGGCGCCCGTGATGGCCAGCGTGCTGATCGCCGCAAGGTTGCTGTCCACGTAGCCCGTGAACTGATTGTTGATGTCGTCACCCCAGGTTCCCGACGACCCGCCTGTGGTCGGGGTGACGTAGCCCATGAGCGGCGTGGCCATCCTCGCGTCTCCTAGGCCAACGCCAGGTCGTTGCAGGCAACCATGACGGCCTCCAGCAACTGATCAGCTGTCAAAGAGTTGCCGTCCGACAAGGTCCACGTACGGCCCTCAAAGTCGGCTGCCGATCGGTGCTTGATCTCAAAGGAGGGTTGGCCAAGCGCGAGCCCATTGGGGTCAATCCACGCGGTCTCCCACACGATTTCGAGGGCTGGACGCCCGTCGTCGAATTTGAACGTCGCGCGCTGCGTGCGCTCAACCCTCTGCGCTGGAATGGTGGCAGCCATCTTGCGGGATCTCCTTAGTTGATCTGCGCGCGAGTACCCGCGCTGACGTAGGGTGTGTCGCGAGTTGCAATGGGGCCGCTGAGGCAGGATGCTGCCCACTCACGCACGGCGTCGGGCTCGTAGAGCCGACGCGTGTCGAAGCGGCGATAGCTGGGGCCGTGCCCACGACGAGCAAGATCGGCGAGGCGCTCAGGCGTACAAGGCAAGCGGAATTCGCGGGCGAGCAGCGCTGCGGCTTGTCGAGCGGTTAGGAGCATAAGCAAAACCCTTGCGATTGCTGATGCTCGACTGTCAGCGTGTTCGGGCTTTCGCGCTCGCGACGGTTGGGCCAATGAGGCCAACGGTACCAATGAGGACAATTTTTCGGGTTGGCTGTGAAAAACTCACCGGCCGGTCGTTGCGTATTTCAACTGCCGGTCGCTCGGCCATTCGGATTCGCAATAGCCCAGGGCGATCCAATGGGGCTGCAGTCGGGCGCGCAGTTCGTGGACCGAGAGACCGGGCGGCAAGGGCTTTCCGGTGGCCTTTTCTTCCATCATCATCGCCAGCCTGATCCGGCACTTTGCGCCGTTGACGCGGCGCGTGCGCAGGCGCGCTTTGACGGCAAGCATCGCGATCTGATCGAGGTCACGGCTCATGACAGCGCTTCCTGTACACGCTGGCGGCGCTGCTCCATCGTCGGTTTGGCGACCTTCGGCTTGCGCGGTCGGCCGCCCTTGCGCGGCCCCGCGAACTCAATGCCGGAGATATTGCTCCAGGTCCGCCCCGTCAGGATGCTGTGAACCGTCACCAGGCTGACGCCAAATCGGTCGGCCAGACTTTCTCTGGTGACGCCGGCTTGGTGAAGCCCAAGCAGCTTGCGGACCCTATCGGCGTCTAACCGCTTTCCGCGAAGGGCCCCATCCCGGCGAGCATCTGCCGTGTTTTCCGCTGCGGTGCCCGGCCGAAGGTGTTTCGGATTGCAGCACAACTTGCTGCACCCTTTCGCATGCAGGACGCGGACGGCCGGCGGTAATACCGAGCGCGTCGCGATCTCGAGCGCGCACCGATGAGCCGCTCGCATCGTGGGACGCCCCGTGAGCGGCGAAACGCCTGGGTGTTGGCCATAGCCATTGCTCAACGTGATTGAGCCCAGCCAGGGCCAGCATACATGCTGCCCGCCCGAGCTGTCGACCTTGGACCAGAAGCGAGGCGGGTCGAGCAGGGAGAGCTGCTCGGACAGCACGTCTCGCGCTTCGGTGATGCGAAGCGGTTGGGCAGGTGCTGCAGTTTTCTTCGTGCACTTTCCCATACGGGCGCTCGGCGCTTGAGCCTCTACGCACCTCACGCAACCGGAACCGTGGAAAACCCGCTTGACGAACGCGGGCCGACGCAGCTATTTCAAAATCTCGAAACACGGGCTATTCGAGCCCAAATTCGTGCTGCGTAATCCGAACATAAGTAGAACGCGCAGATTATCAGAACCGTGGTCGATATCAAAATCGGCTGGCGGCTAAATCTGTTTATAAACTTGCGACATATTGACTCAGTCATTCAGAAAAGGATTGCGGACCGCTGCGAGGGCTATTCGGCCTGGGATTTGGTTGCCCCACTGGCTGTCCAGGTTGCATCAGCAAAGAGCAGAAAAAGCAGTAAACCAGCCGCTTTGGCTGACGTGGGCGCTTGCCCTCGTGGTTGCCCATTTTGGGCGGCCTTGCCTTTGCAGCGGGACTGGGGCCCCAAACGTGCCGGGGCTTTTGGGCTTTTCCGCCAAAGACGCGCGCCCACTTTTTCAAGGTGCTAGGCCGAAAATTCTGGGCGTTGCGCCAAACTCCAAGACAAACAAACTGCAGCGGAACTACCTCTTGGAGTTCTCGTCAAAATTTGACGCGCATGTAGCTTGGATCGCTTGGCGAGCTATTGCCCTTGCCTTCAAAATTTGATGAGGCTCGGGCAACACGAAATTCGCGTCAAAGGAAGTATCAAAACCGTAGCAAATTACCTTGCCTGAGACGGCACTGCAGCGGAACCACAGATGCCGTTGAAAACATCGCCGACCATGATTGATGGGGACGATCAAACTATGTAGGTGTCAGACGAGGGTTCCGCTGCAGCCGATAACGTCAGCCGTGAAGCGTGCGTTAGTGAAATCAGGGTAGATCCAGCGTGCGCGACACTTTCAAAAATGGCATCATTTACCCGTTCTTTCGCGGACTTAGCCGCGCGGGAAGCTTTCTTGGTCTAACGAACAGTTCCGCTGCACCTGCGACAGTTGCGCTGCCGCCATCCGATAACGCGCGTCAGCCTTCACTTAGACGGCAGTTGTCCTGCCGCTCCCGGCCAAGTGCCGAGGAACTTGCCCGCTCTCACGCGGTCGATCTTGTTCGCTATCTGCAGGCTCAAGGCCTGAAAGGCGCAATCCTGACGACCGCAGAAATGCGGGGCCAGTATTCTCAGTTCTGCCTCGATAACGGCTGGACGGAGCGGCCGTGGCCAGGTCCCGGATCAATGGGCGAACAGCTGGGACGGATTTGCCGCCGTGGCAGCACGCGCGTTCGGATCAATGGCAAAGTCTCAAACGTCAAAACCTTCCAAGTCCCTCGAACCATGATCCGAGCATTGAGAGGCGCACTCACCGACGCTGCCTAGCTCCCGCACGGGAACTTTCGATGCCGTTTGGGGCCGATTGGTCCCGTCCGGGAACAAGATCGACGCTGGGCGGGTAAAATTGAGCGCTGGCAGCCGTTCTCAAAGGGGGCGCCACCCAGGTAGCCAAAACTGCAGCGCCGTGAAACGCAATTGTTTCACGCAAAGCAGGAAGGTCGCGACGGCTGCGAGGTGGATGAGTATTTAGCTCCCATCATGCAGTCTCCCTTACCTCAGTCAGTTGCACGTCCATGAGGTAAAGTTGGTCGTCAACGTCCTTAAGCTTGAGGCCGAGCTTGGTGCAAAACTGCGCGACCGCCGTCACAAACTCGGCAGGTGGCACAGCGCGTTTCCCTTGCGCCCTACAAACGACCTTGTAGCGCTCACCGAGCTCCGCGATTTCGACGCGTGCTCCCTTTGCAGCCGCCAAATTGGCGGTGATGATCGCACGCACCGAGCCTGTTGGCGCCTCGTTTGAAGCGACCAACTTTGGATGCAGTGACGCGGGCAGCACCTGCTCCGTCGGCTCCGCTTCAATCGCCTGCGTCTTTTCAGGCCGGCTCGTGTCCGCGCGCCGCTCGTTCATCGGTTTTCCAGCGCGATGGTCGCCCAGCCGCTCGATGCCGATTGCCAACATCACCAGCGCAAGATCGAAGCCGACGGCCGTCACCATTTTCCAAGTGCTCGTGAGAACCGTTGCCCAAGCCCCCAGCGCCTTCTCAAGCACTGCGGCCAGCGGATCGGCGGCACCGACGCTGCCGCCGTTGCCCAACCGTTGCGCGCGCAGAGCCTTGAGTTCGGAGTCGATCGCGTCGGCCCGATCTGTGCTTGCCTTGTCGCGCTGTGCCCGCGCGTACGATGCAATCTCGTTGCCTTCTGCGGTCTCTTTGGCCCGACAATTATTGCCGCGCTGGCGCGCGTCACCATTACCGCACTCGGCTGCCCGTGCCGCGGTGGCGGCGTCGGCGAGCCTTTTGGACGCATCAACGGCCTCTTGTGTGGTGCGCGTAAATCGCAGGACGGCCCTCTCCTCAAGCAATTCATCGATGCGTTTCTTGGTCTCTGCCTTAGCGTCAAGCGTGTCCTGTCGCGCCGCTATAACCTTGTCAGCCTTACCGGCCATGCCGCCCAAGCTGATGAAAGCAGTGATCGTGAATAGCAGCGCCGCCACCATGCCAGTTAGGACACCAACAACGCGGTGTCCATCACTCCACTGCCGAATGGCTAGGGGGTGCATAGCCAGCGTAACGGCCGCAATGAAGCTGTACGCGAAACACTGGGTCAGCTGGTCCTTGAGGTCCGCCCCGCCTTGCTCCCACCCATAGCTCCCGCAGAGGGCTATGCTTGCCAGCGCCCCAACCGTGAAAAGTATGAGTAGAACATTACGCATTCCCGTCCTTCTCGATTGCCGCGTTGACGGCCATTTCCATCCACTCTGCCAACGTCATGCCCGCCTTGTCGGCAGCAGCTTGCGCCGCCAGTTTGAGCTCTGGCCGAGCCTTGAAATTGAATTGCGCAGTCCGCCCTGTAGCGCGCAGGCTGCGCCCGTCACGAGCGGCCGGACTAACGGACTGAGAAATTTTCCGTTGGCGCTGTTGGCGTCCGCGCTTGGACTGGTCAATCTGCGGGCGCAGCTTTGCGCGCGCAGCCTCCCAATCCCAAGCCTCGTCATCTTCCGCACTCACGTCAGCATCCCGTGTCATGGCACCTAGCTCCCCCGCACGGCCGTGAAACTTGGCTTGGCGTCGGCTGCAAGTCGTTGCACCTCCGCCCACAGGTGATCCATTTCGGTCTGGCATGCCTTGTCGATCTCGGCCGCCGACTTCCCGCGCACGACGGATTGAATGTAAGGTTGCAGATACCGAATACGCGTCGCCATGATCGGCCCATCGTTCACGAGTGCCGACATCGCGCTGTCCGTAACCTTTGGCATCTTGCTGTCGACGGCGGTCAACAGGAACGCGTAGGGCTTCTGCCGTCGCTTCGCGATTTCCACGACGGGCACGACGCTGTCGACATCGAAGAAACCTGGCCGACATGGGATGATGACAGCGTCGCTCTCCATGATGGCGTTTTCGATCACATCGAGTTCAAGCGGTGGCGTGTCGAGAAACAACCAGTCGCAGCGCTCAGAAGCCCGAAGAGCGGCGACATCCCGGCTGATATCCTCCACATCGAGCACGCGCGGGTTCATTGGCTGGCGGCGCATTAGCCACCACTTCGTCAGGTCACCCTGATCCCCGTTAAGGTCGAACAGGGCAACGTGCTTCCCGTCCTGCATGGCGCGAACCGCGAGCGACAGGACAATGGTGGTCTTTCCGCTCCCGCCCTTTGCGGCGGCTATTGCAACAACCTTCACGGCCATATCTCCCGGCTCGAAATCCCACCTTATCACGGGAGTTAGCGGTTATCAAGGTAGCGGTTATCTTGACATACAGATATCTTGTATCTATGCAGGAAGATACCGGCTATCCAGATATCGAGTACGTGGAGCCCAAGACCCTGAATTTGTTGATTGGAGAAAGCTGCGAAGACGCTTTTCGAGGGCTTCGCAGTCGTTTGACCGGTCGGCGGAAGCTAGCCGCCGCTTAGCCCCCTATTGAGAACATCTGGGAACCTGAATTCCCAACTGAACTCCCAACCGGCCGGCGATGTTCGGTGTCTGCTTCGGCTTTTTTTGTGATATTTCAAATGGCTGGGGGACTTGGATTCGAACCAAGACTAGCGGAGTCAGAGTCCGCTGTTCTACCCTTAAACTATCCCCCAGCAGGGGCCGGCGTAGGCAGGGTCGCCCAGGATCATTCTGTCGCGACGCGCCAGCGAGCCCGCCTTCTAACAGGGGGGCCGATTTGCGGCAAGAGGCCTCCCCGGTGCGCCTTGCGGGCCTGGGGATGCTTTTCCTGCTGGAAAGCCAAGCGCCGACCTGCGGCGCCCGGCCGACGGGGGCCGCATCGCCTGATGCAATCAGCCCGGGTCGCGGGCCGCGGCCTGCGCCTTGACCAGGCGGTCGAGGGCCATCAGGTCGCGCATCAGGGCCTCGAAATCCTTGAGCGGCACCATGTTCGGACCGTCCGACGGCGCTCTGTCGGGATCCTGGTGCGTCTCGATGAAGAGGCCGGCCACCCCCACGGCCACCGCCGCGCGGGCCAGCACAGGCACGTAGCGCCGGTCGCCGCCGGACGCGGTCCCCTGCCCGCCCGGCTGCTGCACGGCGTGGGTCGCGTCGAAGATCACCGGCGCTCCCGTAGCGGCCATGACGGGCAGCGCCCGCATGTCGACGACCAGCGTGTTGTAGCCGAACGAGACGCCTCGCTCCGTGACGAGCACGTTGGCGTTGCCGCTGCCCGTGATCTTCGCGACCACGTTCGCCATATCCCACGGCGCCAGGAACTGGCCCTTCTTGACCTTCACCACGCGCCCCGTCTTGGCGGCGGCGATGAGGAGATCAGTCTGCCGGCACAGGAAGGCCGGGATCTGCAGGATATCGACGACCTCCGCGAGCTTTGCGCACTGCCCCGCTTCGTGCACGTCCGTGACGACCGGCAGCCCAAGGCTGTCCCGGATCTCGGCGAAAACGGGCAGCGCCCCCTCGAGCCCCATGCCGCGGCGCCCGGAGAGCGACGTCCGGTTGGCCTTGTCGAACGAGGTCTTGTAGACGAGGCCGAGCCCCAGACGTCCGCAGATCTCCTTGAGCGCGCTGGCCATCTCCAGCGCATGCGCCCGGCTCTCCATCTGGCAGGGACCTGCCAGCACGGCGATGGGCGCGTCGTTGGCGAACGTCACGCTGCCCACGCGAACCCGCGGATTGGGAGTAAGGGCCGGGGAAGTCTTGTCGTTTTCGGTCATGCCGAAACCCTTAGCACGCGCGCCCCGACGGCGCACGCCACCCCGGGCGGAAATGCACCGCCCGGCTTCCCCTCCTCGCCCCTGGCCGGACTAGCGTTTGAACGCCGAGGCGAGCGGCTTGCCCTTCTCGACCACGTACACGGCGATGACCTTGGCGCCCCCGGCGCCAGCCTTGGCGTCGTGCGGCGTGTTGGCGGGGATCAGCCAGCTGTCGCCGGGCTTGAGCGTCCGGTCGGGCTGCCCATCGACGCTGATGACGATCTCGCCCTCGAGCAGCATGCCCTGTTCGGTGCCGGGATGCGTGTGCAGGCCGATGTTCAAGCCCGCGGGCACCTCGGCGAGGCCCAGCACGGACTCGTAGCCGCCGCCCGGGACGTCCGTTTTCTGCAGGACAGTGCGCTTGATGCTTTGCGCGTGCGCCAGCGCCGAGGTCGACACCACCAGCATGGCGGCAAGGAGCAGTCTCTTGAGCATGCGGTCCTCCACGTTTCTTTTCACTTTGTGGCCCAACTCTACAGGCGAAGCCTGCGCTGGGGGAGCCTCAAAAGTAGGCGATGGTCCGCCCGAGCCCGGCGATGGCGATCCAGATGACGCCCGATAAACACGCGCTCGCACGGAGGGCTGCCGGCATGCCCGCGTCCGGCGGCAGACCGCGCAATACGGTGCCCGCGAAACCGGCATTGCCGACAGCGAACAGCAGCAGCGCCATTTTCGCCTGGAACACCGGATTGAGGGCGAGGTGGCTGGCTTCTGCCGCAAACAGCAGGCTGCCCGAAGCGAGCATCAGGCAAAGCGCGGCGACCGCCACGCGGCGCGCCGGCCGCACCACCGCCGGCCAGGGAGTTCCCGAACCAAGGCCGAGGAGGCGGGCATCCATCACGGCCACGGAGCCGGCGAGCACCGTCAGGCCGATAATGTGAAGGACGTTCGCGGCCGGATAGGCCCAGGACGACTGGCGCACCGTCGCGCCGAACCCGCGCTCCAGGGCAAGCAGGATGTCCGGCGCGCCCTCCACCATGATCCCTCGGTGTGCGCTCAGCGCATCTCGACCGTCTTGCCGTCGACGGTGATGCGCTCCGCCCGCATCTCGTCCGGCACCGCGGTCGAGGCATACCCTACTGCCGTGACCGTCTTGCCGACGGCCACGAGTTCGGCCGGCGCCCCGCGCGCGATCATGCGCGAGGTCGGCGCGAGGATGATCGTCCACGTCTTGCCCGCGGCCGTGACCTTGATCACCGCGTGCGGGTTCTCGAACTGCGAGGTCTCGATCCGGCCTTCGACGGTAACCGTCTTGCTGGCGTCATAGCTGCCCCAGCCATGATGGGCAGCGGCCGCCACGGGGAGAAGCATCGCGGCGAGCCCGGCAAGCACAAGTACGCGGCGCCTCGGTTGCATGCTCGTCCTCCATGCGCGGCAGCGCAGCCGCTTCCTCACTTCAGCGGCGAATGCGGCGCCGGCATCATGACGGTGGACGTCATCTCTTCCAGAAGCCCGCCGGTGTCCTTCAGGAATTGCTGCCAGCGCGGATCCTTGCCGGCCCCGCCGCGCGCGGCCGTGCGGGCGTTGAGGTCGGGATAGGCCCACATGTGCAGCACCTCGTTGACCTGCGGCGCTTCCGTGATCCAGAGGCCGACGATCTTGGAGTACTTCTCGCGCGTCTCGAGCGCCGCCGTGAAATGCTCGACCCACTTCGGGCGCGCCCCCATGGCACAGCGATAGTTGCGCATCTCGTAGAAGTTCGGCCCCGACGCCGGCAGGTGGATGCCTCGCACCGCGTTCATCAGGCGGACTTCCTGGCGCACCACATGCGGCGTGATGGCCGGCAGGTATTCCGTGTTCCAGCGCGGGTTCTTGGAAAGCTCGGCGCGCAGCTTGCCGCGCTGCTCATAGCTGTCGTAGCTCCACATGTGGATCACCTGGTTCAGCGGCCCGATCTCGGTGAACCAGTAGCCTTCGAGCTTGCCGTAATCGTTCTTGCGGATGTCGGTCGAGATCTCGGCCGCAGCCTTGACGACCTCGCCAAGCGTGCCCTGTTTCAAGGTGTAAGTGCGCAGTTCGTAAAGCATGGCGGGCCTCGTTCTCGTGGGATCTGCATGTCGATGTAGCCTAGAAAGCAGGGTCCGTCAGCCGGATTGGGCGCCCGGGGCCCGCCCCCCCGTTCATCATGATTTTTCTCAAGCCGAGCCCAATCCCGCCCTCGTATTGACGCAGCCCGACCGGGGTGGCACGACGGATCGGATCCTCGCACACAGAATGGTTACAGTTCTGAGCCTTGCGCAGGGATAGTGCACCTTGCATAACGTGCCGGTGGCTGGGGCGCCGCTTTGGAGTACAGGGGACCGTGCGTTCGCGCGCCTGGCAAATGTTGGTGCTGTGCCTCGTCGCGCTGTCCCTGAGCGCGTGCGCAGCGCAAGTCATCCGCGACCCTGTCCCGCAATCCCTCGTCGATGATGTCGGCGTCCCGGGCATGGCGCATGCCCGCTTCTGGGGCGATGAAGTCCCAGCCGACATGCTGGGCTTCATGCGCGAGCACATGCCGGGCTCGATCCGCATGGCGAGCAAGGCGGGCCCCAACGGGGGACGCCCCGTGGTCGAATACCTCGCGATTTCGGGAGGCGCCGGCGACGGAGCCTACGGCGGCGGCGTACTGGTCGGCTGGACGCAGCGCGGCGACCGCCCGCGCTTCGAAGTCGTCACCGGTGTCAGCGCCGGCGCCCTGATCGCGCCGTTCGCGTTCTTGGGACCGGCCTACGATCGCCAGCTCAAGGAGATCTGGACCAAGTACGATACGGAGATGCTGGCCACGCCGCAGGTGCTCGCCGGCCTGTTCGGCGCCGAAGCTCTTACCGACAACACCGGCCTGAAGGAGCTGATCGCGAAGTACGTCGACCGGCGCATGCTCAACCGCATCGCCGAGGAGTATCGCAACGGGCGCGTGCTGCTCATCGGCACCACGAACCTCGATGCCCAGCGCCCCGTCATCTGGAACATGGGCGAGATCGCCTCGAGCCAGCACCCTTACGCGCTCACACTCTTCCGCGACGTACTGCTTGCATCCGCCGCACTGCCCGGCGTCTTCCCGCCCGTGCACGTGAAGGTGTCGGCGGGGGACAAGATGCTCGAGGAAATGCATGTCGATGGCGGACCCACGCGGCAGGTGTTCCTCGCCCCGGCGCACTTGTCCCTGCGAACTTTCGATCCGCTTTATCCGAAGCCGCCGTTGCGCAAGATCTACGTGATCAAGAACGGCAAGCTCGCCCCGGAGTACGAAGCCGTCGCGGCCAACACGCTGTCGATCAGTGCGCGGTCGCTGTTCACGCTGACCAAGAGCCAGAGCATCGGCGACATCAACCGCATCTATCAGACGGCACAGCGCGACAAGGCCGAGTTCCACCTGACGTCGATCCCGGCGAGCTTTGATCTCCAGTCCAAACAGGCCTTCGATCCCGTCTACATGAAGGCCCTGTTCCAGCTGGGTTACGAAATGGGCCGCAAGGGCGAGCCGTGGGTCACGACGCCGCCCGAAGCCGACCGCAACACCACCCAGCGCTAACTCGGACACACGACGCGGGCATGTGACGGTTTCATGTCACCGGCTGCGCGCCGAAGTGCGCCAATCCGTTGACGTGCATCAACTCCTCGGCAGCGCGCGACAGCTACCTCTGGCGCAGTGTCCAAGAGGAGACTGCAGATGTCCAAGAGCATGAAGGCTGCGGTGGTGCGCGAACTCGGCAAGCCGCTCGTGATCGATGAGGTCGCCGTGCCGGAAGTCGGCGAAGGCCAGATCCTGATGAAGGTGGAAGCCTCGGGTGTGTGCCACACCGATCTGCACGCCGCGCGCGGCGACTGGCCCGTGAAGCCCAACCCGCCGTTCATCCCGGGCCACGAAGGTGCCGGCTACGTGGCGGCCGTCGGCAAGGGTGTGAAGGCCGTGAAGGAAGGCGACCGCATCGGCGTGCCCTGGCTGCATACGGCCTGCGGACATTGCGCCCACTGCCGCACGGGCTGGGAGACGCTGTGCCACGAGCAGCAGAACACCGGCTACTCGGTCAACGGCGGCTTTGCCGAATACGTGTTGGCCGATCCTCTTTATGTGGGGCACCTGCCGAAGGCCGTAGAGTTCGGCGCTGCCGCGCCCGTGCTGTGCGCCGGCGTGACGGTCTACAAGGGGCTGAAGGAGACGGAAGCCCGCCCCGGCGAATGGGTCGCCATCTCCGGTGTCGGCGGCCTCGGCCACATGGCAGTGCAATACGCGAAGGCGATGGGCCTGCACGTCGCGGCCGTCGACGTGCGCGACGACGCCTTGACGCTCGCCAAATCCATCGGTGCCGATCTCACGATCAACCCGGCCAAGGAAGATGCCGCGCAAGTGCTGCAGGAGAAGATCGGCGGCGTGCACGGCGTGCTTGTGACGGCGGTCTCGAACGCGGCCTTCTCGCAGGCCGTCGGCATGGTGCGCAGGCGAGGCACCGTCTCGCTCGTCGGCCTGCCGCCCGGAACCTTCGACATCTCGATCTTCAACGTCGTGCTCAACCGTATCACCATCCGCGGCTCGATCGTCGGCACGCGCCAGGATCTCGTCGAGGCCATCGACTTCGCCGCCGAAGGCAAGGTCAAGCCGCAT
>RXJK01000152.1:0-21026 GCA_003963125.1 Hyphomicrobiales bacterium
TCACCGGCTCCGGTCCCTTCATGCTGAAGCGCGACGAGTGGAAGCCCGGCAACATGACGGTCTATGTCAAGTTCGCCGGCTACAAGCCGCGCAGCGAGCCGCCGTCGGGCCTCGCCGGCGGCAAGGTCGCCAAGGTCGACCGCATCGAGTGGCGCGCCATCTCCGATTACAATCAGGCCGTCAGCGCGCTGCTGGCCGGCGAGATCGACTACATCGAGCAGCCGCCGATCGACCTCTTGCCGCTCGTGAAGGACAACCCCGACATCAAGATCTGGAACTGGAACCCCTACGGCAACCAGTTTATGTTCCGCCCCAACCACATACAGCCGCCCTTCGACAACCCGAAGGTGCGCCAGGCGCTCTGGTATGCCTTCAACCAGGACGACTTCATGAAGGCCGTACTCGGCGACCCCGAGTACTACAAGGGCTGCCTGTCGTTCTTCGCCTGCGGCACCGAGTTCGAGAACAGCAAGATCTTTGAAGGCAAGCTCAACTCCAACTTCGCCAAGGCGCGCGAGCTTCTCAAGGAAGCGGGCTACGACGGGACGACCGTCGTGCTGCTGCACTCGACGGATCTGTTCCAGCTCACCAACCTCGCGCCCGTCGCCAAGACGCTGCTGGAACGCGCGGGCTTCAAGGTCGACATGCAATCGATGGACTGGCAGACGGTCGTCGCGCGCCGCGCGAAAAAGGATCCGCCGACGGCCGGCGGCTGGAGCGCCTTCATGACCTCCAATACGGCGACCGACGTCACCGATCCCGTGATGGCGCAATGGATCGCCTCCACCTGCGACAAGGCCTATCCGGGCTGGCCCTGCGATCCCGAGCTCGAGAAGCTGCGCGAGGCCTTCGTGCTCGAAACTGATCCGGCCAAGCAGAAAGCGATTTCCGACGCCGTGCAGGAGCGCATC
The DNA here is from genome assembly GCA_003963125.1 of Hyphomicrobiales bacterium. GTDB lineage: Bacteria > Pseudomonadota > Alphaproteobacteria > Rhizobiales > Hyphomicrobiaceae > AWTP1-13. Next base: position 912 of record RXJK01000152.1, read on the forward strand.
TTCATCAACACGCCGCTCGTGCACCTCGGGCAGTGGTACAACGCGGCCCCCGCCCGCAAGACCGTCACCGGCATCCTCCCCGCCGGCATCCCCGTCTTCTGGAACGTCGAGAAGAAGTAGCGGCGAATCTCCGTCGCTGCCGCCGGAAACCCACCCTTGTCATCCCGGACGGTGCGCAGCACCGATCCGGGACCCAGGGGCAGCTCACGGGCGCCCGTGGCGGCGGATGGAATGCTGACGCCCCTGGGTCCCGGATATTTGCCTGCGGCAAATTCCGGGATGACAGGGGGGCGTTGACGAACGCACTGGTTGTCGTCCCCGCCGTCGCGCGTCAGCGCGGAGCGCCGGGACCCAGGGGACAACAGAACAAGTGCTCGCGAAACAAAGTAAGGGCAGGAATCGATGCTGAAACTCGATGGCAAGGTGGCGTTCGTGTCGGGAGCGGGCTCCGTCGGCGAGGGCTGGGGCAACGGCAAGGCGACCGCCGTGCTGCTCGCCCGCCAGGGCGCTAAGGTCTACGGCACCGACATCCGGCTCGAAGCCGTGGAGGAAACGCGCGGCATCATCCGGCAGGAAGGCGGCACCAGCGAGGTCAGCGCCCGCGACATGACCGACAGCACGGCGGTCAAAGCCGCCGTCGACGACTGCCTCGCCAAGTTCGGCCGCATCGACATCCTGGTCAACAACGTCGGCGGCTCCGCGCCAGGCACGGCCGCCAGCATGAGCGAGGAGGTGTGGGACACGCAGATGCACCACAACCTCAAGACCATGTTCCTCGCGAGCAAGTTCGTGCTGCCCGTCATGGAGAAGCAGGCTGCCGGCGTCGTCATTAACCTCTCCTCGATCGCCGGCCTGAGGATGAGCGCGGACCGCCCTCACGTGGCCTATTCGACCGCCAAGCTCGGCATACTCGGCTTCACGCGCTCGACGGCGATGGCCTATGCGAAGAAGGGTATCCGCTGCAACACAGTTATTCCGGGCCTCATGCACACGCCGCTCGTCGAGCACCGCCTCGCCAAGACGATCGCCGCCGGTGACCTCGAGGCCCTCATCGCGCGGCGCCACGCCGCGGTGCCGATGGGGCACATGGGCAACGCGTGGGACGTGGCCAATGCCATCCTTTTCCTGGTGTCGGACGAGGCCCGCTACATCACGGGGACGGAACTCCTGGTCGACGGCGGCCTCAGCGCCGCCGGCATGGCCTGAGCCTTCAGGGTCCGTGTGACGTTTTCGGCGCCCGGCCGGCGAAAGCGACACATTCAGCTAACGGACGACTTGCCCGACCCGCTCGGCCTTGCCAAACATCGAGGACAGATCCGTCGTCAGATGTAAGATTTGCCCTGGATGCTTTCGCCTTCGCCGGTCTCCCGTCTCCGCACTCGTGTCGGCCTTTCGCTCACGCCGCGTCTGCTGTTTCTGGAGACGGCAGCCGGCCTCATCGCCGCCACGGTGGCCATCGCCTACGCCGTCGGCTTTTCCGCGCTCATTTTTGACGGTCCCATCGCCGCGGGCTTACCGAACGGCGTCTGGGCAATCCTTGTCGGCACGGCGGTCAGCAGCGCCATCGTCGGCGTAATGACCTCGATCCCGCCGATGGCGGCGAACGTCGAGGCGACCACCATCAGCATGCTCAAGGTCATCTCGGTGGCCGTGGTCGCCGCCTCCGTATCGGCCGGTGAGGATACGCAGCAGGCGATCGTCAACGTGGTTGCGGCGATCGTCGTCGCGACCTTCATCAGCGGCGTGCTTTTCTCGGTCATTGGCGGCTCCGGCTTCGGTCGTTATCTCCGCTTCGTGCCGTCGGCCGTAACCGGCGGCTTCCTGGGGGCCACCGGTCTCGTAGTCCTTCTAGCATCGCTCAAACTCGCGACGGGACATGGCGTGGCGACGGTCTGGCAGGCGCTGGCGAGCGACCCAGGCGCCCAAGGCAAGGCCATTTGCGCCGTCCTGTTCTTTGTCGCCTACCAGGTTCTGCGGCGCGTCGTCGTCAGCCCGCTGCTCTTGCCGCTCGGCTTCATCGGCCTCTGTGCGCTCGTGTTCGTCCTGTCGCATGCCGGGAGCCCGTTCGCAGACGTCGTCGCCGATTGGTTCCCCAGCGGTGCGCGCGAGATACGTCCCTGGTGGCCGATGAGCGCGGCGGCCGTGGGCGCGGTGGACTGGCGCACCGTGTTTGCGGCGGCACCGGAGATGGCCGCGATGGCGGTGGTGATCGTGGTGACACTGGTCGTGCGCACGTCCGGCTTCGAGGTCTCTCTCAATCGCCGCGCGGACTACGATAGAGAGTTTGCAGCGCACGGCATCGCCAGCATCGCCACGTCCTTGTTCGGCGGGGCGGCCTGTGCTGCGGCCCCCGGGACGACGCGCCTGATGGCCGATCTCGGATCGACGACCCCGGTGTCGGCGCTCGTCGTGACGGGGATCGTCCTGCTGATCCTGCTGGCCGGCATCGACCTCACGACCTATTTCGCTTTGCCGCTGCTCGGCGGCTTGCTGATGGTCGTCGGCTGGACGCTGACCGTCCAGGCCATCGCCCCGCCGTTGAAGCAGCGCGCCTGGAGTGACCTCGTCGTCGTCTGCGCCATCGTCGTGGTCGCCATGACGGTGGGCTTCGCGGCGGCGACGGCCATCGGCTTCGCCTTCTCCTGCATCATGTTCGCGCTCAACTATGGCCGCATCGGCGTCGTCCGCCGCCACCTGACGCGCACATCGTTTTCGAGCCACGTCTCCCGCAACGCGGAAGCCGAGCGCGCCCTGCGCGAGCGCGGCGACAAGATCCATATCTACTGGCTCGGCGGCTACATCTTCTTCGGCTCCTCCGACCGCCTGTACGAGCAGATCCGCGAGCAGATCGAGCGGCAGCGGCAGGAGCCGGTCGCCTTCGTCGTCATCGATGGCGCCGGCGTGACGGGCCTCGATACGGCCGCGGTGCAAAGCCTCGCCAAGCTGCGCGCCTTCTGCGCCGAGCGCCACATCGCCATCGTCTATGCGTCCCTGTCGCCGCACATCAGGGATGTCATTCGCGGAGCGGGCCTGATCGGCGACAAGGCCGCGCACATCTTTCCCGCCCTCAACCCGGCGCTCGCCTGGTGCGAGGACAGGCTTCTGCCGGCGGCCGCAGGCCCAGGCGATACGGCGGATTTCGCGCCGTGGCTTGCCGCGGAAATCGGCCGGCCCGCCGCCTCCGAGGCCCTGATGGCCTTTCTGCAGCGGCGCACACTCGAGCTTGGCGAGGCCCTCTACGTGGCCGGCAGCGGGGCCGACACCATCGACATCATCGCCACCGGCAGCGTCTCGATCGTCGTCGGATCGCCGCACAAACCGGTGGAGGTGCGCCGCATGGCACGCCGCACCGTGCTCGGCGAGATGGGCTTTTTCCGCGGGCAGAAGCGGTCGGCGAGCGTGATCGCCGACGGGGACGTGGTCGTCTACACGCTGAGCCGCGGCGAATACCAGCGCATGCTGCGCGAGATGCCGGATCTCGCGCAGCAATTTCTTGTCTATCTGATCAAGATCCTGTCGGACCGTCTGGAGTTTGCCAACGGTGCCGTTGCAAGTCTTCTGCATGACCCCGCCGAGCCCGCGGGAGAGACGGCCGAATTAACCGAAAGCTAGCGGATACGCGCTTAAGCTGGCGTCGGAGGACGCTTGGCTGTACATCCGCCTGCAGGGTCCCGCGAAGGCGGAAGTGACGTGATCCATGCCTGAAGAACAACGCGCTTCCCCTCGCCGTCGTATGCTGAAGGCCGGCATCCTGCTGGCCAAGGGCGGCCTGCTGTCCTTCAAGTGCACCATCCGCGACATGTCCGAGACGGGCGCGCGCCTTATCGTGGAAGACCCCGTCGGCATCCCCGAGCATTTCGAATTGGTCGTCGAACTCGACGGCCTGCGCGCCGATTGCGAAGTCGTCCGGCGCAGGGGCAATGAGCTCGGCGTGCGCTTCACCGCGCCCGTGCGCCAGGGCAAGCCGCTGCGCTCCCAGGTCGTCACGAGCAGCAGCATCACCGAGAAGCCTACGCTGCGGAAGAAGCCGCTGAGCCTGTAGCAGCCGCCGCCATCGGCCTCGCCTGTCGCGCCGCCGCCGGGCGCGACAGCAGCCCCGGCACCAGCGCCTCGGCCGCCAGCGCTCCGGATATCACGACAGCCTCAACGCCCGCCCCGTGCGTGGCGGCGCCCGCCAGCGTCAGGTTCGCGACCGGTGTCTTGACGGGCGCCTTTCCGTTCGAAGTCCGCGTGCCGTAGATGGAGCCGTGCCGCGTCCAGGAATAGCGCTGGTAGGTGAGTGGCGTCGCCTCGTTGCGGAACACGATGCGCGCGTCGATGTCCGGGATGACGTGGCGCGCCATGGCGATGAGTTCGTCACCCATGCGCGCCTTGCGGTCGATGTAGGCGTTGGAATGGCGAACGGCGTCGAGGTCGTGCGCGTCGTCGCTGGGTTCGCCCGGATACCACGTGCGCGCTTCCGCATCGGGCACGAGCTTGAGGATCTCGATCGTCGAATAGCCCTCGGGCGCGCACGACGGGTCGAGCACGGACGGAATGACCATGCCCCCATGTGCGCCATCCGCGGCGACATGCACCACGGCCGGCATGTCGAGCTTACCTTTGATACCCAGATGCACCGCGACGGCCGAGCAGGCGGGCGTCATCGGTCCCATCTGCGTCTCGAAGGCCGCGCGCACGTCGGCGTCGTCGATCAGCTTCGACAGCATGATCGAGAGGTCGGCGTTGCAGACGACGGCCTTCGCCGCCACCCGTCGCTCGCGACCCTTGTGGTCGTGCACGATCAGGCCGCGCGCTGTCATGGCCTCGGTGAGGATGCGCACGACGGGTGTGCGCAAGTGTACCTCTCCGCCCGCCGCTTCGATCGCACGCACCAGGCTCTCGGCGATCACGCCCGACCCGCCGACCGGATAGTGGCCGCCGTGGAAGTAGTAGCCATAAAGAGGCACCATGTCGGCGACCGTGAGCGTGCGCCCGCTGTCGGAGATGTAGCCCGTCAGCGCGGAGATCCACGCCAATGCCGCCTCGCCCTTGACGTGCCGGCGGATGAAGACGTCCCAGGGTTTGTCCATCCACTGCATGGCCAGCGGATTGTTGCGCGCGAAGGCGAGGAGGGCATCGGGCGAGGAAGGCGTTCCGGGAATGCCGCTGCGGCCTTCCGCTGTCGAGAACATGCCCTTGAAGATCGCCGCGATCTCCTCGAACAGCGCGGCGATGCCCGACGCGTCCGCCGGATACATCTCGCCGAGCTTGGCGGCATACGCGCGCCAGTCGCGCGGCACGTCGACCGTCTTGCCGTCGAGCACGTAGCGATGGTCGAGCCGCGACCATCGGCTGTCGTTCGCGATGCCGAGCCGCGTGAAGAGCGTGTGCACCGTGCCGCCCGGATACCAGCCTGAGACGTCGTGCACGCCCGAGTCGAAGCGGAAGACGAGCTTGGCGTTGGTTTCCGGATCGCGCGCATGCGCCACGCGCAGCCACGTGTGCGAGAACCCGCCCGGAACCACGTGATGCTCGTAGACGTGCACCTTCAGGCCCTCCTGCGCGAGGAGCGCCGCTGCCGTGAGCCCACCGAGGCCTGCACCGATCACGGCGACGTCGCACGTTTCGTCGGCGGCAGGCGCCACGATGGGCTTGGCGAAGTCCGGCGCGGGCCAGGCATTACGCTGGTCGCCCTGCGCCATGCGGATGAGTGCGCGCTTCACGAGCACGCGCGGCATCAGGACGGAGGCGATGCCGCCGAGCACCATGGGGATTGTCGTCGCCAGCGACGGCAGTGCCAGGAACGAGGCGAGGGCGAACCAGGCGAACAGCACGGCCCACACGCCCGAGATCTGCGCGTTGATGATGCGGAAGAGCGGCGAGGCGCTCGCGCCCTGGTATTCGCCAGCTGAGAATTCGCCAGTCCAAGGGCGGCCGATGGCGATGCTCACGGTGGCGCCCAGCGCCAGCGCTGCCAGAACGATCGCGTTGGAGTGTCGTGCAAGATCGGCGGCTCCCGCGAGATGCGCGACGACCACCACAGCGAGCCCGGCCAGAAGCGCCGTCTCGAAGGGCGGCGGCAGCTTGCCCCGATGGCGCAGCAGCGCCCAGGCGATCCCGTAGAGCAGGCCCGCGGCCGCCGCCTCGAAGGGACATCCCATCCAGGCGCCGAGGGCATAGAGCGGCAGTGGCAGCAGCGCGGCTTTGACGAGCAGGAAAGTCCTCATGACGGCCTCCGAGGTGTGCAGTTTCTTTTTACATTGTAAATTTACATTGTATAATCGTCAAGGGGATCGTAGTCGTAGGAGTGTCGCAGGGCGCGAGTCGAGTTGAACAAGGCCCCGCGACAGGCCGAAAGCGGGGTCGATCGGGAATGCCAAAGGTCGTTGCGAAGGGAGAGGCGGAGGCGTTCCGCCAGCGTCTGGTCGACGCGGCCGAACGCCTGATCGTGGGCCGCGATTCCATCGACTTCACGATGCGCGAACTGGCGGCGGAAGTGGGCTGCAGCCCCATGCTTCCCTACCGCTATTTCAAGGACAAGGACGACATCCTGGCAGCGGTGAAGGCCGCAGCCTTCCAGCGCTTCGCCGAAGCGCTCGAGGCGCCTCCGGGCGGGCCAAACCGGGCCCAGCAGCGCTCTCTCGACGTCGGCGACGCCTATGTGTCCTTCGCCTTTTCCAACCCGCAGCTCTATCGCCTGATGTTCAACACCGCGCCCGAGGAGAAGGGCCGTTACCCGGACCTGGATGCCATGGGTGCGCGCGCCCGAGAGACCATGACCAACCACGTGCGCGAGATCTTGAAGCAGGGCCTCCTCGTCGGCGATCCGGTTGTCATCGGCCACCTGTTCTGGGCGAGCCTGCACGGATTGATCGTCCTACAACTCGCGGGGCAGCTCGGCCCCGAGCCCGGGTTCGAGACGCTGCGCGCCGCCATGACCCAGGCCCTCGTGTTCGGCCTGCGCAACCCGGAATTTCCGGCGGCACCCGGAGCCGCGAAGGCCCTCTAAACGCTCCCTGCGGGCTTTGCTTGACCCCGGCGGCGCCTCGGGCAATGTGCGGCCTCGTTTCTCGTCCTGCTTCGCCTCCGCGCGGTCCCGAACACGCATGGCCTCCGCCTTCACCGACTTTCTGCGCCTGGCGCGAACAGGCGTCGTGCTCGCCCAGCACGGCGTGCGCTTCGTGCCGGCCGGGATGCCGACGCCGTGGCCGCTGCACCTGTTGCGGGCCCTCACCCTGCCGTTGCGCATGCTTGGCTGGCTCGTCTCGCCCGCGACCTCGCGCTCGGGCCGTCTGTCGCGCGCACTGACGAGCCTTGGCCCGAGCTACATCAAGCTGGGCCAGTTTTTGGCCACCCGCCGCGATCTGATCAGTCCCGAACTCGCCGAGGATCTGACGGAGTTGCAGGACAAGCTGCCGCCCTTCTCGATGCGGGAGGCGCGCCGTGTCGTCGAAGAGGCGCTCGGCGGCAAGCTCGAGGACCATTTCGTGGAATTCGGGCCGCCCGTGGCTGCCGCCTCCATCGCCCAGGTCCACAAGGCGGTGGTGGAGGAGAACGGTGTCCGCCGCGAGGTGGCCGTCAAGGTGCTGCGGCCCGACGTCGAGCGCCGCTTCCGCGCCGACCTGTCGAGTTTCTTCCGCGCCGCGCGTCTGATCGAACGCCTCGTGCCGTTCTCGCGCCGCCTCAAGCCCGTGGCCGTCGTCGATACGCTCGCCCGATCCGTCGAACTCGAGATGGACCTGCGCCTCGAGGCCGCCGCCATCTCCGAGATGGCCGACAACATCAAGGACGACCAGAACCTGCCCGACGGCGCCTTTCGCGTGCCCGCCGTCGACTGGCGCCGCACCGCGCGCCGCCTCCTCACCATCGAGTGGATCGACGGCATCCCCGCGCGCGACATCGCCGCGATCGAGGCCGCCGGCCTCGACCGCAAGCGCCTCGGCCTCATCATCCTGCGTTCGTTCCTGCGCCATGCCATGCGCGACGGCTTCTTCCACGCCGACATGCACCAGGGCAACCTGCTCATCGATCGCCAGGGCACGGTGGTCGCAGTCGACTTCGGCATCGTCGGCAGGCTGGGCCCCCGCGAGCGCCGCTTTCTCGCCGAGATCCTGCACGGGCTCATCACGCGCGACTATCGTCGCACGGCGCAGATGCACTTCGATGCGGGCTACGTGCCAACGCATCACTCCGTCGAAGTCTTCGCCCAGGCCATGCGCGCCATCGGCGAGCCGATCCATGGGCGCACGGCGGACGAGATCTCCATGGCCGATCTCCTCGGCCAGCTCTTCGCCTACACCGACGTCTTCGACATGGAGACGCGGCCCGAGTTGATCCTTCTGCAGAAGACCATGGTCGTCGTGGAGGGCGTCGCCCGCGCGCTCGACCCCGAGCTCAATATGTGGGTCGCGGCCGAACCCATCGCCAAGGCCTGGGTTGAGGAGAACCTGGGGGTCGCGGGGCGCCTACGGGACGCGAGCGACGGCGCGGGGACGGTTGGCAAGCTGCTGATGGACCTGCCGGCTCTACTGCAGCGCGCCGAAGGCACGGCTTTGGCGCTCGCCGATATGGCGCGATCCGGTGTGCGCCTCGACGACGACAGCATCGCCCGCCTCGCCCGCGCGCAGGCCCGCCAGACACGGGCGTCGCGGTGGGCGACGGGCCTTGCCGCCCTGGTGCTCGCCGGCCTCATGGCCTGGATTATCCATACCGGCATTGGACGCTGACAGGGATGCCACTCCGCAGTGGCGAAGCAGTCTCGAACTGGTCTAAGGTTCCCTCACGTCACCTGCGAAAGAGGCGCTCGCGTGGACGAAAGAACTCTCAAGGCTGCGAAGCGGGTCGAGGACATCACCGCCTTCTACGTTCACGCGGCGGTCTACGTCATCATCAACCTGCTGCTCGTGATCATCAACGTCACCATCACGGACGACGTGTGGTGGGCGCACTGGGTGCTGCTCGGGTGGGGCGTCGGCCTCGTGGCGCACTGGTTCGCCGTGTTCGGCCGCACGCCGCGCTTCATCAGCCGCTGGCAGGTTCGCAAGATGCGCCAGCTCCGCCGCCAGATGTGACCGGCTCCGGGCACGCTCACCGCGCCAATTCCTGAGCCCTCCAACCTCGAAGCCTGACACCTCAAGCCTGAAGCTCCCCATCCTGTCATCCCGGACGGTGCGCAGCACCGATCCGGGACCCAGGGGCCACGGGCGCAACCTCTGCCCCTGGGTCCCGGCGCTACGCGCTTCGCGCTCCGGTCGGGATGACAGTTGAATGGTGGCCCAGCATCCCCTCATGACAGGAGTGATTTTTCGGCCCCCCGATTTTTGCGTTCCCGGAAATCGCGCGGCAGCGCGATTGTCCGGGATCTTGCCGCGTGAAGTTGGGGTACGCGATTGCATGCGCGTGAGTGCGGACCGCAACCGGGCAAGGCCCCGGACTGGCGCTGCGCGCCATCCCGGGACGCAAGAGGGATGGGTTTGGACCTCACCCCTTCTTGCGCTGCGCGGCTTTGGCCTTGAGGCGCTTGGCGACGGCGCCGGAGACGAAATCGCCGATCGGCCCGCCCATCAGCGCGATCTGGCGCACGAGCGTGCCCGTCACGTGGCGCACACCGGGGCTCGCCGGCAGGAACACGGTGTCAATGTCGGGCGCCATGGCGCCGTTCATGCCGGCCATCTGCATCTCGTAGTCGAAGTCCGTCGCATCCCGGAGGCCGCGGAAGATGATGGTCGCCTCCTCGGTGCGCGCGGCGTCGATGGTGAGCGTGTCGAACGTCACGATCTTGATCTTGCAGCCCGTGGCCTTGGCGATCGGCGCCGTCTCGCCTTCCAGCATCTCGATGCGCTCGGCCGCGGTGAACAGCGGCACCTTGCCCGGATGCACGCCCACGCCGACGACGAGCCGGTCGACCATGCGGGCGGCGCGGGCGATCACGTCGATGTGGCCCTTGGTGGGAGGATCGAAGGAGCCGGACGTGAAGCCAGTGATCTTCATGGGAGGCGATCGCTTTCGCAGGGCTGGTCGAATGGACAATGGCGCCGCTTCCCGCGCACGCCATGAGGGAGCGGGATCGTACATCCCAAGCAAAATCAATCAAGGCAGTTGCCAGCCTCGCTCGGAATCGCTCCCTTTGCGCCCGCGCCGGTGTGAAGGCCCGCACAGCCCTCCATGCGAGCGCGTTCCCGGAAGCCGTGCGCGAGCACGGCTGTCCGGGACCCTGCAGCGTGGAAGTAGATCTCGACGGGGAAAGATCCCGGGTCTCGCTACGCTCGCCCGGGAAAGCAAGAGAAAGGGCGGCTTGATTCTCGTGAAGCGGCCTAATGCCGGCGGAAGGGCGGGCCGCCGTGGGAAGGGCCGTCCGGATCGTCGAGAAGCCCGACGGGCGGCGGAGGCCCGCGCCGCTCGCGCCAGCGACCATAGGCGCGCCGTTCCTCGGGCGTCAGGTTCTTGGCGATCTCGGTATAAAGCTGCCGGGTGAGTTCGCGCGCCTCGTTCTCCTTGGCGACGAGCTGCGCCTGCGCGGCATCGAACTTGGTGGCGTCGAAGGGATCGGCGGCGATGGTGGCGGTGAGTTCGTTGCGCGCTTGCCGGATCTCCTGCCGCAGCGGCCGCAACCGCTGGCGGATCGAGGCCGTACCTTCGTAGATCTGCTTGCGCCGATCACGGTCGAGCGACACGGAGTAGCCGAGCAAATTGGGCGGCCCGAATTCGGGCGGCGGCGCGCGGTGGAAACGCCACATGGCAGCGCCGAGCGACCCTACGACGAACACGTTCGCCGCCAGCGACAGGCAAAGCACCACCAGCACCCAGCGCGGAATGCGCGTGGACGGCGGCGTCGTGCCCGGCGTCTCCGTCGTCATAGAAGATCCTCGTCCAGGGTATCGATGCTCGAGGCGTGGGTCGACTGCGCGGACGCCACGGGCAACCCCGTGAACTGCTGCACCGGCCGCAGCACGGCCTGCGGCAAGCCGGAAAGACCGATCAGGATGCCGAGCACCAGCGAGGCCGCCGTCAGCAGCGCGCCGATACCGACGGAATCCATCTCGAACGGACCACGCCGGCGCAGCGGCACGGATGGCTTGGCAGCAAGCGCGGCGCCAGGGGCCGATGCGGCGAGCCGCGGCGAGCGCTGCGCCGTCGCGACGATGCGGGCCGCGAGCGCGTCGAGGTCCGTGCCTGCTGCGGGCCGCCGGTCGAGGAGGCTGTCGAGCGCCTGCGCCTCGGCCAGCAGGCGCCGCGCGTCGGCGTCTTGCGCGAGCAGCCGGTTCGCCGCCGCCCGCTGATCGAGCGGCCAGCGCGTGCGATCTCCGCCGTGCCCGTCGAGTAAAGCCTCGAAGTCTTCAAGCTTCATCTCGGTCTTCATGTCACTGCCCAACCTTGCCGCCCGCCACGTCCGAACTCTGGATGTATCCGTTCTCTATCCGCCGTCCCGCCCGCTGCCGCCTTCGGGCGGCTCCAAATCCGCCTCCGGCATCAGCGCCTGCCAGTCGTCCTTGAGCGCGGCCTTCAAGGTGCGCCGTGCCCGCGCCAGTAGCGATTCCACCGCCTCGTCGGAAACGCCCAGCACCTCGCCCACCTCGATCTGGCTCATGCCCTCGTAGTGGAAAAGGGTTAAGGCCAGGCGCTGCCGTTCGGGCAGGCTCTTCAGCACCGCGTCGACGCGCTGGGCGAGATCCTGCTCCGCAAGGTGCCGCACCTGCGTTGCCGGCGCCGGAACCTCCGGCAGCGTATCGACGACGGACGTGTTCTTGGCCGCGCGCACCCGGTCGATGCACAGGTTCGACACGACGCGCCGCAGCCACGGCCGCACGCCCCCCGCACCGATCTCGAGATTGCCGGCATTGCGCCACAAGCGCAGCAGCGCTTCCTGCGCCAGGTCTTCCGCCTCGGCCTCGTCCCGCAGCATGCGGCGTGCGATCCCGAGCAGGGCCGGCAGGTGCCGGTCGACGATCAGGCGAAAGGCATCGGCCTCGCCCTCGGCAATGCGAGCGAGCAGCGCGGCCTCGTCCTCCGTCCCCTCAGAACCGGACCAGGTGATGGGCTCCGACCCTTCTTTCTTCCGCGCCAGCACGCCCATTCGTTGCCAACTTGCCCCTCGATGGAGATCAGGCAGGCAAGGAGACCCGAGGCAATCAGGGGCGCCCCTGCAACCCGGAGCGATGTCCGCGGCTTCGGGGTGAACGTCGGGTACACGCCCGTTCCGTCGCGATCAATATGCTCTCGCGCGCTGCAACTGGACAGACTTTTGGCGCCTCAGGCGGGATGGACGTCGGAAGCTACCAGAGGTTGTCGGTGACCGGACGCTTCTTGCCCTTCTTGCCCTTCACGGGCGCTTCCGGGGAAGCTTCGGCTACGACCTCGGGCGGCACGTACTTGCCGGCGAGCGCCGCGGCAAGCCGCGCGTCATGCCCGTAGATATCGTCGAACACCTTGATCTGCCCGTCCTCGGCAGCGATCGTCGTGAAGTAGCTCAGGTGCACCGGGATGCGGTTCGTCAGCTCGACTTCCTGCGTCTGCCCCGCGGCGACGATCCCGCGGATCTGGTCCGGCATCCAGCCCTTGTCCTGCTGCAGCAGCACTTCGGCGAAGCGGATCGGATCCTGCACGCGCACGCAGCCGTGGCTGAAGGCGCGCACCTCCTTGTTGAAGAGGTCGCGCTGCGGCGTGTCGTGCATGTAGACGTCGTGCTTGTTGGGGAAGCGGAATTTCACGAGCCCCAGCACGTTCGTGGAGCCAGCAGGCTGGATGAAGGTGTAGCGCCGGATGTCGACCTGGTTCCAGTTGACCTGGGTCGCGTCGACCGTCTTGCCGTTGAAGCTGACGCGCAGATTGTGCTTCTCGAGCACGCGCGTATCGACGCCGCCGCCGAAGGCCCCGCCGAACAGCCCGCCGAGAAGATCGTCCGACGACGGCTTCAGGTAGGGCAGGATCTCCTTCACCTTGATGCTGTCCGGCACGCCCCACTCGGGGTGGAACACGACGTACTGCATGCGCGCGGAGAAGACGGGCGTCTGGTTGCCGACCTTGCCGACGACGACGCGCGCCTGGTGGATCACGGCGCCGTCTTTCACGACGCGCACGGTGTATTCCGGCGTGTTCTGCCAGACGTGGAAGGCGCCCATGTCCTCGGGCATCCAGCGCCAGCGCTCCATGTTGAGAACGAGCTTCGGCACCAGCGATTGCGGCTTCGCGGCGGGCCGCGGCGCTTCGGCGTTGAGGGCTTGCCGCGTCTTCGGCGTCAGCTGGCCGTTGGCGGGCAGGCCCTTGTCGCGCTGGAACGCCTTCAGCGCCTCGACGAGTTCGGCGTCGAAGATCTGGTCGCCCGCGCGCGCCTCGAGCCCGAGGCGCTGGCGCAGGAGCGGCACGTTTGCGTGCTTGCTGCCGGACTTCAGTTGCGGACCATCCGGAATGGCGGTGAAGGCCGGCGTTTCTGGCACGGGACCAGTATCACCCGCGCGCGCCTTCAGCAGCGCCACGCGCAGCTTCTGGAACTGCTCGTGCTTGGGATGCAGCGAGGTCAGATAGTCGCCGGGCTTGTCCGTCGCGGCGATCTTCTCGAGCACGACGGCCGGGTCGCGGAGCGCCAGCTTCTGGTCGAGGTTGGGGCTCAGCTGCTGCGGATCCACGCGTCCCCCGCGCGCATGCCGCGCATACTTGAGGACGGCGAGCGAGAGCTTGATGTCGGCAGAGGCGAGCTGCGTGAGGTCGCCACCGATCGGCGCAGCGGGCAGCTCGAACTGCTTCGCCTCGAGGCCCCACTCGTCGGCCCGCGCGATCTCGGTCATGGCGTGCGTGGCGGCCGGCGTGAAGCCCGTCTCGGTCACCCACAGCGGCTGCGCGCGTTTGGCGTAGAAGGCGGCGAGCGCGGCGCCGTCCGCGCCACTGCTGCGGGCGTCGGCGAGCTGCTTGCGGATGGCCTCCACAATCGGGCTCGGCGGCGCGGCTTCCGGCGCTACGGTGGCGGCGACCGCGGGCGCCGGGGGCGCCAGCTCTTCGGCTTTGGCCGGGGCCTCGGCCTTCACGGGCGCTTCGGGCTGCGGAGCAGCGTCCGCCTTGGGGGTGTCGGTCGATGCCGTCTCGGCCGGGGGCGGGATCACGGTATCGGCGGGCGGGGCGACGAGCCCGGCATTCGGCGTGTCGCTCGACTGGGCCAGCGTGGCGGTGGTACCGCCGATGAGAAGGATCGTTGCCAGCGCCGTCGTGGCGAGCAGCGCGCGCCCGCGCCCCGCGTCCAGTCGTTCCATCAGACCTATGCTCCCTAGCATCCCGCAAACGGCCGGCTCGAATCTGCCGCACCGCACAAGACCGGTAAGCTACAAGGGTCCAGGCGGCAACTTCTCCCCCTATCGCCCGCTGTGGGCCAACACCGGGCGGACCTGTGGCAAAATTTCAGCAACGCTCTGGGTCGCGGGCCAGGAAGGGACATTTTCGTCTGCGCCGAAGTGTCGGAGGGGCCGGATGAGCTAGCGTCGGGCCCGGGTCGGCCTTGAGGTCTACCCGGGTCCGCTTCTCCAACCCAACGCCTGAAGTGCCTCCCGTTCGAAGCAGACGGCACGCGCTAGGGCCGCCAGACATCAAACCCGGTGGCGGCGTCCCACCCAGACCGAAAGGCTCCGTAAGGCCCGCATGCTGACCCTGACCCTGGCGCTCGTCGTCGCCACCTTCCTCCTCGCCGGTTTCGTGAAGGGCGTGATCGGCTTAGGGCTTCCGACCATCTCGATGGGGCTGCTTGCCCTTGCCATGCCGACCTCGCAGGCCGCCGCCATCCTGGTGGTGCCCTCGATCGTGACGAACGTCTGGCAGATGCTCGACGGGCCGGGCATGCGGCTGATCCTGCGGCGCCTGTGGCCGATGTTCGCCGGCATATGCCTCGGCACGTGGGCTGCGGCCGGCCTGCTGACGGGCAGCCCGTCGCGCATCAGCCAGGCGGCGCTCGGCGTGGCCATCGCCATCTACGGCGTGCTGGGGCTCGCGGCCGTCCGCTTCCACGTGGCGCCGGCCTGGGAAAGGTGGCTGTCGTTCCCGATGGGGCTCGCGACCGGCGTGCTGGGCGCCGGCACCGGCGTGTTCGTGATCCCGTCCGTGCCCTACCTGCAGGCGCTGAACTTGGGGAAGGACCTGCTGATCCAGGCGCTCGCCGTCTCCTTCACCGTCTCGACCGTGGCGCTCGCCGGCAATCTCGTCGCCGGCCGCGTCTTCAGCCTCGACATCGCCGGCCTGTCGCTGCTGGCCCTCGTACCGGCGCTGGGCGGCATGGCGCTCGGCCAGATCGCCCGCACCCGCCTCTCCGAGCCCGCCTTCCGCCGCGTCTTCTTCACGAGCCTCGTTGCGCTGGGTGCGTACATCGTCTGGCGCACGCTGGGGTAGAGCGCGGGAAACTTGCGGCGCGAAAAAGTTTGAAGATACTGGTAGAAATCAAAGCGAAAAATTTTGGAGAGAAACGAAAAGCCGTCTTGAACTTGTGCAAAGCCGAGATTAAATGATTTTCGCCTTCGGATATAGGCCGAAGGGGAAGGTGTTATCGCCGTCAAGTAGTGCAGCCAACACGGCCAGCAACGTGACGGTCAGCAAGTTCTTGAGGCTATTTAGGTAGCTGATGAACAGCATCGCTCGACATCCTTCTTCATTGTAGCGAACAACGTTATCTGCGACGCCGTAAGGCGAATTCGAGTTGGTTCCGGGGGGGATATTGCGGTGGACGCGTACCCATGCCTCCCCGGACTTGCTTCCTCTAGGAAGGATCCGTGAAAAAGACCCCTCGGGAAGGTGGCTGGTACGTCCGGAAATTTTTTCCTCACTTCGATCAGCCGCTTGACTTTGCATCTGCAAAGCGACGCGTAGAGGACGATGCTTGGGTGGCCGCCCACGCGTTCTGGCCATTTTTGGGCTTTGAGGATCGGAAGCGCCGTTTTCGCACCGTCAAGGGGGAACGCAAGGCTGACACCAAATCCCGCCCAATCAAATATTGCTCTCATGTCGACGGCTACGTCTTCGCGTACTACGCCTTCTGCGCGCAGGAGGCGTACGAAAGATACATTAAAAACAAAGCATTCGCAGAAAGTGTGATCGGTTACAGGAAGGGTCTTGGTACAAATATTGATATGGCCAACGATGCTTTCCGAGAAATTTTGCGCCGCAAGCGCGCAGTGGCTATCTGCCTAGACATTACTTCTTTTTTTGACACTGTCGACCATCAGATTTTGAAGACAAACCTGCAACGTGTTCTTGGCGCGCATCGGCTTTCTAAGTCTTGGTTCGCCGTTTATCGGGCAATGACTCGTTATGCCTGGATTGATGCGGAGCAGCTCCAAAGGCGGCTTGGAATAGATCCTGCCAAGCCACCACGCCCACTGTGTTCTGCAAGCGAATTTAGGAGCAAGGTGCGTGGTGATGGGGGAATGCTCCAAAATCTAATAAAAACGAATGACAAGAAGCACGGCATCCCCCAGGGCTCCCCGATATCGGCTATCTTATCCAATGTTTTTATGCTCGATTTTGACGCAGCGGTACATGCTTACGTCTCGAAGTGGGGAGGGAGCTACCGGCGTTATTCCGATGACATTATGGTAATTTGTGCACCCAGCTTCCGGCTGCAAGTGGTCAATTTTGTCCGCAAGGAGATAGCAAAACTTGGTGGGGCGGTGACGTTAAGTGAAGAAAAAACAGAGATAAGCACGTTTGAGCGCAAGGGTGGATCCGTCACCTGCGATCGACCTGCCACTTATCTCGGGTTTACCTTCGATGGAACGCGGGTGTCACTGCGCGGTCGCACTCTTTCGCGATACTACCGGCGCATGAGCTACGCAACTCGCCACGCGGCAGCTTCAGCAAGAGCGAAAGGAAGTGCGATAGTCTTCAAGAGAAAGCTCTTTCGCGACTTCTCTCATCTTGGGTCGGATAATTTCTACAGCTATGCTAGGCGTGCTGCCAAAACGTTCGACAATAAGTCGCCGACCAAACAGCTTCGGCGGCATGTCCGCATACTTTACAGAAAGCTTAGTAATGGCGGACGTTAGCCGGATGCCGAAAGAAAGCACGCTTGCCCCACACCCCCTACACCAACCTGCTCTGCTCCACGGCCGCGGTGATAAAGCTCTTGAACAGCGGGTGCGGCTCGAAGGGCCGTGACTTCAACTCAGGGTGGAACTGCACGCCGATGAACCAGGGATGGTCCGGCAGTTCGATGATCTCGGGCAGCAGGCCGTCGGGCGAGAGCCCGCAGAACAGCACGCCGGCCTTCTCCAGCCGCTCGCGGTAGCGCATGTTCACTTCGAAGCGATGCCGGTGGCGCTCCGAGATCAGGTTGGAGCCGTAGATGCTCGCGACCTTGCTGCCCTTGGCGAGCGCGGCCGGATAGGCGCCAAGCCGCATGGTGCCGCCGAGATCGCCGTTGGCCTTGCGCTTTTCGAGTTCGTTGCCGCGCATCCATTCGGTCATCAGGCCGACGACGGGCTCGTCCGTGGGGCCGAACTCGGTCGAGCCGGCATGCTCGATGCCGACGAGATCGCGCGCCGCCTCGATCACGGCCATCTGCATGCCAAAGCAGATGCCGAAGTAGGGCACTTTGCGTTCCCGCGCAAAGCGCGCGGCCAGGATCTTGCCTTCCGAGCCCCGCTCGCCGAAGCCGCCGGGCACCAGGATGCCGTGCACGTTCTCGAGGTAGGGCGCGGGGTCCTCGCGCTCGAACACCTCGCTCTCGATCCACTCGAGGTTCACCTTCACGCGGTTCGCAATGCCGCCATGGAACAGCGCCTCGTTGAGGGACTTGTAGGCGTCCTTGAGCCCCGTGTACTTGCCGACGATCGCGATTGTGACTTCGCCCTCGGGGTTGGCGATGGCGTGCGAGATCCCCGTCCAGCGGTCGAGCTGCGGCGGCTTGGCGTCCGCGAGGCCGAAGGCTTCCAGCACCTGCGTGTCGAGCCCCTCGCGGTGGTAGGCGAGCGGCACGTCGTAGATGGTCGAGACGTCCAGCGCCTGGATCACGGCCTCTTCGCGCACGTTGCAGAACAGCGCGATCTTGCGCCGCTCCGACTGCGGCACCGGGCGGTCGCAGCGGCAGAGCAGGATGTTGGGCTGGATGCCGATCGAGCGCAGCTCCTTCACGGAATGCTGCGTCGGCTTGGTCTTGAGTTCGCCCGCGCTCGGGATGAACGGGATCAGGGTGAGGTGGATGAAGATCGAGTTGCCGCGCGGCAGCTCGTTGCCCAGCTGGCGGATCGCCTCGAAGAACGGCAGGCCCTCGATGTCGCCGACCGTGCCGCCGATCTCGACGAGCACGAAGTCGATGCCCTCGTTGCCCGAGAGCACGAACTGCTTGATGGCGTCCGTCACGTGCGGGATGACCTGCACGGTGCCGCCGAGATA
Organism: Hyphomicrobiales bacterium; assembly: GCA_003963125.1. GTDB lineage: Bacteria > Pseudomonadota > Alphaproteobacteria > Rhizobiales > Hyphomicrobiaceae > AWTP1-13. The sequence goes on from RXJK01000152.1 coordinate 19,254, forward strand.
GTCCCCGCGCCGCTCCTTGGCGAGGATCTCCTGGTAGATGCGGCCTGTCGTGATGTTGTCCGACTTCTTGGCCGGCACGCCCGTGAAGCGCTCGTAGTGGCCGAGGTCGAGATCGGTTTCCGCGCCATCGTCCGTCACGAACACCTCACCGTGCTGGTAAGGGCTCATCGTGCCGGGATCGACGTTGAGATAGGGATCGAGCTTGCGCAGGCGGACGGAGTATCCGCGGGACTGCAAGAGCGATCCGAGAGCTGCGGAAGCAAGGCCCTTGCCAAGCGAGGAGACCACGCCGCCGGTGATGAAGATGTACCGCGCCATGGGCCTTAACAGTACAGCGAACGCGGTTGATTCGAAGAGGCTTTTTTATGGCCATCCACCATGTTTTCCTCCTCGATTTCTAGCCGCGCGTGTAGGCACGGCTCGTCTACGGCTCGTGACGAGCATCGCCGCGGGTGTGCGCCGGGCGTGATTACTGCGACTTCGGAGCTTTCGGGGTCTGGTCGATCGGATTGAGCTTCGGCAGCGCGCCCTCGGTGGGCGTATCCGTCTTCGGCGCTGCCGGCACGCCCTTCTGCACGGGCGCGTCGAAGATCGAGCGCGGCTTGTCCGTGTGGTTGGCGAGCAGGGTCAGCGCGATGCTGGTGACGAAGAAGGCTGCCGCCAGGCCCGCCGTGACGCGCGTCAGGAAGTTCGCCGTGCCGCGACCCGTCAGGAAGCCGCCGCCACCGCCGCCGCCGATGCCGAGCGCGCCGCCCTCGGAGCGCTGCAAAAGCACCACGGCCACGAGGCCCGCGGCAATCATGAGGTGGATGATCAGCAGAACGGTCGTCATTGCAGCTAGAATCGTCCTTGCGGAGTGGGGATGGCACCCACGGCCGGGCGCAATCGAGCGCGCTTCTACACCAAGGGGGCGGGGACAGCCAGCCCCTTCAGCTGGGAGCCCTTGGCCACACCTTCAGGGCGCGGAAGACGCCGCTAGTTGAACCCGAACGGATTGTCGGGGTCCGATGCCGGCGGCTTGAAGGCGTCGTCCTTGCCCTTGGACTTCTGCTTCTGGGCTGATTTCGCCTTCGGCGCGGGCTTGGCCGCCGGATCGCCGTCCACGGAGCCGTCCGCCGGCACCTTGGGCGTGGCCTTCTTCTGCGGCGGCTCCTTCTTGGGCCGTTCCGCGGCTTTCTTTTCGGCCGGAGGCGGCTTCGGCGCTTCCGCCTTCTGCTCGCCGTCGGCCTTCTTTTCCTCGGGCGCAGGCGGCGGTGGTGGCGGATCGGGCTCGAGCGGCAGGTTCACGAGATGCCGGCCGGGGCAGCGGAAGAGAAGCTGCTCGTCGGTCTCGATCAGCCGGCGCACGTCCTCGAGTTTGTCGGCGGTAAGGTTCGCCTTCGCCCACTCGGGGCCGCGGGCGAGATTGTCGCGGGCGCCGGTCTTTTCGATCTCCTCGAGCTGCACCTTGAGCTTGGCGCAGCTTTCCGGATCGAGCGGCGCAGCGTGGGCTGCGCCCGGGGCGACGGCCAGAAGGCCTGTGGCAACGACAGCGGCAAAGCTTATGCGCGACATCCGTGCCCCTGGGCTTGGCGGTGTGCAATCGAGTCGGGCTGGGCACGGACAGTTAGCAGCCGGCGCCGTCCCCTGGTCAAGCACGCCCGCGCGGGGGCGGGCCTGCGAGCGCGCGGATACCTCAGGCAGCCGCCTCAATAATGGCGAGGAAATCCTTGGCCTTCAGGCTCGCCCCGCCGACCAGCGCGCCGTTCACGTCGGGCACGGCCATCAGTTCAC